>NZ_JAKPCB010000102.1:0-460212 GCF_023347575.1 Brenneria tiliae | reverse complement strand
CAGTGACCGTTACCGATACGGTGGATACTGTCAACGTGACGATCGATAGCAACGGCGACGTCACCGAAGCACAGGATGCAGTCTTTACCATCAAGGTTGACCGGGTACTGGCCGACGATCTGGTGGTTACCCTAAGCAATGGCGAGCAGGTGACTATCCGTGCCGGCGAGCAGAGTACGGCCTATAGCGTGCCGGCGCAGGGCGACGATGTGTACGTCGATGCGGGCAGTGTCACTGTGGGTCTCGACAAGGCGGAAGTGGTCGGCAAAACCTTTGAAGATTTACAACTGGGTACCCCGGCTACGGTACAGATCAGTGATACCACCGATGTTACCACGTTAACGCTGGGCGATGTGACTGTGGCGGAAGGCAGCGACAGCGCTACCGTCAGCGCCACGCTGAGTAACCCTACCGATCGCGACTTTACCGTGACGTTAAGCAACGGGGCCACCATCACCTTTGCGGCCGGAGCGACAACCGGTACCTCGAGCGCGTTTGCGGTGCAGGACGATGATGTCTATCGTGACGGCGAAAGCTACCCCCTAAGTGTGACCGACGCCGGTGAGCATAACTTCGAGCAACTGACCAGCAATGAAGCCACCGTTACGATCACCGATACGGTGGACACCGTCAACGTCACCATCGAGTCCAACGGCGACGTCACCGAAGCACAGGATGCAGTCTTTACCATCAAGGTTGACCGGGTACTGGCCGACGATCTGGTGGTCACCCTAAGCAATGGCGAGCAGGTCACCATCTTGGCCGGCGAGCAGAGTGCGGCTTATAGCGTGCCGGCGCAGGGCGATGATGTATACGTCGATGCGGGCAGTGTCACCGTAGGTATCGACAAGGCGGAAGTGGCCGGCAAAACCTTTGAAGATTTACACTTGGGTGCCCCGGCTACGGTGCAGATCAGTGATACCACCGATGTCACCACGCTGACGCTGGGCGATATCACGGTGGCGGAAGGTAGTGACGCGGCTACCGTTAGCGCCACCCTAAGTAATCCCACCGATCGTGCCTTTACCGTGACGTTAAGCAATGGCGCGACCATTACCTTTGCAGCCGGGTCAACAACCGGTACCTCAAGCGCTTTTGCAGTACAGAGCGACGATGTTTATCAGGACGGTGAAAGTTACACCCTAAGTGTAACGGATGCGGGTGAGCATAACTTCGAGCAACTGACCAGTAATGAAGCCACGGTGACCGTCATCGATACAGTCGACACTGTAAATGTCACGATCGATAGCAACGGCGACGTGACCGAAGCACAGGACGCAGTGTTTACCATCAAGGTTGACCGAGTACTGGCCGACGATCTGGTGGTCACCTTGAGCAACGGTGAGCAGGTTACTATCCAGGCCGGTGAGCAGAGTGTGGCTTATAGCGTGCCGGCGCAGGGCGACGATGTGTACGCCGATGCGGGTAGCGTAACGCTGGGTCTTACCGATGCCAGCGTAGCCGGTAAAACCTTTGAAGATTTACAACTGGGTAGCGATGCGACGGTAAATATTACCGATACCGTAGATACCACCACATTGACGCTGGGTGATGTGACCGTGGCGGAAGGTAGCGATAGTGCTACCGTTAGCGCCACGCTGAGTAATCCTACCGACCGCGACTTTACCGTGACGTTAAGCAATGGCGCGACCATTACCTTTGCAGCCGGGTCAACAACCGGTACCTCAAGCGCTTTTGCAGTGCAGAGCGACGATGTCTATCAAGACGGCGAAAGCTACACCCTGAGCGTGACGGATGCCGGTGAGCATAACTTTGAACAACTGGATACCAGCGATACCGCGACAGTGACGGTGACCGACACGGTAGATACCACCACGCTAACGCTGGGTGATATCACGGTAGCGGAAGGGAGCGATAGCGCCACCGTTAGCGCCACGCTAAGTAACCCGACCGATCGTGCCTTTACCGTGACGCTAAGCAATGGCGCCACCATTACCTTTGCGGCCGGGGAAACGACGGGTACCTCAAGCGCTTTTGCGGTACAGAGCGACGATGTTTACCAGGATGGTGAAAGTTACACCCTAAGCGTAACCGATGCGGGCGAGCATAACTTTGAGCAACTGGATACCAGCGATACCGCGACAGTGACGGTGACCGACACGGTAGATACCACCACGCTAACGCTGGGTGATATTACGGTAGCGGAAGGCAGCGACAGTGCCACCGTTAGCGCCACACTGAGTAATCCCACCGATCGCGACTTTACGGTGACGTTGAGCAATGGTGCCACCATTACCTTTGCAGCCGGAGCGACGATGGGCACTTCGAGCGCCTTTGCAGTACAAAACGACGATGTTTATCAAGACGGCGAAAGCTACACGCTAAGCGTAACCGACGCGGGCGAGCATAACTTTGAGCAATTGGATACCAGCGATACAGCGACAGTGACCGTTACCGATACGGTGGATACGGTCAACGTGACGATCGATAGCAACGGCGACGTCACCGAAGCACAGAATGCAGTCTTTACCATCAAGGTTGACCGGGTACTGGCCGACGATCTGGTGGTCACCCTGAGCAATGGCGACAGGGTCACCATCCTGGCCGGCGAGCAGAGCGCAGCCTACACCGTGCCGGCGCAGGGCGATGATGTGTACGTCGATGCGGGCAGCGTCACCGTGGGCCTCGACAAGGCGGAAGTGGCCGGCAAGGTCTTTGAAGATCTGCAGTTGGGCGGCGATGCGACGGTAAACGTCACCGATACCATCGACACCGTCAACGTGACGATCGCTGGCAACGGCGATATGACCGAAGCGCAGGAGGCGGTATTTACCGTCAAGGTGGATCGGGTGCTGGCCGACGATCTGCTGGTCACCCTTAGCAATGGCGACACGGTGACCATCCGGGCCGGCGAGCAGAGTGCGGCCTATACCGTGCTGGCGCAGAGCGCCGATGCGGGCAGCGTTACGCTGGGCCTCGTTGATGCCGGCGTGACGGGCAAAACCTTTGAAGATCTGCGGCTGGGCGCGCCGGCTACGGTCGCGGATACTACGCCGCCGGTTGCTAACGATAGTTCCGTGACCGGTTCGGAAGATACGCCGCTGCATATTGGCTGGAGCGACCTTGGGGCCTCCGCCGACACCGCCAGTATCGTTATATCTGCTCTGCCGCCCGCCAGCGAGGGAACCCTGTACTTTAACGATGGCGGTAGCTGGAAAGCGGTGAGCGTCGGGCAGGTGTTTACGGCGGAAAATAGCGATTTGAGATTTGAAGCGGCGGCTAATGCCGCCGGCGCTCCTTACAGCGGATTTGCGTATCAGCCGATCGATAGCGCCGGCAACGTTGGCGATAGCGCGTCGTTAAATATCAATATCACGCCGGTGGCGGATGCGCCGGATGTCAGCCTGACCATCGCCAGTGGTGAAACTACGTTTATACCGGGGACGATCAAGGTCAACGGCGGCAGCGAAAACGGCGGATTCGATGTTCAGGACGGCAAGATCGTCGCTATCGGCGATGGCGTGCGCGTCTGGCTGACGCAGGGGGATCCGGTTCCCGAGGTGGTTGGTAACGGCGTCATTGCCTATTACAATCAGGGGAATATCAACGGCAGCGGTAGCTACTCAGATGTCTATGTGGTGCATGACGGTTCCGGCTATATCCAGGACGGCACCAAGCGCGGCCTGAATCAGGTCAGCGGCAACGGCGCTTCGGAAGCCAGCGGCACGTCGCCGGACTATATCTTCCTTCAGGACGGCGATACGTCCAAATACAGCGTCAGCAACTCGACCAACAACAATGCCGCCAGCAATGTGAATACGTTCGACGGGGTGAACGTTTACGGCAACGGGCAGCTAATCAGCAGCGGCAACCAGTTGGAAGGCGTGATCTACGGCGATGGCTCCAGCTATGTGGCGGATAACGACGGCACCACCACGGTCGAAGTGATCCCGGCGCAAAGCGGCTATCAAGCGCATTCCATCACAGTCTCCGCCGCGTTGACGGATACCGACGGCAGCGAAACGCTGTCCGGCATTACCCTGTCCGGTCTGCCGTCCGGCACGCAAATCCTTTCCGGCGATACGGTGCTTTATACCGTGGGCGACGAGGGAACCTATCTGATCCCCAATACCGGCAACGCGCAGTCGTTCACCGCAGATATCAGCATTCGCGTGCCGGTGTCGGCAGGCAAGTTCGATGTTATTGCCGAAGCGACATCGACCGAGTCGCTGAATCATGACTCGGCGGTGGGTTACTCATCGGAAGAGGTCGAGCAGTATGGGGTGATCGTCGGTTCTACCGGTGATGATGATATTAGCGGGACGCTTAGCAATGATATCGTCGTTTCCGACGTCGCAGGTCTGCAGGTGGTGGACGGCGAGAACTATAACATCGCCTTTATCGTCGATTCGTCCGGCAGTATGACTGACGCGGATATGGCCAATGCGCGGGCGCAGTTGACGAAAGTGTTTAATAGTCTGATCGAGAGCGCGGGCGGCGACAATGCGGGAACGGTGAATGTGTTCCTGGCGGACTTCGACAGCCAGGTGCAGCAGACGGTGTCCGTCAATCTGGCGGACAGCGATGCGCTGTCGAAATTGACCGCCACGCTTGACAGCATGAGGGCCGGCGGCGGCACCAACTATGAGGATGTATTTAAAGCGACGGCCAACTGGTTCCTAAGCGATCAGGTAACCGGCAATGCCGGCAATAATCTGACCTATTTTATTACCGACGGCCAGCCGACGTATTATCAAGGCAATGAGATTACCAACCCGGCCATCGCCACCGACCGGTGGGGAAATACGCTGCGGCTGGACGATATTCTGGATGTGGATAATTATCAGGCGGGCGATGTGGTTACCGTGAATATCGGCGGCTTTGAGCGTACGCTGATTGATGCTGCTGGCAACGTCTATCAATATTCTCAGAATCGATGGGGATGGTCGGATAAGGTTATCGGGCAACTGCGCGCGCAGGGCGACGGTACCTTTGAAGCCTCCTACCGCGCGGGATGGGGGAATGGAACCAGCCCCGCCACCTGGACAAACTCCATCAACACGTTCGCCATCCTTGGCGCGCTGTCCGTCGTTGAGGCGATTGGTCTGGGTAAGAGCCTGAGCGCCGCCGACCTCCAGCATTTCGACAGCGACGGCCAGGTGCAGTCCGATATCGATCCTTCCGCTCTCGGTGAGGCGATACTGGGGAGCAATACCCAGTTGCCGGCGGGGGATGATACGGTTTCCGGCGGGATCGGGCACGACATTATATTCGGCGACGTGGTCAAGTTTAATCATATTGAAAGCAACGGATATAACGCCTTACAGCAGTATATCGCCGACAAAACGACGGACGGCGATACGTCCTCGGTAACCGCCAAGTCGATGCACGATTATATCGTCGCCCACAGCGATGAATTCAACCTGTCATCAACAGGTGACGGCAACGATATTCTGAACGGTGGAGCAGGCGACGACATTCTGTATGGTCAGGGCGGCGATGATACGCTGATCGGCGGCGCGGGCAATGATATCCTGTATGGCGGCGACGGCAACGACACTCTGCTCGGCGGGACCGGCGACGATATTCTGATCGGCGGCGCGGGCGATGACGTGTTGACCGGCGGTGCCGGGGCTGACATCTTTAAGTGGCAGGCCGGGGATGTCGGCCATGACGTTATCAAAGACTTCAATATCGGCGAAGGCGACAGGATCGACTTAAGCGATCTGGTCGGCGAGCTGGAAGAAGGAACCGATATCAGCAACTATATCCGCATTACGGAAAGCAATGGCTCGCCGACGATTGAAGTCAGCACGGAAGGCAATTTCACGGGCGACAGCGGAGGCACGGTGGCGGTATCCATTACGCTTGATCACTATAGCGGTGCGTTGCCGTCTCTGGAAAGTTTAGTCAGCAAGCCGGAACAATCCCAGGGCTGACGGGGCATTGCGTAGAGTGGAACCTCAGGCGATGGGGTTCCTTTCTTTATCAAGAACGCTTAACAAGGTCTCTGAGTATGTTTTATATCCAGCGTAATGGTAACGGTCACCTGATCAGGATTGAGAAGCGTCCTTTTCCTGAAATGAATGGTGAACTGGCTGAGGACTCAACGGAGGCGTTGGCGTGGTACGAAAGTCATCAAACGGCGCTGGACGGTTTGCAACAGCTGCGCCAGAGCGACCTGGAAATGGTGCGGGTACTTGAAGATTTGATTCAGGTACTCATTAATAAAGGGGTGATCAGTATTACTGATTTTCCGCCGGCGGCGCAGTTAAAGCTGATTGGTCGGGCACAGGCGCGTGAAGCGTTGAACGGCGGATTGAACAAGCTGATCGGCGATGATGAAGACGGTATGTTCTGATTATCGCAATGGTAGATATGAAAAACGGCCCGCTGGGGCCGTTTTCATTTGGCCGTCTGACCGTCACTTCGCGGCCGGCGCCGGTTCTCCCAGTAAACGTCCCATCGCCCCTTGCAGCCCCATTTCCTGGAGCACGGCCAATTCGCCGGCTGTTTCCACGCGTTCGGCGATAAGCGGCAACGCTATGCTATTGGTGGCGCGATACATTGCTTCAATAAACATTTTTTTATCTTCTTCACGATCGATATCGCGGATATAGCTGCCGTCTATTTTCAGGTAAGCCAGACCCCATTGCGATAAATTGCCGATCATATTAAAGCGGCCGCCGAAGTGCTGAAGCCCCAGCGCGCAGCCATATTCGTTCAGCAGCTTGATTAACGCATCGAACTGCGTGGAATCCGGCAGCTGATTCTCATCTAATTCCAGAATCAGACGTCCGGCCAGATGAGGCTGCTGTTTCAACGGCGCCAGTAATCGAGCCATTAAAGACAGGTCGAGGACGGTGTTGCAGGAGAGGCTTAACGCCAGCGTTCCCTCATGCCGGCGCAGATAATCCAATACCAGTTTCAGCATCGCCTGATCCAGCCGGGTATTCCAGCCAAAACGCTGTACCCACGGCAGAAAGCGGCCCGCGGCAATACTGTTTCCCTGTTCATCCTCAATTCTCGCCAGCACCTTATGATGCAGCACCTTATCCGGATTGAGACACTCCACCACCGGTTGCAGGAAAAGCTGTAGCCGTTCCTGTTCCAGTATCGGATCGAGGCGGTTAAACCACATATGCCGGTCGGTTTCCACCTGTTCCGAGGGTTGCGGTTTATCAACGGTGGTTGTATCGGCGTGGCTTTCGGCGCTGGTCAGCGCCTGGTCGCCGTGGATCAGCAGCGATTGCGCGCTATCTCCGGGGCGGAACGGCACCATGCAAAATCTGGCCACCGGGGAGACGTCGGTTTCACCGGTCAAATACAGGCTTTCAATGTTGCGCGTCAGTTCGCCTATCAGGGCGAAGGCTTCCTTATCCACCAGTCCGGGGCAGAGCAGGGCGAATTCGCCGCCGCGGATACGGGCGGACAGGCTTTCCGTGGTGACGTACTGCTTTTGGGTGGTGCGGATGATCTGTCCGATGGAGGCCAGCAGCGTATCGGTGCGATGTCCTCCCAGCCGCTGGTTCATGCCCGATAGATCCTGAATGCGGATCATAATCAGGAAGCCCGGCGACGTCTCGTCATCGGCAAGTTTGTCCTGAAATTGAATATCGAAAGCGCGGCGGTTGGCCAGACCGGTCTGCGGGTCCTGATAGGCATCCTGACGCAGGCGCTCGCTGCGTTCGGCTTCTTCCTCAAATAGCGTTTTCAGCTTGCTGACCATCAGATTCATCGCCTGCGCCACGCGGCGGAACTCGGGCGTGCTGGGCAGATCGGGCTGGCTGAGAAACTCGCGGCGGGTAATGGCCAGCGACTGCTGGACCATATAGTCCAGCGGGCGCAGCTGGCGGCGCAGCAGTATCGCCCCGAGCAACACCCCGAGCGTACCGCAGCTGAGCAGCCAGATAAGCGTGGCCAAACTGCTTTTCCATAACCGCGTGACGGCGAACATCGGGTGGCTGACCACTTCCACCTTGGCCGCCTGTTCCCAGCCGCGCATGACTATCGCTTCGCCCGCGCCGGGTTGCAGATTAACCAGCCGCACAAACCAGGCCGGGACGTCGGGCACTTCCGGGGACGCCGTGCGCTCCAGGGTAATGTTATCCGTTTTTAAATCGCGAACGCGGATGCTGGAAAAGTAGCCGCTGTCAAAGATGGAGCTGACCATCAGCTCCACCATCGCCGGATCGTCAATATTCGGCGTCAGGGACAACCCCAGCGCGGTTGCCGCATCCTGCGCGTGGGAACGCAGCTGGTTATTGGAATGCTCGCGGGAGTTTTCCAGGCTGACGAAAAAACTCCCGCTGAAAATAATCAGCACGAACAGGCAGATGGCTATCAGTAATTGTTTGTATAGAGACATAGCCTCATCCTACTCCTCAATTGAAAATCCTTCGGCGCGCATTTTGGTTAATAACGCCTGCCAGCGCGAAAGCCGTTTACTGTCGCCGACGCGCTTGTTGCCGCTGGCGCCCGGTAACCATAATCCCTCTCCATTAAAGGAGTAAACCGGCAGTAAGTCGGTGCGCTGGGTCGCAGGTTGAATTTTGCCCGTCAGGTTATCCAGCACCAGTGGGATCGCGGTCGGCGTCGGATAATAGGTAAGCACCATATGGGCCTGATTAAGACGCAACGCTTTTACGTAAGTGATACGCAGTTTTTCACTCGCTACGCCTAACTGGCGCAGGGTGAAGTATTTGGCGATCGCGTAGTCTTCGCAATCCGCCGCGCCTTTGCGCAGCGCTTCTATGGGGCTGGCCCAGTAGTCTTCCTGATTCCAGATGACCCTATCATCGCGAAACAGCAAGCGGTCATTAAAAAAACGGTTCACGGCTGTCAGCTGTTGTTGTTCCCCCGCATTGCGTTGGGCGGTCAGCAATGCCTGCCATTCGTTAATTCTTCGTCTGGCTTCCGGCGCGGCGGGGCCGTAAAGCTGCTCCGTGCGCTGGGTAATCAGGGGGAAGTCCCAGTCCGCGCGCAGAAAGCCCGCCAGCAGTAACAGCAGACAGCAGAAGAGAAAAAGCTTGTAACAGGATGCCTTAGGCAAGAGGTATTGCACCGATGTTCTCTGTGTGCCCAACGGGCAGTCTCAACCGCGCGCAGACGAATAAATCAGGTTATAGATATAGTTGCAGAATATCTTACTTTTATAGCGGCAAAAAGTGATTACTATGGCAGCAGGATAACGCGGCAAGAAAAAGAGCGGCGCAATGCATGAGGTAAGCAAGATGAATTCAGGTGTTCTCCATTTAGGGAAACTGGTATCGGAAACCCGTAATCCCGCCACGATGGATTTGGACAAGCTCTCTACGCTGGAAATGATGCGGGCTTTTAATCAGGAAGATCAAAAGGTGCCGGAGGCTATCCGCCAGGTATTGCCGGCGATCGCCGACGCGGTCGATTTGGCGACGGCGGCGCTGCAAGCCGGAGGACGGCTGATTTATCTCGGAGCGGGAACCAGCGGCCGCTTGGGGGTGCTGGATGCGGCGGAGTGCCCGCCGACTTTTGGGGTGCCGCACGGGCTGGTGATCGGCCTGATAGCCGGCGGTCCGGGGGCGTTGCTTAACGCGGTGGAAGGGGCGGAGGACGATCCGGCGCTGGGCGAGGCCGACCTTGTCGCGCTCAATCTCACGGCGGATGATATGGTGATCGGCCTGGCGGCGTCCGGCAGAACGCCCTATGTTATCGGCGCCTTGCGCTATGCCCGCCGTCTGCGCTGTCGTACCGCGGCCATCTCCTGCAATCCGCACTCTCCGATAGCGCGGGAAGCCCAGGTGGCCATTTCGCCGGTTGTCGGCCCGGAGGCCTTGACGGGATCGACCCGGCTGAAATCGGGAACGGCGCAAAAGCTGGTGCTGAATATGATTTCCACCGGCGTCATGGTTAAGCTGGGCAAGGTGTACCAGAATCTGATGGTGGATGTGAAAGCCACCAACGTCAAATTGCTGGATCGCGCCTGCCGGATAGTCATCGAAGCCACGGGCGCGGATGCGGAGACGGCGCGGCAGGCGTTGGCGCAGACGGGGAATGAGGTGAAACCTGCTATTCTGATGATTCTGAGCGGAGTGAGCGCGCAAGACGCACGGCAGAAGCTGATACGCCATAATGGCTATCTGCGCGAGGCGCTGATTGCCTGATGCGATAAAACATCGTCTTTTATTTTTGTTAACGGATTGCCAAGGAGTGACGTTTTGAGTGATAAGCCAGACCTGCGCATCGTGTTTTTTGATTTGGACGGCACGCTGCATCAACAGGATATGTTCGGTAGTTTTTTGCGTTTTTTGCTCAAGAGGTTGCCGCTAAATCTGCTGCTGGTGCTCCCGCTATTGCCGGTTATCGGCGCCGGTTTGCTGGTGCGCGGCCGCGCCGCCCGCTGGCCGATGAGCTGGCTGTTATGGGCGATTACTTTTGGCCGCCGCGAAGATAATCTGCTGCGCCTGGAACAGCTGTTCGTCAGTCACTTCCGCCGTCAGGTGACGCCTTTCCCGCAGGTGCAGCAGCGGCTGAAAGAATATTTACAGGATACCCAGACGCAGGTCTGGCTGGTAACCGGTTCGCCGCAGCGGCTGGTGGAGCAGGTCTACCATGATGCGCCTTTTTTGCCCGGCGTCCGGCTGATGGGGAGCCAGATTACCCGGCGCTGCGGCGGCTGGGTATTGACGCTGCGCTGTCTGGGGCAGGAAAAAGTCATTCAGATGGAACGGCGTCTGGGCGCGCCGCTGAAGCTCTATAGCGGCTACAGCGACAGTAAACAGGATAACCCGCTGCTCTATTTTTGCGAGCATCGCTGGCGGGTGACGCCCAACGGCAGTTTGCAGCAGTTGGAGTAATTCCTCTCCGGCGTTGTCCGTGTATAATGCCCGCCGCCAAAAGTGACAGCTGAAAATAGCGTAAGAGGATATCGTGAGCCGCGTACTGGATGATGAATATTGGATGCGCCATGCGCTGGCGCTGGCCCGGCGCGCTCAGGATGAAGGCGAGGTGCCGGTCGGCGCGGTGCTGGTGCTGGATAACCAGGTGGTGGGCGAGGGCTGGAATCGCCCGATCGGGCATCATGATCCCACCGCCCATGCCGAGATCATGGCGCTGCGGCAGGGCGGGGCGGCGTTACAGAACTACCGCCTGCTGCATACCACCCTGTATGTGACGCTGGAGCCTTGCATTATGTGCGCCGGGGCGATGATCCACAGCCGCATCGGCCGGCTGGTATACGGCGCGGCGGATGAAAAAACCGGCGCCGCGGGGTCGCTGGTGGATATTCTGCGCCATCCCGGCATGAATCATCAGATAGCCGTCGATTCCGGTATCCTGGCCGCCGAATGTTCCGCCACGCTGAGCGATTTTTTCCGCCGGCGCCGCGAGCAGCATAAAGCGCGGCGGGACGCGGAAAAAAAGGCCTCGAATTAAGCGCGGCTCTGGCTTATTCCGGCACTTTATCCGGCGCGACGGCCGGATAAGCCTGCGCCGACAACAGCCGCAGTTTTGCCCTGGCCTCTTTCTCCAGCAAATACCCTTCAAGACTCACCATATAACGACGAATATTTTCCACGTAGCTGTAGGCTTGCTGTCCGCGCGCGTAGCCGTAAGTCGTCTGCGTGTAGTAGCGCTTCTGACTGAGCATCGGCAGGCGTATTTTCACATCGACCCAGCTATCCGGATTGCCTTGCTGTTTGGCTGTCAGTTTGCGGGCGTCCAGCAAATGGGCGTACCCCATATTGTAGGCCGCCAGCGCGAACCAGATCTTTTCATCGTCGGGAATGGTGTCGGGCATTTTTTGCATCATATGCGACATATATTGCGCGCCGCCGCGAATGCTCTGTTCCGGGTCGAGACGGTCGGTCACGTTCAGACTTTCCGCCGTATTGCGGGTGAGCATCATCAGCCCGCGAACGCCGGTCGGCGAGGTGGCCAGCGGATTCCAGTGCGACTCCTGATAGGAGATGGCGGCCAGCAGTTTCCAGTCGATCTCCGTCGCGTATTTTTCAAACAGCGGCTGGAAATCGGGCAGGGTTTCATCAATGGCGCTGAGGAAGGTGGTGGTGTCGACGTAATCGAACTCGCCCACGTGGCCCAGGTATTTTTCCTCCAGCCGGGCGAGGGTGCCGTCTTCAACGATGCGGCTGAAAAAATCCAGCAACGCCGCCGCCAGGCTGTCGTCATTCGAGCGCCGCATATACCAGGTGACCGGCTCTTCATCGCTGAGATCGAACGCCACGGCGAGCTGTGGATGGATGCGCTGCATTAAACCGATGGTGACGGAATCTCCCAGCGTATAGTCGAGCTTTCCGTCAACCACCTCTTTCAGCAGCTCCTGAGTGGTCAGCTCGGAAGCCGACTCCCAGTTTAGCTGCGGATACTTGTCGTTTTTCAGATCGCGCAGCGTGGCGATGTGCGCGGATCCGGAGGTTACGGCCAGGCGGCCGGTTAATTTTTCCAGCGTTTTGGGACGGGCGTTCCCCAGGCGATACACCAGCTGTTGCGAGACCGAATAATAGGTCGGTCCGGCGCGGTAACGCCCCAGGCGCTCATGATTGTAGATCAGCCCGGCGGCCAGTATATCCGCATCGTCGTCATCCAGGTCGTCAAAAAGATCGTCAAGATTTTTACGCGACGAAACCACCAGCTTGACGCCGAGATAGTCGGCGAAACGCTTCGCCAGTTCATAATCGAGACCTGCCGCGGCGCCTTTACTGAGATAGTAAGTCAGCGGCGAGTCGATGGTGCTGATCCGCAACTCGCCGCGCGAGAGGATCTGTCTGAGCTGATCGTCCTGACTACTGCGCCAGGGGATATTGGGCCATAAGGCCAGCGCCAGCAGCAGCGTGATAACCCCGATGAAAAAATAGTTTAATTTTAAACGCTTCAAATAGTCGTCTCTCTGCGGCCTGCCAGCCTCTTAGTCTGTAGCCACCGTTCCCGGCGATTTTTTATGGCGGGCTATCCTGCCCGCCACCCTTAAAGGGCCGCCGCAAGCGGCGTTTAAAATCGTTCCCGACGATTTTTTACTCGTCTCATCCATGAGACTCGCCCAGAGGGCCGTCGCAAGCGACGTTGAAAATCGTTCCCGACGATTTTTTATACGAAAGTCCCAGAGTCGGGGCATTTTGCGTAACAAAGCGCCGGCGTGCAACTTTTATTGATTTGGTTAATGATTAACCTATGCCGCCATGCGATGTGCAACAATAACCGCGCAAACGGTTTCGTCCGCGGGAAGGATTCACTATAATGGCGCGCGTTTCCCCCCTGTAGCGCCCAATGACTGCACGCCGGTCAGTGCATCGAAGACGAGAGAACTTTAGATTATGGAAATACTGCGTGGTTCACCTGCTTTGTCGGCTTTTCGTATTAATAAACTGCTTGTCCGCTGCAAAGAGCACCTTTTGCCGATCAGCGATATTTATGCCGAATACGTGCATTTCGCCGATGTCAGCGCGCCGCTGAACAACGATGAACAGGCCAAACTGACGCGTTTGCTGAAATATGGTCCGTCTCTCGCCGAACACGAACCGCAGGGCCGTCTGCTGCTGGTGACTCCTCGTCCCGGCACCATTTCGCCGTGGTCTTCCAAAGCCACCGATATTGCGCATAACTGCGGGCTGAATAAGGTTTTGCGTCTGGAGCGCGGTCTGGCCTTCTACATTCATGCGCCGACGCTGAACGATGAACAGTGGCGGCAACTGGGGGCGTTGCTGCACGATCGCATGATGGAAAGCGTTTTCGATGAGATGCGGCAGGCTGAAAAACTTTTCTCTCATCACCAGCCCGCGCCGTTAAAACGCGTCGAGATCCTGTTACAGGGCCGTCAGGCGCTGGAAGAAGCGAACGTCCGCCTGGGGCTGGCGCTGGCGGAAGATGAGATCGATTACCTGCTGGATGCGTTTACCAGGCTGGGCCGCAACCCGACGGATATCGAGCTGTATATGTTCGCCCAGGCGAACTCCGAGCATTGCCGGCATAAAATTTTCAACGCCGACTGGGTGATCGACGGCGAGGCACAGCCGAAATCGCTGTTCAAGATGATTAAAAACACCTTTAGCCACACGCCGCAGCACGTGTTATCCGCCTATAAGGATAACGCGGCGGTGATGGAAGGCTCCGCCGTCGGGCGTTTCTACGCCGATGCCCAGGGCAATTATGATTACCATCAGGAAGAGGCGCATATCCTGATGAAAGTGGAAACCCACAACCACCCGACGGCGATTTCACCCTGGCCGGGGGCGGCAACCGGTTCCGGCGGCGAAATTCGCGATGAAGGCGCAACCGGACGCGGTTCCAAACCCAAGGCGGGCCTGGTCGGATTCTCGGTATCGAACCTGCGCATCCCCGGTTTTGAACAGCCGTGGGAAGAGGACTTCGGCAAACCCGATCGCATCGTCAGCGCGCTGGATATCATGACCGACGGCCCGCTGGGCGGCGCGGCGTTTAACAATGAATTCGGCCGTCCCGCGCTGACCGGCTATTTCCGCACCTATGAAGAGCGGGTGGACAGCCATAACGGCACCGAACTGCGCGGTTACCACAAGCCCATCATGCTGGCCGGCGGTCTTGGCAATATCCGCGCCGACCATGTGCAAAAAGGCGAAATCAGCGTCGGCGCCAAGCTGATCGTGCTGGGCGGTCCGTCGATGAATATCGGCCTGGGGGGCGGGGCGGCGTCGTCAATGGCCTCCGGCCAGTCCGACGCCGACCTGGATTTCGCCTCGGTGCAGCGCGATAACCCGGAAATGGAGCGCCGCTGCCAGGAAGTGATCGACCGCTGCTGGCAGTTGGGCGAGGAGAATCCGATCCTGTTTATTCATGACGTGGGCGCGGGCGGCCTATCCAACGCCATGCCGGAACTGGTCAGCGACGGCGGCCGCGGCGGGCGTTTTGAACTGCGCGATATTCTGAACGACGAACCGGGCATGAGCCCGCTGGAAGTGTGGTGCAATGAGTCGCAGGAGCGTTATGTGCTGGCCGTCGCGCCGGAGCAACTAGCGCGGTTTGACGAAATCTGCCGCCGCGAGCGCGCGCCTTACGCGGTGATCGGCGAGGCGACGGAAGAACTGCATCTGACGCTGAACGACCGTCACTTCAACAATCAGCCGATCGATCTGCCGCTGGACGTATTACTGGGTAAAACGCCGAAAATGCTGCGCGACGTCGAGCGCAGGCAGGCGGCGGGCACGCCGTTACAGCGGGACGGCATTTATCTGGCGGAAGCGGTGGAGCGCGTGCTGCACTTGCCGGTGGTGGCGGAAAAAACCTTTCTGATTACCATTGGCGACCGCTCGGTCACCGGCATGGTGGCGCGCGACCAGATGGTCGGCCCGTGGCAGGTGCCGGTGGCGGACTGCGCGGTCACCACCGCCAGCCTGGACGGCTACTACGGCGAAGCCATGTCTATCGGCGAACGCGCGCCGGTGGCGCTGCTGGATTTCGCCGCCTCCGCCCGCCTGGCGGTGGGCGAGGCGTTGACCAATATCGCCGCGACCCATATCGGCCCGTTGACCCGGGTTAAACTATCCGCCAACTGGATGGCGGCGGCCGGTCATCCGGGCGAAGACGCCGGGCTTTACGATGCGGTAAAAGCCATCGGCGAAGAGCTCTGCCCGGCGCTGGGGCTGACCATTCCGGTGGGCAAAGACTCCATGTCGATGAAAACCCGCTGGCAGGAAGGGGAGGAAGAACGCGCCATCACCTCGCCGCTGTCGCTGGTGATTTCCGCTTTTGCTAGGGTGGAGGATGTTCGCGGCACGGTGACGCCGCAGTTGCGCGCCGAGCAGGATAACGCGCTATTGCTGATCGACCTGGGCGCCGGGCATCAGGCGCTGGGCGCCACCGCGCTGGCGCAGGTTTACCGCCAGTTGGGGAGCGATACCGCGGACGTGCGCAATGCGCATCAACTGGCCGCTTTCTTTAACGCCATACAACAGCTGGTGGCGGAAAAAGCCCTGCTGGCCTATCACGATCGCTCCGACGGCGGACTGCTGGTAACGCTGGCGGAGATGGCGTTTGCCGGCCACTGCGGCGTGAACGTCGATATCGCCGCGCAGGGAGGCGATGCGCTGGCGACGCTGTTCAACGAGGAACTGGGGGCGGTTATTCAGGTTGCCGCTTCCCGTCAGGCCGAAGTGGAAAGCGTGTTTGCCCGCCATGGTCTGGCGGACTGCGTTCACTATCTTGGCCGCGCCGAAGAGGGCGGCCGTTTTATCATTACCCGCGGCGACGAGGTGGTTTACCATGAGAGCCGGACCACGCTGCGTCGCTGGTGGGCTGAAACCACCTGGCAAATGCAGCGTCTGCGCGATAACCCGCAGTGCGCCGATCAGGAGCATATCGCCAAGCAGGATGACAACGATCCGGGCCTGAACGTGGCGCTGACGTTTGATCCGCAGGAAGATATCGCCGCGCCCTATATTGCCCGGCAGGCCCGTCCGAAAGTGGCGGTGCTGCGCGAGCAGGGGGTTAACTCCCATATCGAAATGGCGGCGGCCTTCCACCGCGCCGGTTTTGACGCCGTCGACATCCATATGAGCGACCTGCTGGCGGGACGCCGGGATCTGCAGGATTTTCAGGCGCTGGTGGCCTGCGGCGGCTTCTCCTACGGCGATGTGCTGGGCGCCGGCGAGGGCTGGGCGAAATCCATTCTGTTCAACGCCAAGGTGCGCGATGAGTTTGCCGCGTTCTTCCAGCGCCCGCTGACGCTGGCGCTTGGGGTGTGCAACGGCTGTCAGATGATGTCGAATCTGCGCGAGCTGATTCCGGGCGCCGATCTGTGGCCGCGTTTTGTGCGCAATAAATCGGACCGTTTTGAGGCCCGCTTTAGTCTGGTTGAAGTGGAGAAGAGCCCATCGTTGTTTATGAACGACATGGCGGGCTCGCGGATGCCCATCGCGGTTTCCCATGGCGAAGGTCAGGTTGAAGTGCGCGATGCGGCGCATCTGGCGGCGCTTGAGCAGCATAATCTGGTGGCGTTGCGCTATGTGAATCACTACGGCCAGGCGACGGAGAATTACCCGGCTAACCCCAATGGTTCGCCCAACGGCATTACCGCCGTGACCAGCGCCAGCGGTCGGGCCACGGTGATGATGCCGCATCCCGAGCGCGTATTCCGCAGCGTCAGCAACTCCTGGCACCCGGAAGAGTGGGGTGAAGACGGCCCGTGGCTGCGTATGTTCCGCAATGCGCGCCGGCAGTTGGGGTAATCACGCTTAGCACACGCAAGGGACTTTCGGTCCCTTGCGTGGATGACAAACAGTGCAATAACCCCTGTGTCGCGTTTTTGCGACAAAGGCAAATTTAACCGTCTCTGATTGGCGACATTTAACTGATTGATTTATATGATGTGCATCACATAACCGGAAAAACGTCTGTTTTTGACGACATAAAGCGGGTTTTCGCGCCGTTATCGGCGGCCGGAAGAGCGATTGGCTAAGGTGTTGTTAAAAAAACTGAATATAAATCATTGTGTTAAATTGGTTATTGAATATTGGCATGATAAGTGCATAATAATCACCGTTGCTCATTCAACTGGTTATGATTGCGCTGCTGATTGCAGATAAATTCGCTCATAACATCCGGAATGACGCCAAAAGAAAGGGTGCCTATCGTCCACCAGATCGATAACAGTACGCGTAAGCTGACTTTATCAAACATCGGGCGACACGTTGAGTGAGGCACCGCCTATTCAGTTACGCGGCCGGAAGACGTTATTTTTCCGGCCGCGTAATGCAAGTCCAGTCCGCTTTCCTCTCCCGTTGATGATCACCCTTGTTCACCTTGTCGTTGCTACGCAACGTTTAAAAACGTTTCTGACGTTTTTGGCGGATTCAGTTAGCATCAGAGCGAACCGATAGGTAATGAGATGATTTCCTTGAAACGATGGCGTTTATTTCCGCGTTCCCTGCGACAGTTAGTAATCATGGCTTTTCTGCTGGTGCTGCTGCCTTTATTGGTGCTGGCTTATCAGGCGTATCAAAGCCTGAACACCCTCAGCGAACAGGCGGCGGAGATTAACCGCACCACGCTGACCGATGCCCGGCGCAGCGAGGCGATGACCAGCGTCGCCCTGGCCATGGAGCGCAGCTACCGCCAATACTGCGTGCTGGATGACCAGACGCTGGCGACGCTCTACCAAAATCAGCGCAATCAGTATTCCCAGATGCTGGATTCCCACGCCTCCGTTCTGCCGGAGCCGCGTTATTATCAAACCCTGCGCCAGTATTTAACCCAGCTTGCGCAGTTAAGCTGCCACAACAGCGGACCCGGCCGCGAAGCCTCCGAACTGCTGGAAAACTTCTCCCGCGCCAACGGACAGATGGTCCAGATAACCCGGGAAGTGGTGTTTTCCCGCGGTCAGCAACTGCAACAGGCGATAGCCGAGCGCGGCCGGTTTTTTGGCTGGCAGTCACTGCTGCTGTTTCTGGTCAGCCTGTTGCTGGTGGTGCTGTTTACCCGGATGATCATCGGCCCGGTAAATGGGGTGGAGCGGATGATCAATCGTCTGGGAGAAGGGCGATCTTTGGGCAATACCAGCACCTTTAAGGGGCCGCGTGAAATTCGTTCCCTGGCGCAGCGCATTATCTGGCTGAGCGAGCGGCTTTCCTGGCTGGAATCACAGCGGCATGAATTTCTCCGGCATATTTCCCATGAGCTGAAAACGCCCCTGGCGAGCCTGCGCGAAGGCACCGAACTGCTGGCGGATGAAGTGGCCGGCCCGCTGACGGCGGATCAGAAAGAAGTGGTATCCATTCTGGACGACAGCAGCCGGCATCTGCTGCAGCTGATAGACCAACTGCTGGACTATAATCGTAAACTGGCGGATGCGCCGACGGAGCTGGAGCGGGTCGAAATCGAGGAAATCGTCGATATCGTGGTGTCGTCCCACAGCCTGCCCGCCCGGACGAAAATGATGCATACCGCTATTGAACTGGCGGCGGAGCGCTGTTGGGCGGAAACCACGCTGTTGATGCGCGTCATCGATAATCTCTATTCCAATGCGGTGCACTATGGTGAGGAATCCGGTAACATTTGGATCCGCAGCCGTCTTACCGGCAATCGGGTGCAGATTGACGTCGCCAATAGCGGTACGCCGATTCCGGATGCGGAGCATGGTATGATTTTCGAGCCTTTTTATCAGGGCAGCCATCAGCGCAAAGGCGCGGTAAAAGGCAGCGGACTGGGGCTGAGTATCGCCCGGGATTGTATTCGCCGTATGCGCGGCGAGCTAAGCCTGATAACCGTTGACTATGCCGATGTCTGTTTTCGTATTGAATTGCCATTAACTTCTGAGAATGAATAGATAATGAATGAATGGTTCGCCCGTCCTTTCCCGCGGCGCATCCTGCCCGCCGTAT
This sequence comes from Brenneria tiliae, assembly GCF_023347575.1. Lineage (NCBI taxonomy): Bacteria > Pseudomonadati > Pseudomonadota > Gammaproteobacteria > Enterobacterales > Pectobacteriaceae > Brenneria > Brenneria tiliae. The sequence continues at coordinate 440,908 of NZ_JAKPCB010000102.1, read as the reverse complement.
TGGATGTATCCGTTAGCCGTGTGTTAAAGGCCGTGGTGATGTTATTGCCGGTAGCCGTATTGGCCGGATGCATCAGTAATGTGAGCAGCTACGTATCGTCGCAGGATACGGAAAATTCACCCCCGAAAGAGCAGGTAACCGACTATCGTATTGCGCAGTGCGGGTATCTCTGGCGGGTGGATGACCGCGAAGCGATGAATAATGCGCTTTACTGGCTGCGGGCGATGGATTGCGCCGGACGCCTGCCCCAATACCAGGCGCGCGAAGAAGCGCAGCGGCTGGAGACAGACAGCTGGGATAACGCCTTCAAGCGGGGTATTTTGCTGGATAATGCCGGCATCACGCAGGCGGAAAGACGCCAGATGCTGGAGCAAATCAATGTACATCGTCTCGCCTTTCCCGCCGCATTACGCCCGTTGATACAGACCTGGCGCGACAGGCAAACGCTGTTTCTGGCGTTATCCGATGAGCGCCTGCGCTATAAGCGGTTGCAGGAATCCAGCGATAAACAGCTGGACACCCTGCGCATCCAGCAAAACCATCTGCAATATCAGCTTGAGACAACCCGGAAAAAACTGGAAAACCTGACGGACATTGAACGTCAGCTTTCGTCGCGTAAACAGCTCTCGGGCGAACTGCCCGAGAGCGACGCCGATCGCCGCAACCCGGCGGCGGAGCGTGACGGCGCGCGGGGCGAATCGGGTTCGGACGCGGTAAAAGCGGACGACACCTACGCGCCGCCCGCCGAATCGGATGCGGATAAATCGACGACCGAGGAGCCGAAAAACCAATGACAGCCCGGAGAGCGGCAAATTTGCTGCTGGTGGACGACGATCCCAGTCTGCTAAAGCTGTTGGGGATGCGTCTGACCAGCGAAGGTTTCAGCGTGACGACGGCGGAAAGCGGTCAGGAAGCCCTGCGTCTGCTGACCAGAGAGCACTTCGATCTGGTGATTAGCGATCTGCGCATGGATGAAATGGACGGTATGGCGCTTTTTTCGGAAATCCAGCGCTATCAGCCCGGCATGCCGGTCATTATTCTTACCGCGCACGGCTCTATTCCCGACGCGGTGGCGGCGACCCAGCAGGGGGTATTCAGTTTCCTGACCAAACCGGTCGATCGCGATGCGTTGTACAAAGCGATCGACGAGGCGATGGCCTTGTCCGCTCCGGCCGGCGATGAACGCTGGCGTGAAGCCATCGTTACCCGCAGTCCGTTGATGCTGCGCCTGCTGGAGCAGGCCAGGATGGTCGCCCAGTCGGACGTCAGCGTGTTGATTCACGGTCAGAGCGGTACGGGAAAAGAGGTGTTGGCCCAGGCGATTCATGCCGCCAGCCCGCGGGCGAAAAAAGCCTTTATCGCCATCAACTGCGGCGCGTTGCCTGAGCCTTTACTGGAGTCCGAACTGTTCGGCCATGCGAGAGGGGCTTTTACCGGCGCGGTCAGCAGCCGGGAAGGGCTGTTTCAGGCGGCGGAAGGCGGTACGCTGTTTTTGGATGAAATCGGCGATATGCCGCTGTCGTTGCAGGTCAAGCTGTTGCGGGTGTTGCAGGAGCGCAAGGTGCGTCCGCTGGGCAGCAATCGCGATCTGGATATCGATGTGCGGATCATTTCCGCCACCCATCGTGATTTACCCAAGGCGATGGAAAAAGGCGAGTTCCGCGAAGATCTTTATTATCGCCTGAACGTGGTGAATATGAAGCTGCCCGCGCTGCACGAGCGGGCGGAAGATATTCCGCTATTGGCGACCCATCTGCTGCGCGAGTCGGCCGCAAGACATAAGCCTTTTGTGCGCGCTTTCTCGACGGACGCCATGAAACGGTTGATGACGGCAAGCTGGCCGGGTAACGTACGGCAACTGGTTAACGTGATTGAACAGTGCGTGGCGCTGACCAGCGCGCCGGTTATCAGCGAGGCGCTGGTTGAGCAGGCGCTGGAAGGTGAAAACACCGCGCTGCCGACGTTCGTCGAGGCGCGGCATCAGTTCGAACTGAACTACCTGCGCAAACTGTTGCAGATTGCCAAAGGCAACGTCACGCAGGCCGCACGTATGGCGGGGCGTAACCGGACTGAGTTTTATAAGCTGTTGGGGCGTCATGAATTGGACGCCAACGATTTTAAAGAATAGGGTTAATGGATTGTAAATTTGGCTCCGGCAATCTTTTTGTTCGCTGATGCCCGGCTTTGGCCGCAACAACATAGGTAAAGGTTCTTTGATGAAAAAAATTGATGCGATTATCAAGCCGTTCAAACTGGACGATGTGCGTGAAGCGTTAGCTGAGGTGGGTATCACCGGGATGACGGTAACGGAAGTGAAAGGGTTCGGCCGGCAGAAAGGCCACACTGAGCTTTATCGCGGCGCCGAGTATATGGTCGATTTTTTGCCCAAGGTAAAAGTCGAGATCGTGGTGGCGGATGATATCGTCGATACCTGCGTGGAAACCATTATGCGGACCGCCCAGACCGGTAAAATCGGCGACGGTAAAATCTTTGTCTTTGACGTGGCCCGCGTGGTGCGTATCCGCACCGGCGAAGAAGACGAAGAGGCCATCTGACGTTATTCTCGCCGGTCGTCCCCGCGAATACTATCACCGTCATCCCCGCGTCCGTAGGCGGGGATCCGCCTACGATTTATGACCGTCGCCCAGTTTATCCGCCAGCGTTTTTAATTCCGGCGTCTGGCGAATGGCATCCGCGACGATCCCCGACATGGCAATGGCCCCTTTTTTCTGAAAGTGGGTGGTATCCGGTTTGCTCAGGCTGCCGCTCTGATTGCGGTAGAAGGGATAGCGCGCGGGATCGACCGCCATCCAGTATTGCTTCCAGTGATTGCGATTGCCCTTGTTGGCCAGCTCGATGGTGGCGGACTCGATATCCAGCACAATCACCTTATCGGCCGCGGCCGTTTCTTTGATTGTCCGGCTGTAGTCGCCGACGAACGCGTAGCCACCCTGCGCGTTCTGCGTGGTAAAGTGGCCCTGTACCGCGGGAGTGCCGTCTTTGCCGTCGGCGGTGCGGACGCGGGTGGTCGGCGTCAGCAATACCGGGATTAACTGATGCTGGCGGGCAAGATTCACGTAGCGCTCCAGCGATGTCTGGAACGACATGTCGGATTTACCCGGCGGGGATTGGCGTTCACCCGCGGCGTTATTGGGGTAGGTACACAGATTGGCGACGTCGGCGGCGCCCCGCACCGGTCTGGCGCTGTTACAGTTCTGATCGTTGTGTCCCATCTGAATAAAGAGAAAGTCTCCCGCTTTCATCAACGGCTGCATCTGGCGAAACCAGCCGGCATAGAAATAGTCCCGCGAACCGCGGCCGGCGCGCGCGCCGTTAACGACTTTCACTCCGCCGCCTTTACGGAACTGCTGTTCGAAAACCTGTCCCCAGCCCATGCGCGGCAGGCGCGCCTTTTCGTAGCTGGCGGCGGTGGAGTCCCCCACCAGGAAAATCCGCGTCCGGGCTTTTTGCGTCGCCTCCAGATTCTGGCGGGCAAAGCGATAGTCCAGCGGCTCATACCCGCCCTGACCGCTCAGTCCGACAATCGGACGAAACCCGCTGTCGGTCAGCACCGTATGCCCTGAGTAGCCGGTATCGTTGTCATAGCTACGGTTATGGTTAATCACCTGAATAATATTGTTGACGGCATCCTGCTGCGCGGCGGGATAGGTCAGGGGATCGAAATGCGCCGGCGCGGCGATGCCCGCCTGTTTCAGCGCCGAATTAAAGCCGGCATGAAACGCGGCGTAGGCCTTTTTCCAGGCGACGGCGTTAAGCCTGGGCGACGCGGGGTCGTCCCCCAGCTGTTGCGGGCCGATATAGCCGGCGGCGACGGCGACGTCGGAAACGATACGGTCGGTCAGCGGGTTGATATTGACGATATTATCGTCGCCGGATTGAAGAGTCGGGGCCAGGGCGTTGAGGCAAATGGCGCGGGGAATATTGCTGAGCTGGCAGTTGGTGCCGCCGGACTCGATGGCCAACAGGCGCAGCGGCGACGATAATCCTGCAACGTCAATATGGTATTTCCCGGCGTCGTCGGTGCGGGTTTGCCGGCGCTGGCCCTGCTGATCCCGAATAATAATGGTGGCGGGCAGGTGGATTTCGCGGTGCGTCACGCTGCCCGTCAGGGTGGTGTTTTCCCCCAGTTTGATGGCGGGCATGATTTCGATGGCGCGTGGTGGCGTGGCGTTATGCGCGGCGGCGGATGATTTGGCATGGGACGGCGCCCAGGGGGCGGAAAACAGCAGAGCGGAAGTCATAATAGCGAAAGTCATACCACCGGAAAAACGTTTTAACATGATTAGCCCTATTCCTTGTTGCGATACTCGAAAAAATATTTCTTTGCTGCTGCCACTGGTTGTCGGATGAAGTTGGCGCTTCCTTTTATGGGGGCAAGTTTGTAGCAAGAATAAAGGGGGGTATTATGCACCTAATTTTGGCAAGCGGGATGGCTAAAATGGATTATGTCCACATGAAGAAAAAACAGCATGGAGATGAAGAAAATTCCGTTTCCCGCCAGAAGGATTAAATCGCTGCAGCCCTTGCGCCGCCTGCAGCTAATCGTTTGCGTAAAAACCTCTGTCAAAGCCTATCTTCAAATGGGAGAAACGGTTTACACTATAGGCCAGTACCCAAAAGGGTGATCGTTTTCCAGTATATTGTAAGTTAGCTGAGTCAGGAGATGCGGATGTTAAAGCGTGAAATGAACATTGCCGATTATGATGCCGAACTGTGGCAAGCAATGGAGCAGGAAGTGGTGCGTCAGGAAGAGCATATCGAACTGATTGCGTCGGAAAACTATACCAGCCCACGCGTCATGCAGGCTCAGGGTTCTCAGCTGACCAATAAATATGCCGAAGGCTATCCCGGCAAGCGCTATTACGGCGGTTGCGAATATGTGGACGTGGTTGAGCAACTGGCTATCGATCGCGCCAAGGCGCTGTTCGGCGCCGATTACGCCAACGTACAGCCGCACTCCGGCTCGCAGGCCAACTTTGCCGTCTACACCGCGCTGTTGCAGCCGGGCGATACCATATTGGGCATGAATCTGGCGCACGGCGGCCACCTGACTCACGGTTCCCCGGTCAACCTGTCCGGTAAACTTTACAACGTCATTCCTTACGGTATCGATGAAAGCGGCAAGATCGATTACGACGAGATGGCGGAACTGGCGCGCACCCATAAGCCGAAAATGATCGTCGGCGGTTTCTCCGCCTATTCCGGCATTGTCGACTGGGCGAAAATGCGTGAAATCGCCGACAGCATCGGCGCGTATCTGTTCGTCGATATGGCGCACGTCGCCGGTCTGGTGGCGGCGGACGTTTACCCGACGCCGATTCCGCACGCGCACATCGTCACCACCACCACCCATAAAACGCTGGCCGGCCCCCGCGGCGGTCTGATCCTGGCGAAAGGCGGCGACGAAGATCTGTATAAGAAGCTGAACTCCGCGGTATTCCCCGGCGGCCAGGGCGGCCCGCTGATGCACGTTATCGCCGGTAAAGCGGTGGCGCTGAAAGAAGCGATGGAGCCTGAATTCAAGGTTTATCAACAGCAGGTGGCCAAAAACGCCAAAGCCATGGTCGAGGTGTTTCTGGCGCGCGGCTATAACGTGGTTTCCGGCGGCACCAGCAACCACCTGCTGCTGCTGGATCTGGTCAGCAAGGATATCACCGGTAAAGATGCCGATGCCGCGCTGGGTCGCGCCAATATCACCGTGAATAAAAACAGCGTGCCGAACGATCCCAAGAGTCCGTTCGTCACTTCCGGCGTGCGCATCGGTACGCCGGCGGCGACGCGTCGCGGATTTAAGGAAGCGGAAGTGCGCGAACTGGCGGGCTGGATCTGCGACGTGCTGGACAATATCAACGACGAAGCCACCATCGAGCGCACCAAGCAGAAAGTGCTGGATATCTGCGCCCGTTTCCCGGTTTACGCCTGATAGCAACGCCATCGCCCCGGATATTGCTTCCGGGGCCGTAGGTCAAGACGCCAGCCTTTGCGCCGGCGTTTTTTTTAATCTTTAGCTCGATCCCCGCTTAGCGCCTTTTATGGTGAATAACGCATTGCGCCGGCGTCCGCTCTCTGACAGAGTAGCCAACCAATGAGGGGGAGTCATGGTTCTGCATTCAACGCGTTGGCTGGCGCTAAGCTATTTCACTTACTTTTTTTGTTATGGCATTTTCCTGCCGTTCTGGGGCGGGTGGTTAAAAGGCGAGGGGCTTTCCGCCGAATCCATCGGCGTGCTGCTGGGGGCCGGTTTGGTCGCCCGTTGCGTCGGCAGTCTGGTGATTACGCCCAGCGTGAAAGATCCGTCGAAACTGATACTGGCTTTGCGGATGCTGGGGTTGCTGACGCTGGGGCTATCCGTCGGCTTCTGGTTAGGCAATGCCTGGCTATGGCTGCTGTTGGTGATGATCGGCTTTAACCTGTTTTTTGCCCCGCTGGTGCCGCTGACGGATGCGCTGGCCGCCATCTGGCAACGGCAGATCGTCATGGATTATGGCAAGGTGCGGGTCTGGGGATCGATTGCTTTTGTCATCGGTTCCGCCGTTACCGGCGAGCTGGTGTCCGTCTGGGGGCATCCGGCGATTCTGGCGGTCCTGAGCGCCGGGATGGTGGCCATGTTTCTTGGCATGTTGTTTCGCCCCAGCGTGATGCCGGAAGCGGCCGCATCTGCAACGCAATCGGCGATCGTCACGCCCTGGAAAGTCCTGTTTCGCGAACCTCCGGTATGGCGTTTCTTGCTGTGCGTGTCCCTATTGCAAGGGGCGCATGCGGCATACTATGGTTTCAGCGTGATTTACTGGCAGGATGCCGGTTATTCCGCATCGATTATTGGCTATCTGTGGTCGTTGGGCGTGGTGGCGGAAATTGTCATTTTCACCTTTAGCCAGCGCCTGTTCCGGCGCTGGAGCGCCAGAGATTTATTACTGCTCTCCGCGGCGTGCGGCGTGGTGCGCTGGGGGATGATGGGGGCGACGGTGGCGCTGCCGTGGCTGATTGTGATACAGATATTGCACTGCGGCACCTTTACCGTGTGCCATCTGGCGGCGATGCGCTTTATCGCCGCGCGCAGCGGCGGCGACGTATTACGGTTGCAGGCGGTCTATTCAGCGCTGGGAATGGGCGGGAGCATCGCGCTGATGACCGTGGTTTCCGGCTTCCTGTTCGAGCATTCGCCGAACGGAACCTTTTGGGTGATGGCGCTGCTGGCGGTTCCGGCGCTGTTTGTGCGTCCTTCCGTCAGCGGGCGGGCAACCAGAGAGGCATGAGGAGTAGATGTTGTTGCATAACCTGTTAATGCGCTGGCGCCTAAGCCTGTTGACGGCCGTTATGGTTCTCGGCGGCCCGCCGGCGTTGGCCCATCCGCATAGCTTTATCGAGATGCAAACCACGGTTGAGAGTCAAAACGAACGAATTACCGGCCTGCGGATGCGCTGGACCATGGATCCCATTACCTCGGCGGACCTGCTTTACGATGCGGGCAATGCGGCGAAAGACTCGGCAGTGTGGAAAAAACTGGCGGCGGAGGTGATGGCCAACGTGCTGGGACAGCACTACTTCACCGAAATCTACCGCGCTAACCAGTCGGTGAAATATGCGCCGATGCCGAGCGAATACCACCTTTCCCGCCAGGGCAATCAGGCGGTGCTGGAGTTCGTCCTGCCGCTGGCGCATCCCCAGCCGCTGGCGGGGAAACCGCTGTTGATTGCCACCTACGATCCCACCTATTTCGTCGATATGTCTTACCCGGATGAAAGCGCCGTCAGGCTGGCGCCCGCGCTGGCCTCCCGCTGCAAAACCACGCTGGTGACGCCGACGCCCAGCGCGGATTTACAGTCCTACGCGCTCTCTCTGGATAAAAATGACTCGCCGGGAGAAGATATGGAACTCGGTAAGCAATTTGCCCAGCAGGTGACGTTACAATGTCAGTAAATGTGAGTGAGCCGCCGCAGCGGCGTCGATCCCTGTTAAAGCTGTGGCCGCTGTGGCTGTTTTTCCTGCTGCTCGCGCTGGCGCTGCGCGAGGTGATTGGCTACTGGCCGCAAATCGTGCTGCAAAGCGCGGTGTGGCAAAAATCGCTGCACCAGCAGATGTCGCAACTCTTGCAGATGGTGGCAGACCGGCCGCATCAGGCGGGGATCGGCCTGATGGCGTTCAGCCTGGCGTACGGCGTGCTGCACGCCGTCGGACCAGGACACGGCAAGGTGGTCATCATGACCTATCTGGCGACCCATCCCTCCAAACTGAAAAGCAGCCTGCGCCTGACCTTCGCCGCTTCGCTGGTGCAAGGACTCATGGCGGTGCTGCTGGTCTCCGTGGTGTTGGGAATATTGCAGCTTTCAAGCCGCACGCTGCACAGCAGCAGTTTCTGGCTGGAGAAAGGGAGCTTTATCCTGGTGGCCGGGCTGGGCGCGCTGCTCTGCTTTCGGGCGGCCAGGCGGTTGTATTTCACGCTGTTCCGCCGGCCTAAACCGGCGACCATTCTGCGCCTGACCCCGCTTGACCCGGCGGACGATCGCCGCATTCGTCCTTTGGGCGCGGTATCTGCGCCCGATCATCAACACCATGCCGATTGCGGATGCGGGCACCGGCATCTTCCCAGCAATGAGGAACTCAGCCGGGACGGCCACTGGCGCACCCGGCTGATGATCGTACTGGCGATGGGCATGCGGCCCTGCTCCGGGGCGATACTGGTATTGCTGTTTTCCAAGGTGATTGGCGTATTCCTCTGGGGGATCGCCGCGGCGCTGGTGATGGCGCTGGGAACGGCGCTGACCATTTCCGCGCTGGCGATGCTGGTCTTTTATTGTCGCCGGCTGGTGGAACGCCTGGGCGGCAACGGAACGTCGTCCGTCTGGCAGCGCGCCGCCTGGTCGCTATTGTCGTTGGCGGGCGGGGTTATTCTGCTGGGCAGCGGCGTTTTGCTCTATCTGAGCGCGCAGCCGGCGATGATGGGCGGGCTCCGCCCCTTTGCCGGATGATGTTATCTATTGTTAACAATTATATAAAAACGCATTGCCTGTTTTAACATCAGCATTATATTATCCCGCTTCGTCGATAATGATTATCATTTGTAGTCTTGGCCGGAGAAGGGAATAAATGAAAAAGTGGCTGTGCTCGCTGGTCGCCATATTGAGCTTAGGCGCCGTTTTTGCGGTTAGCGCCGCGCCGATCGTGATTGAAGACGTCAGCGGCAGAAAGGTTGAAATTAAATCCACGGTTCAACGGATTATTTTAGGCGAGGGGCGGCAAATTTACCTGCTGGCCGCCTTTGATACCGAAGCGCCGTTCCAGCGCGTGGTGGGCTGGCGCGACGATTTGCCGAAAGCGGATTATGACGGCTATCTGGCCTATGAAAATAAATACCCGGCGATTAAAAAACTGCCCACCTTCGGCGGAGCGAAAGACGGCACCTTTAACGTCGAGCAGGCGCTGACGTTAAAGCCCGATCTGGTGCTGATGAACCTGGAGTCGAAGGCCGCGACGGACGAAGGGAAGCTGATTGATAAACTCGCTTCGCTGGGCATCCCGGTGGTGTTTATCGATTTCCGCGAAAAGCCGTTTGAGAATGCCGAAAAAAGTATTCATATCATGGGGCAACTGCTGGGCAAACCGCAGCGCGCCGAGGAGATTATCCAGTTCCGCCGTCAGCAGATTGATATCGTTACCGAGCGGCTGAAAAATTATCAGGGTCCGCGTCCGAAGGTGATGATCGATCGCGCGGGGGGCTATGAAGACGAATGCTGCATGTCGTTCGGCAACGAAAACTTTGGCCGCATGGTGGAGGTGGCCGGCGGCGAGAACATCGCCAAGAACCTGATCCCCGGTACCTTTGGGTCGCTCAATCCGGAGCAGATTATCAGCGCGCGGCCGGATGTGGTGATTGTGACCGGCGCGAACTGGAAAAACTACAATACGGCGAACGGCTGGGTAGGCGTCGGCCCCGGCGCCGATCGCCAGGCTGCGCTGCAACGTCTGCAAAAGCTGATGGAACGCGCTGCATTTAAAACGCTGCCTGTGGCGACCAACGGAAATGCGCATGCCATCTGGCATCAGTTCTACGATAGCCCGTATCAGTTCGTCGCCATTCAGGCCATCGCCAAATGGCTGCATCCGGAGCTGTTTAAAGATATCGATCCGGACGCCACCTTCCGCACCTTCCATGAGAAGTTTCTGCCGCTGCCGTATCAGCCCGGTTACTGGGTGACGCTGCCGGCAAAATCCTGATTGACGAAAAGCGCGCCGACGGCGGTTTGCCGTCAGCGCCTGCCTGACTAACTGCTCGGTTCGCTGACCAACCCGTCGATAATCACCTGCGGAATGCCTTGCGAACAGCGTTCGATTCGCCCTTTCACGCCATAGACCGCGGCCAGGCTTTCCGGGCTGATCACCTCGGCGGGGGCGCCATTGGCAATCAGGTTGCCGTTTTGCAGCATCAGTACGTGATCGCCGTGACGCAGGGCGATATTGATATCGTGCACCACCACCACGGTGATAATGCCCCGTTTACGCGTTTCCCGGCGCACCAGATCCATCACGTGGAACTGATAGTTCAGATCCAGCGCGCTGAGGGGTTCATCCAGCAGCAGCAGCGAGGGTTGGCGAATTAACGACTGCGCCAGCCCGACCAGCTGCTTTTGCCCGCCGGAAAGCTGGTCGAGGTAGCTTAACGCCAGATGCTCGATGCCCAGCTGCTTCAGCAGCGCCATCACTTCGGACTGACTGTTGGCGCCGTGCAGGCCGCCGGAGGCGCGCTGGGCGACGATAATGGATTCCAGCACGTGCAGGTGTACGCCGGCCGGCAGGGACTGCGGCAGGTAAACCACTTTTTCCGCCCGCTTGGCGAACGACAGCTGCATCAGGTTGCTCTCGTCCAGCCACAGTTCGCCCTCGCAGGCTCCCAGCCCGGCCATGGCGCGCAGCAGCGTGGATTTACCGCTGCCGTTCGGCCCGAGCAGCACGGTGATTTTTCCGCGCGACAGCAAGGGGACGGACAGATCGTCAATCACCTGGCGTTTAGGGTAGCCCGCCCGAAAATGCGCGATGCGTAATCCCGAAGATATCGGCTGGCTCATACGTTCCCCCTGTGGCGCAGAATAATGCTCAGGAAGAAAGGCACGCCGACCAGCGAGGTAACGATCCCGACGGGAATAATCACGCCGGGGATCAGATTCTTCGAGGCCACGGAAGCCAGTGAAAGCACCAGTGCGCCGATAAGCGCGCTGGCGGGGAGGTAGAAGCGGTGATCCTCGCCGAATATCATGCGGGCGATGTGAGGCGCCACCAGGCCGATAAAACCGATCGGACCGACGAAGGCCACCGAGATGGCCGACAGAATGCTGATGCGCAGCAGGGTCGCCAGACGCAGACGCCGCACGTTAATCCCGAAGCTGACGGCGCGATCTTCCCCCAGCCGCAATGCGGTGAGTTTCCAGGCGCTCATCAGCGACAGCGGCATCACGGCCAGCAGCACCAGCAGCAAAATCCCCAGCTTTTCCCAGGATGCTCGCGCCAGACTGCCCATGGTCCAGAACACCAGCCCTTGCAGCGTGTCTTCATTGGCGATGAATTGCAGCATGGAAACCAGCGCGTTAAAGGTAAACACCAGCGCAATGCCGAACAGCACCACGCCGGAGGTGGCCACCTGGGTCCAGCGCGTGATGCCGTCCAGCAGCAGCACGGCCAGCAGGGCGAAGAAAAAGGCGTTGGCGGAAATAAACCACTGCGCCGGTATGCCGGGAATCCCGATCCCCAGCACGATGGCGAGCGCCGCGCCGAACGCCGCGGCGGACGACACGCCCAGCGTAAAGGGGCTGGCCAGCGGGTTATTGAGGATGGTTTGCATCTCCGCGCCCGCCAGACCGAGCGACAGCCCGACGATAATCGCCATCAGGGCATAAGGCAGGCGAATCTCCCAGACGATCACCCGGGTGCCGGCGTCGGCCAGTTCAGGGTGGGTCAGCGTTTGCCATAACACGTCCAGCGTCAGCCCCGCGGGGCCCATGGTGAAATCCAGCAGCAGCGAGCCGACGATCGCCGCAACCAGCAGCGCGATGGCGCTCATCCGGCGGCGCACAATATGCTGATAGCGATGCGCGACATCATTTTCGGAACTCTGGTTTCCTAAAATAGACTTTCCCGCTACGTCGGACGCGCCGGTAATTTTGGGATCGGTTGTTACGCTCATAAAGGGTTACTTAGCCGGTTTCCAGAAAAAGATAAACTCGCTTTCGGGCAGGCCGGTGAAATTACGCACAACGTAGCGGTAGTTTTCATCCGGATCCAGCGTAGAAAACCTCTGCGGATAGATGGCTTTTGCCAGGTATTCCATGCCGATGATATTGAACGGATTGTTATAAAACTGATGGTAGATGCCGTAGGTCTTTTTTTGCTGCACGGCCGGAATCTGGCTGACCCCGGTACGGTTTAACAATATAGTTGCCTGCGCATCAATGCTTTTCTCATCGGCGCCCAGGCCGAACGGCAGCGGATTCACGCCGCTGGCGTTGGCTTTACCCCGCTTGGCGCCGGTCATGATGTAGGCGTCCGGTTTCATGCTGATGAGTTTTTCCAATGAAACGTAGCCGTTGGCCCCCGGCAGTAATTCAGAGCCGATATTACGCGCCCCGACGGCTTCCACCAGTCCGCCCCAGCCGTTGTGGGCATGGCTAAAGCAGCAGGAATCCGAGCGCCCGGCCCAGGCTTCGACAAACACGTTTGCCTTGGTCGGCAGCGAAGCGGTCTGTTTCTGGATATCGGCAAGGTGCTGGCGATAAAAGTCGGTATAGGCTTTGGCGTTCTCTTCCTTGTTCAACACTTTACCCAGCAGGTCGATGCTGGGGGCGGTATTCCGCACCGGGTTGACCTCATAGTCGACGAACACCAGCGGGATATTCAGCGCTTTCAGCTTATTGATAATGCCATTGTCCGCTAACGTCGGTTTGGCGCGCAGCTGCGCGATTACCAGATCCGGCCGTTTCGACAGCACGCTCTCCAGTTCAATTTCGCCCTTGTCGCCAAAGCCCATATCCAGGATTTCGGCGGCCTGCGGCCATTTTTTCGTCATCAGCGCCCAGGTGGCGGCATCCGATCTTTTCGGCAGGTTATTCCAGGCGACCAGGCGTTGAAACGGATTCTCCCTGTCGAGCAGGGCCAGAGCCATGATGTCGCGGCCGTCCTGCAGCACGATGCGCTGCGGTTCCTGTTTGATTTCGATTTCCTGCCCGTCGATATCCGTAACGGTGAGCGGATATTGCGTGGCGTGGCCGGCAAAGGGAGCGGTTAGCGATGCGGTCAGCAAAAGACCAAATAGCGTTTTCTTGAGCATTGTCCTGATCCTGGTATTTTCCATTTTTGAAGAAAAATGATTCTAATAACTATTATCGTATAGTCATAGAATTACTCTGCGGATGGAAGCGCGCAACGGGCTGGAATAATTAAAAAAAGCATGCCAGCACTGGGCTGGCATGGCGTTGTTACAAATTGTTGCGAAGGGTATCAGCGTTTTAACGCATCGCTAAGGCTATCGCGGGTCGTCGCCAGAATGGATTTCACCACGCGCGGATTACCCGCAATCAGGTTGCCGGAAGCAAGATAGTTGTGCCCGCCGACGAAGTCGGTGACGATGCCGCCCGCTTCGCGCACCAGCAGTTCGCCGCCGGCGAAGTCCCATGGTTTCAGGCCGATCTCAAAAAAGCCGTCAACGCGGCCGGCGGCGACGTAGGCCAGATCCAGCGCGGCGGAACCGGTGCGGCGGAAATCCGCGCATTGGGTAAACAGCGCTTCGAGGATGTTGATATAGCTTTTGGCGTGCTGTTTGGCTTTGAACGGGAAACCGGTCGCCAGCACCGTGCCGTCCAGATCGCGGGCATTGCTGGTACGCAGCCGGTAACCGTTCAACTGCGCGCCCTGGCCGCGGGTGGCGGTAAACAGTTCGTTGCGCATGGGATCGTAAACTACGGCGACTTCGGTGCGGCCTTTGATGCGCACCGCGATGGAGACCGCGAAGTGCGGCAGGCGTTTGATAAAGTTGGTGGTGCCATCCAGCGGATCGATAACCCATTGCACCCCCTGATCTTCCCCCGTCAGCTCGCCGCACTCTTCACCGATGATGGTGTGTTGCGGGTAAGACTTGCGGATCACTTCAACGATCAGACGCTCGGCATCCCGGTCAACGTTGGTGACAAAATCATTATTGCCTTTTTGACTGGCTTCTACGGCGTCGGGAGTTTCGTAATTTTTAGCAATTAAATTACCGCCTTTACGCGCAGCGCGTATAGCGATGTTGAGCATCGGGTGCATGGTATCGTCCACTGGAATGTTAAAGAACAGAAAGCGGGGCGCATTATAGCAGGGGAAAAGGAAAATATCTAAGATTGTGTTAGAATGCTGCGATTTCCTCCTCGCATTACAGAGTCCGCATGTTACACAATATTCGCATTGTTCTGGTTGAAACGTCCCACACCGGCAATATGGGGTCGGTCGCCAGAGCGATGAAAACCATGGGGTTGAGTCAGCTCTATCTGGTTAATCCGCTGGTAAAACCCGACTCGCAGGCGATTGCCCTAGCCGCCGGCGCCAGCGATGTAATTGGCAACGCCGTGCTGGCAGACAGTCTGGATCAGGCCCTTGAGGGCTGCGGTCTGGTGGTGGGAACCAGCGCGCGTTCACGCACCTTGCCCTGGCCGATGCTGGAGCCGCGGGAGTGCGGGGTGCGCAGCGCCCGGGAAGCGGAGCACGCGCCGGTCGCTCTGGTGTTCGGCCGGGAACGCGTCGGCCTGACCAACGATGAGCTGCAGAAGTGCCACTACCATGTTGCTATTCCGGCGAACCCGGAGTATAGCTCATTGAATCTGGCGATGGCGGTGCAGATCCTGGCCTATGAAGTTCGCGTCGCCCATTTGGACCGTTTGCAGGCGGGCCGGGAAGAGCACGGCGAAACGCCTTACCCGCTGGCGGACGACCTGGAACGTTTTTATCAGCACCTTGAACAGACGCTGCTGCAAACGGGCTTTATCCGGCAGGCGCATCAAGGGCAGGTGATGAATAAGCTACGCCGGCTGTTTACCCGCGCCCGGCCGGAGAGTCAGGAGCTGAATATTCTGCGCGGCATACTGAGTTCGGTGCAGAAAAATAACCACGAATAATACTTGAGTAATTTACTAGGTTAAATAGTTGACTAGAACAGTCGGGAATGTCAGACTCAGGCTACGTTCAGCCAATACATGTTCCAATAATACATGTTTTATTTACAGGTACCACTATCATGAGACTGACATCTAAAGGCCGTTATGCCGTTACCGCCATGCTCGATGTGGCTCTGCACTCCAAGGAAGGCCCGGTTCCGCTTGCCGATATCTCGGAGCGTCAGGGGATTTCGCTCTCCTACCTGGAACAGCTGTTCTCACGCCTGCGTAAAAATGAGCTGGTTGCCAGCGTTCGCGGTCCGGGAGGCGGTTATCTGCTGGGTAAACACGCCAAAGATATCGCCGTGGGCGCGGTGATCTCCGCCGTAGACGAATCCGTGGACGCGACGCGCTGCCAGGGTCGCGAAACCTGCCAGGGCGGCGAGCGTTGCCTGACGCACACGCTGTGGCGCGATCTGAGCGACCGCATCACCGACTTTTTGAACAATATCACCTTGGATGAGCTGGTGAATAATAAAGAAGTGCTGGACGTTGCGGAGCGTCAGGAAGGCGATACGCGCCGCGCCGCCAACGGACGCGTACAGGACACCATTAACGTCAACGTCAATTTGCGCGCCTGATATTTTTAACAACATATATTCCCAATAAAAACAAGACGCTTTGCACGTTTTGAAGTGATGTACGGAGTTTATGAGCAATGAAGTTACCGATTTATCTGGACTATTCAGCCACCACGCCGGTTGATCCGCGCGTGGCTGAAAAAATGATGCAGTTTTTAACCCTGGACGGTACTTTTGGCAACCCGGCTTCCCGCTCCCACCGTTTTGGCTGGCAGGCGGAGGAAGCCGTCGATATCGCCCGTAATCAAATTGCTGAACTGGTGGGCGCGGACCCGCGAGAGATTGTGTTTACCTCCGGCGCCACGGAAGCGGACAACCTGGCCGTTAAAGGCGCCGCCAACTTCTATCAGAAGAAAGGTAAGCACATTATCACCAGCAAAACGGAACATAAAGCGGTGCTCGACACCTGTCGCCAGCTAGAGCGCGAAGGGTTTGACGTTACCTATCTGGCGCCGCAGAGCAACGGCATTATCGACCTGCAGGAGCTGCAAGCCGCCATGCGTGACGACACCATTCTGGTTTCCATCATGCACGTGAATAACGAGATCGGCGTGGTGCAGGATATTGCCGCCATCGGCGAAATATGCCGCAGCCGCGGCATCCTGTTCCACGTCGACGCCACCCAGAGCGTGGGCAAACTGCCTATCGATCTGGGCCAGTTAAAAGTGGATCTGATGTCTTTCTCCGGCCATAAAATTTATGGACCGAAAGGCATCGGCGCGCTGTACGTGCGCCGTAAACCCCGTATTCGCATCGAGGCGCAGATGCACGGCGGCGGCCATGAACGCGGTATGCGTTCCGGCACCTTGCCCGTTCATCAAATCGTCGGCATGGGCGAAGCCTACCGTATCGCCAGGGAAGAGATGGTCGCCGAGGCGGCGCGCCTGCGCACGCTGCGCGATCGTCTGTGGCACGGTATCAATGATATCGAGGAAGTCTATCTGAATGGCGACATTGAGCATGGCGCGCCGAATATTCTCAACGTCAGCTTCAACTATGTCGAAGGCGAATCGCTGATTATGGCGCTCAAGGATCTGGCCGTTTCGTCCGGCTCCGCCTGTACCTCGGCCAGTCTGGAACCCTCCTACGTATTACGTGCGCTGGGCATGAACGATGAGCTGGCGCACAGTTCGATCCGCTTCTCCCTGGGGCGTTTTACCACGGAAGAGGAGATCGACTACGCCATTGAGCTGGTGCGTAAATCCATCGGCCGCCTGCGCGAACTTTCCCCGCTGTGGGAAATGTACCAGCAGGGCGTGGATATCAGCAGCATCGAATGGGCGCATCATTAATTCGCAGGACGGGAGACGACGACGATGGCATACAGCGAAAAAGTAATTGATCACTACGAAAATCCACGCAATGTAGGATCGTTTGATAACGCCGACCCGAACATCGGCAGCGGGATGGTGGGCGCGCCGGCCTGCGGCGACGTGATGAAGTTGCAGATCAAGGTCAACAATGACGGCATTATCGAAGATGCCCGTTTCAAGACGTATGGCTGCGGTTCCGCCATTGCATCCAGCTCACTGGTAACCGAGTGGGTGAAGGGCAAATCGCTTAACGAAGCGGAAGCGATTAAAAATACCCAGATTGCCGAAGAACTTGAGCTGCCGCCGGTGAAAATTCACTGCTCCATTCTGGCGGAAGACGCCATCAAGGCCGCTATCGCCGACTACAAGAGCAAGCGTGAAGCGAAGTAATTATACCGGCAAGTAAGCACGATGGCGCCAGGGCAGCTTCTCGTATGAAGCGCCGGTCATATGGCGCCGGACTTGACTGAGCGGTATTACTTAAAGATTCCGAGGTGGTTATATGTCGATTTCTCTGAGCGACAGCGCTGCGGCGCGAGTGAACGCCTTTATGGCCAACCGGGGTAAGGGCCTTGGCCTGCGCCTTGGGGTGCGGACATCCGGGTGTTCCGGTATGGCGTATGTGCTGGAATTTGTCGATGACGTAAATGCCGACGATGTGGTTTTCGAGGATAAAGGCGTCAAGGTCATTATCGATGGCAAAAGCCTGGTCTATCTCGACGGCACCGAACTGGATTTCGTCAGGGAAGGGCTGAACGAAGGCTTTAAGTTCAATAACCCTAACGTCACCGGCGAGTGCGGTTGCGGCGAAAGTTTTAACGTCTGACCGCTAGCGGGTTAGCGAGCACTCCCTGTATCTTTCGGCCGCCGGCCGGGAGATACAGCGGCAAGTAACGGCAATGACCCACAACCCTTAGAGCGCGCTATGGATTACTTTACCTTGTTCGGGCTGCCGATTCGCTATGATGTGGATGGCAGCCTGCTTGTTTCCCGTTTTCAGGAACTGCAACGGCAGTTTCACCCCGATCGTTTTGCCGCCGCCCCGGAAAGGGAGCGTATGCTGGCATTGCAGCAGGCGGCAACGATCAATAACGCCTATCAGGCGTTGAAACATCCGCTGAAACGCGCGGAGTATATGCTATCTTTGCACGGTTTCGATTTAAGCAACGAGCAGCATACGCTGCGCGACACCGCTTTTCTGATGGAGCAGCTCGAATTACGCGAAGAGCTGGACGCCATTGCGCGCCGTTCCGATGCCGAAGCGGCGCTGGCTGAGTTTGCCGGGCGCTTGCAGTCGATGCTGGCTGAGCGCAGCGGACAAATGCGCAATCAGCTGGATAGCGAATCCTGGGCTGATGCGGCGGATACCGTGCGTAAGCTGCGTTTTTTCGACAAGCTCCGGCAACAGGTTGAACAACTCGAAGAACAGTTGCTGGATAGATAAGTTTTTAATCCGGCGGGGAACGCACCGTGCATCTATTTTCCCGCCAGCCAATTGATGGAAGCTCAATATGGCCTTATTACAAATCAGTGAGCCCGGTCTCAGCGCGGCGCCGCACCAGCGCCGTCTGGCCGTCGGCATCGATTTAGGCACCACCCATTCCCTGGTCGCCACCGTGCGAAGCGGCGAAGCGCAAACCCTGGCCGACGATAAAGGCCGCGATCTGCTGCCCTCCGTGGTCCACTATCACGCCGCGGGGCATGAGGTGGGCTGGCAAGCCCGTGAAAAGGGGGCTGACGACCCGGCCAATACCGTCGGTTCGATAAAACGGATGATGGGGCGCTCGCTGGCCGACGTGCGGCAGCGCTATCCCCATTTACCCTATCAATACGGCGTCAGCGATAACGGCCTGCCGTTGATCCGGACGCCGACCGGAGAAAAAAATCCGGTTCAGGTGTCGGCGGATATCCTCTCCGCCCTGGCGCAGCGGGCGCAGGAGGCGTTGGGCGGCGAGCCGGATGGCGTGGTGATCACCGTTCCCGCCTATTTTGACGACGCCCAGCGCCAGGGCACCAAAGACGCCGCGCGTTTGGCCGGGCTACACGTGCTGCGTCTGCTCAACGAGCCGACGGCGGCGGCCATCGCCTACGGACTGGACTCCGGTAAAGAAGGGACGATCGCCGTTTACGATCTGGGCGGCGGCACCTTTGATATTTCTATTCTGCGCCTGAGCCGCGGCGTATTCGAAGTGCTGGCCACCGGCGGCGATTCGGCGCTGGGCGGCGATGATTTCGATAATCTGCTGGTGGAGTGGCTGCGCGAGCAGGCCGGCATCACCGCGCGCGACGATCACCATTTGCAGCATGCCCTGAGAGAGGCGGCGATCCGCGCCAAGATCGCATTAAGCTGCGCAGAGTCGACCACGATCGAGGTGGCGGGCTGGCGGGGCGAGATCGCCCGAACCCAATTCAATGCGTTGATTGCCGCGCTGGTCAAACGCACGCTGCTGTCGTGCCGCCGCACCCTGAAAGACGCCGGGATTACGCCGGATGAGGTGCGGGAAGTGGTGATGGTCGGCGGCTCCACCCGCGTGCCGCTGGTGCGCGAACAGGTGGGCGAGTTCTTTGGCCGCACCCCGCTGACCTCCATCGATCCGGATAAAGTGGTGGCGATTGGCGCGGCGATTCAGGCGGATATTCTGGTGGGCAACAAACCGGACAGCGAAATGCTGCTGCTGGACGTTATTCCGCTGTCGCTGGGGCTGGAAACCATGGGCGGGCTGGTGGAGAAAATCATTCCGCGCAACACCACCATCCCGGTCGCCCGGGCGCAGGAGTTCACCACCTTTAAGGACGGCCAGAGCGGGATGATGATCCACGTTTTGCAAGGGGAACGGGAACTGGTGCAGGATTGCCGTTCCCTCGGCCGCTTTACGCTGCGCGGCCTGCCGTCGCTGCCCGCGGGCGGCGCCCATATTCGCGTCACCTTTCAGGTGGATGCCGACGGCTTGTTAAGCGTGACGGCGATGGAGAAATCGACGGGCGTGGAAGCCTCTATTCAGGTCAAACCCTCGTACGGGCTGAACGACACCGAAATCGCCGCCATGATTAAAGACGCCATGCAGAACGCGCAGGACGACGTGGGCGCGCGGATGCTGGCGGAACAGCAGGTCGACGCCGCCCGGGTGCTGGAAAGCCTGCACGGCGCGCTGGCCTCCGACGCCGATTTACTCACCGACGATGAAAAAGCCGCCATCGACGCGGCCGCCGAGCAACTGCGCCAGGCGATGGTGGGCACGGACGCGTCGGCGATCGAAACAGCCATTAAAACAGTAGATCAACAAACCCAGGCGTTCGCCGCCCGGCGGATGGACGCCTCCATTCGTCGTGCGCTGGCGGGCTATTCTGTGGACGAGGTTTAAACATGCCCAAGATTGTTTTTCTGCCGCATCAGGATCTGTGTCCTGAAGGGGCGGTTTTGGAAGCAGAGCGTGGAGAAAGTATTCTGAACGCGGCGCTGCGCAACGGTATCGAAATTGAGCATGCCTGCGAGAAATCCTGCGCCTGCACCACCTGCCACTGTATCGTCCGGGAAGGGTTCGATTCGCTGGCGGAGAGTACGGAAGATGAAGATGACATGCTGGACAAGGCCTGGGGGCTGGAGCCGGAAAGCCGGTTAGGCTGCCAGGCGCGGGTAGCGGATGAGGACCTGGTGGTTGAAATCCCGCGCTACACGATTAATCATGCGCGTGAACATTGACGGGAGTGGCTATGGGATTGAAATGGACGGACAGCCGTGGGATCGGCGAAGCGCTTTACGATCGGTTTCCCGAGCTCGATCCGAAAACCGTGCGCTTTACCGATATGCACCAGTGGATTTGCGAGCTGGAAGAGTTTGACGACGCGCCGGATGCGTCCAGCGAGAAAATTCTGGAAGCGATCCTGCTGGTCTGGTTGGACGAAGCGGAATAGTTGACATCACGGGCTGCCTGTTACGGCGGCCCGCACTGTTTTGTGCGCTGAGGCACAGGCAGTTTACAGAACAATCGGGAGCAGAACTATGACAAGCGAAGCTATGCTGATTTCACTCTCCACCCAACCCGCGGATGCGCGCTGGGGAGAGAAGGCGCTGTTAAGCGCCAACGACCGGGGTTTTACCATCCACCTGAACGGCAAGTCGCCGCTGGCGATTATCCAACGCGCCGCCCGTAAAATCGACGGCCAGGGGATCAGGCACGTCAAGCTGGCCGGTGAAGGCTGGGATCTGGAGAGCAACTGGGCATTCTGGCAGGGATACCGTGGGCCGAAAGGGCAGGGTACGGTGGAGTGGTCGGCGCTTGACGAGGCCGACAAAAAAGAGCTGGACGACCGTCTTAACATCGTTGACTGGGTGCGCGACACCATCAACCTTCCGGCGGAGGATCTGGGGCCTGAACAACTGGCGACCCGGGCGATCGATCTGTTGCACGCCGTCGCCGGCGAGGCCATCAGCTATCGCATTACCAAAGGCGACGATCTGCGCACGCAAAACTATGCGGGTATTCATACCGTCGGCCGCGGATCGACGCGTCCTCCGGTATTGCTGGCGCTGGATTACAACCCCACCGGCAACCCGGACGCTCCGGTGTTCGCCTGTCTGGTCGGCAAAGGCATTACCTTTGACACCGGCGGCTACAGCCTGAAGCCCAGCGGCTTTATGGACTCCATGAAGTCGGATATGGGCGGGGCGGCCACGGTGACGGGCGCCCTGGCGCTGGCCGCCGCCCGCGGGCTGAAACGGCGGGTTAAACTGTATCTGTGCTGCGCGGACAATATGGTCAGCGGCAACGCGTTCAAGCTGGGCGATATTATCCGTTATCGCAACGGCAAGAGCGTCGAGGTGATGAATACCGATGCGGAAGGGCGCCTGGTACTGGCGGATGGCCTGATCGACGCTGCTGAGCAGCATCCTCAGTGGATCATCGATTGCGCCACCCTGACCGGGGCGGCGAAAACGGCGCTTGGGAATGATTATCACGCCCTGTTCAGCTTTGATGATGAACTGGCCGCCGCGTTACAGCACAGCGCCAAACAGGAGGGCGAACCCTTCTGGCGCCTGCCGCTGGAAGAGTTTCACCGCGGCCACCTGCCTTCCAGCTTCGCGGATTTAAACAACATAGCCGGGGCGGCGCACAGCGCGGGCGCCAGCACGGCGGCCGCGTTTCTGTCTCATTTTGTGCAGAACTATCAGAAAGGCTGGCTGCATATCGACTGTTCGGCCACTTATCGCAAAGGGGCGGTAGAGCAGTGGGCGACCGGCGCTACCGGGCTGGGGGTTAGAACATTGGCGAACCTGCTGCTGAGCAAGGCCGGGTAATCGGCGTTGCCGCAAGCCGTTTTAAGCTAAAGGATGCGCCGCCGGGCGCCATGATGAGTTGAGGATAGGTATGGATTTTTCTCCGCAAAACAAACTGGAAGAGGTGTTGATTCTTGCCGCCGGCGAGCCGGCTCACCGGCCGGAGTTTTTCAATGAGCTGATGGAGGCCACGGTGTTTGTGCTGGGCAGCGCCGACGACGGCGACGAGGCGGGGGAGAAGGTTCTGCACGCGGGCAGCAACGTGCAGCTTCAGCATTGGGAAAAGGACGATGGCTCTTCCGCCATTCCCTTTTTCTCTTCGCTGGAGGCGCTACAGCTGGCGGTGACCAAAGAAGAGTCGTTTTTAGCGCTGCCGGCGCGTTCGCTGTTTGAACTGACGCTGGGCGCCACGCTATTTCTCAACCCCAGGCTGCCCTATGGCAAAGAGTTTCTGCCGCAGGAAGTGGAGCATATGCTCTCCGGCGAGGGGCACGGATTCGTGCAGCAGCGAGTGGTGGAGGAAGAGACTGAAGTGCTGCTCAGCCAGCCCGCCGACATGCCGGTGCAGATGATCGATTCCCTGACGCAGCTGTTTCCCAAATACCGGCAGGTTCGCCGGGCGTTTCTGGCCCAGATTCATGAGGCCGGCGCGCAGGAGCCGCATCTGTTAATCGGCCTGGAAGTGGATGTCGATGATGTGGAAGAGGTTATCCGCGCGGCGGGCAGCGTGGCCAGCGACACCTTGCCCGACGAGCGGCCCGTCGATCTGTGCCTGGTGAAAGAGGGCGAGCCGGGCATCAGCCATTATCTGACCAAGCACACCACCCCGTTCTATGAGCGCCGGTGGGGCAGCTTCCTGCGGGATTTTAAAAATAGCGGCAAGGCCTGACCTGACAGCGCGATTGCCATAAATGGCGTGTCCGGTTCGGACGCGCCATCATTGCCGGGCCGTCGGGAACTGGTTGAGAGCGTCATGCTTGAGACCTTTGGCCGGTTCGGCAGTGAGTAAATATTAACAATACAACTAAATAAACTTCACAAAATTGTTTCTTGGCGTTGCAAAAGGATATATCAAAGAAAAGAATAACGAACCCCAACGAATTGAACTATATATGCCGAAATCAACATCTATATCTATATGCAAGAAGTGGTTAACAAAGTTTGTTCCATGCATAAAAATACAAAACTGTATTGCGGAAATAGCAATAACAAATAAAGTATACACGATAAATAAAAGGTAGTTATGCTTTTGATTTACCTTTATTTTAATGTGGTAAAGCAAGATAAATAAAATAATTGAAATAATATAGTACCCGATTATAGGCCACACAGATGGGGAGGAAAAAATAATATCTTGTTCCATTATTATTTTCCTCCGGTAACCCCATACATTGACCAGACAGTATATGCACTGCTTGAAGCATCGCCCTCGGAGATAACGGTGTCGAGGGGACTCCGTAAACGCAGCGGCGGAATTAGCTATCCGCCGTTGTCGCCTGCAACAGCAGCAGGTCGATCAGCATTACCAGGTTTGATTCAAACGAGCCGATCTCGCCCGCCTCCGCCGCATAATGCACCGCGTCGTCATACAGTTGAAAATGCAAATCGGCCAGCGCGCCCAGCGAATTCAGCGATGCGCGGGTAAAGGCGATGACTTTCATGCCGATATTTCCGGCGATACGCGCTTTATCCAGCACCTGCTCCGTTTCGCCGCTGCGCGAGATGGCGATAAATACCCGATATTTCGGCGCGTTGCTCAGAAATATCCCTCTGCTGTCCCCCAGCCCGGAGGAGAAGGCGTCTTTACCGAGAATCTGCAGTTTTTTCGCCAGATATTCGGCGAACAGATGAGAGAACCCGGCGCCGTAGAGAAAAAAATGGCTTTCCTGACGCAGTATCTGGCTGAACGACGCCCTGTCCGCGGGGGTAATATAAGAAAAGGTGCGCTGGTAGTTATCGATAAAATGCTGAAAGGCGGGCGGCAGATGATTATTCGCCGCCGGCGGCGCGGAAACGGGGGGCAAACGCGGACTTTCCGTCAGCAACTGCTTGCAGTGATAGATAAATTCGCTGTAGCCGCTGAACCCTATTTTCTGGCACAGGCGCATGATGGTCGCGGTCGACACATAGGTTTGCTGCGCCAGCTCGCGCACCGTTATTTTACCGATCATGGAGGAGTGCGCGGCAATGAAAGCCAGCACGCGATACTCGGCGCGGGTTAAATCCTGACCGTGCTGCATCAATGACGCCAGCCGATTATCCATGCTTGCGGCTCCTGAATGTTCGCAATAACGCTTCATGACAACCGGAAAGTAAAATCATGCGCACCGTCCGGCTTAATCCAGCGTGATTGGAACATCATCCCGGCCGCCCCAGTCGCTCCACGAGCCGTCATACAGCGCCACTTGCCGCACGTCCAGCAGCGTCAGCGCCAGAACCACCACCGCGGCGGTCACGCCGGAGCCGCAGCTGGCAACGATGGGCCGGCTGAAGTCCACGCCGTGCTTATGCAGGATGGTCGCCAGTTCGGCGTTGGGTTTCAGCGCGCCGTTGGCGACCAGCTCGCTCCAGGGAACGTTAAGGCTGCCCGGAATATGGCCGCGGCGCAGGCCGGGGCGAGGCTCATCCACTTCGCCGTTAAAACGGGCGGCGGGCCGGGCATCGACAATCTGCGCCGAGGCATCATTGATAATCGCCAGCAGGTCGTCGCGCTGGCGAATGGCCGCGGCGTCAATCCGGGCGTTGAAAGTCCGGGCCGCCGGTTCGACGTCTCCCTGTTCCAGCGGCAGACTCTGTTTTTTCCAGCCCGCCAGCCCGCCGCTGAGGATTGAAATCCGCTCCGCCCCGAAGGTACGCAGCATCCACCAGGCGCGGGGGGCGGAGAAGAGATTGCCTTCATCATAGATGACTATATGCTGCCGCTCGTTGACGCCGAGTTTGCCCATCGCGCGGGCAAAGTCATCCTGGTCGGGCATCATATGAGGCAGGTCGGAATGCGGGTCGGACAAGGTTTCAATATCGAAAAACACCGCGCCGGGTAAATGTCCGGCACGGTATTCGGCGTGGATATCGCGGGTGGTTTCGCCCGGCGGCAACATGCGGGCGTCGATAAGGGCGATATCGCTATCGTCGAGATTGCCGGCAAGCCAGGCGGCGGAAACAAACAGTTCGGAAGAAGATGCTGACATAGAACCCCCATTCAGGGACCGACGGATTCAGCCCCGATGCGCAATGATGGATTCATTGTCAGCGATTTTTCCTGTCGCGACAAGTGCGCGCTTACTGCGCGACGCCGTCGCTATATGCTTGTTTTAACTGCGGCCAGTATTCGCGATTCGCCTCGATCATCTCGTCGAGAATGGCTTTGGCGTGTTGCATGGTGGGAACGGTGCGATTAAGGGTGAAAGCCTGCAAGGCTTTCTCGTAATTGCCTTCTATGGTGGCTTCCACCAGCAGCTGTTCCGAAGCCAACTGCTGTTCCAGCAGCGCGCGGTGAAACTGCGGCACGTTGCCCATCCGCACCGGCTCCGGCCCCTGCGCTGTGATATAGGCCGGCACTTCCACCATGGCGTCGTATGGCAGGTTGGCGATGGCGCCCTTGTTTTCCACAATCACCAGATGACGCTGGCGCAGGTCGAAGGCCAGCGAGCAGGCCACGTCGACGATAAAGGCGCCGTGTACCCCAACGTGGAACGCATCGGGCAGAATACCGGTTTCCCGGTAGCTGGCCGCCGCGGCGAACAGCTTTTTCTCGCGTCCGTCCATCACCTCATTGGCGCGGGTATAGTCCGGATCCTGATGTTCCACGATGTGATTGGGCATCAGGTAATACTGCAGGTAAGGGTTGGGCACGAAGTCGGGGAAATGATCCATGATCGGCTTAATGTTGCGCCAGGTTTTCACCCAGGAGGGATCGGAATGCTGCGGATCGGTGTCGGCGGCATCGGCGGTCAGCAGGCCGTAGCGCGCAATGTGCCGGCGCAGTTCGGGCAGGCGATCGACGCCATCGACCAGAATGCGGGTAAACCAGCCGAAATGGTTCAGGCCAAAGTAATCAACCGTAATCTCTTCGCGCCGCACGCCGAGCACGGCGGCGATATTGCGCATCGCCGCCACCGGCATATCGCAGATATTCAGCACCCGCGCCTGCGGGCGCAGACGGCGCACCCCCTCGGCAACGATGGCCGCCGGATTGGAGTAGTTAACGATCCAGGCGTCCTGATGCGCATAACGCTCCACCAGATCGATCAGCTCGACCATCGGCAGTATGGTGCGCAGGCCGTAGGCCAGCCCGCCGGGACCGCAGGTCTCCTGGCCGACCACGCCGTGGCGCAGCGGGATTTTTTCATCCTGCTCGCGCATTTTGTACTGGCCGACGCGCATCTGGGCAAAGACAAAGTGCGCGCCGCTGAAAGCGGTTTGCGCATCCGTGGTGATGGTAAAGGCGATTTCGCTGCTGTGATCGCGGATCACTTTCTCCACCACCGGGGCAATGGTCGCCTGACGCGGGCCGTCAATATCGTACAGGCGAATTTCCGCCAGCGGGAAGTCGGCGAGACGTACCATCAGACTTTTCACGATGCCTGGCGTATAGGTACTGCCGCCGCCGGCAATAGTCAGAATAAACGGGGGTTTTGTCATGGTCGGTCTCCTGTTAAAGCGCGTTTTCAACTGCTTCGCGTATGGTTTTGACGTGCAGTCCGTATACCACCTGCACATTGTTGCCCTGACGGATAATTGCTTTGGCGCCGGTGGTTTTAAGCTGCTGGTCGTCGACGATGGCGGGGTCGATTACCGTAACCCGCAGGCGGGTATAGCAGTTGTCCACCACCTCGATATTGGGTTTGCCGCCGAGCCCGGCGATAATGGTCAGGCCGACGAGGCGGCCGTCGTCTTTGAGCTGCTGCTGCGCCCTGGCCTGATAGTCGGTTTTGGAGTACAGCCGGGTCTCTTCCTCATCGGTTTCACGCCCCGGCGTGGGCATATCGAAATAGAGGATCAGGAAGCGGAAGACAAAGAAGTAAATCACCGACATGGTTAACCCCACGGCGATATACATCGGCCAGTTGGATTTCTCGATGCCCAACGGCAGGTTGTACAGCAGGAAGTCGATCACGCCGTTCGCGCCGATGGCGTGTACCCCCAGCACCGAGAACAGCATCATGCCCAGCCCGGTAAGCACCGCGTGTACCGCAAACAGCAGCGGAGCGACGAAGAGGAAAGAGAACTCCAGCGGTTCGGTCACCCCCAGCAGGAAAGAAGTAAACGCGGCCGGGACCAGAATCGCCTTGGCGGCCAGGCGTTTTTCCGGCTTGGCGGTGACATACATCGCCAGCGCCGCCGCCGTCAGGCCGAACATTTTACTGATGCCGCGCGCATCCCAGGCCACCGTCGGGCTAAGCTGTTTAACGCTTTGGCAGGCCATCTCGGCGAAATAGATGTTGCGCGCGCCCTGATACAGAGTGCCGCACACCTCCGTCGAACCGCCTAGCTCGGTGTAGAGAAACGGGGTATAAACCAGGTGGTGCAGCCCGGTGGGGATCAGAATACGCTCCAGAAAGCCGTAGATGGCGATGCCGAAAGGCCCGGCGCCCTTAATGGCGAACGCCAGATGGCTGATGCCCTGCTGGGCGAAAGGCCAAACGGCGCTCATCGCGAAGCCGAGGGCGATAGCCAGCGGGATAACCAGAATGGCGACGAAACAGTGGCCGGAGTAGATGGCCATCACCCCGTCAAACTGTTTGCCGGAATAACGGTTATACAGATAGCCGGCGAATGCGCCGATCAGGATGCCGGCGAAAACGCCCATCTCCAGCACTTGAACCCCCAGCACCATGCCTTGTCCGGCCGCGCGCATCTCCGCGGCGGGCACCAGTTTTCCCTGTAGCTGCAGCGTAATGTTCATCGCATTGATAAAGATGATAAAGGTCACCAGGCCGATCAGCGCGGCGTAGCCTTTATCGCGCTTTGCCAGCCCGATGGGAATGCCGACGGCGAACACCAGCGCCAGATTGGCCAGGATCGCCACGGCGGATTTGGAAACCAACTGACCGAAATCCTGAATCAGCGGATGGTTGAGCAAGGGGATATAACCGGCCAGATTGCCGTTACCAAATACATTGCCAAAGGCGATAAACAGCCCGACAATCGGTAAAATCAACACTGGCCCATACAGCGATTTGCCGAAATTCTGCAATGCATTGACCGCTCTTTTCATTATCGTCTCTCTTGGTGGTCATTATTGGGTGGGTACAGAGCAAGGCTAGCAGCGAATGAAGATGTTATTCCAGTTATCTTATTGTTTTAAAAACAAATAACGCATAATGTCACAGGTAACCTTCAGAACTGTGATCGCCGATGATTTGTTACCGCCGCGCCGTTCTTGCGGAAGGATTGGGCAATACGGCTGAACGGCCACCGCCGATAAGGTAGGGGAGAAGATAATATTTTTTTAATAAGATGTTACGTCTCTGATAGGCAAGTGGTTCAGGCCACCCTATAATCTGCGCCACTTTACGCATCCTGAACATTTACCCGGTCGGTGTGTGAGGCAGATAATTTTTATCATCCGGATGCTATCTGATAGTCAGTTAATGAGGTCAATATGACGGTAGAACGTACCTTTTCCATCGTAAAACCGAATGCTGTGGCGAAGAATGCCATTGGTGCGATTTATGCGCGTTTTGAAAGCGCGGGTTTCAACATTGTGGCGGCCAAAATGCTGCATCTGACGCGTGAGCAAGCCGAAGGCTTTTATGCCGAACATCAGGGCAAGCCGTTTTTTGACGCACTGGTCTCCTTTATGATCTCCGGGCCGATTATGGTGCAGGTGCTGGAAAGCGAAAATGCCGTGCAGCGCAACCGCGATATCATGGGCGCCACCAACCCGGCGAACGCGCTGGCGGGCACGCTGCGCGCCGACTACGCCGACAGCTTTACCGCCAACGCGGTGCACGGATCGGATTCCCTCGAGTCCGCGCAGCGCGAAATCGCCTATTTTTTCAGCGCCGATGAAATCTGTCCGCGGAATTAATTCCGCGCACCGCTGGCCTGGCGGTACTAAACTTTGTACAATGCTGCGCCCTGAATGAGCCCGCGCTCGTTCGGGGCATTTCTTTAACTATCCTTTTTTCGCGCCATAACGTGTAATAACGAGGCCAAGAGTCCCTATGTCCGAACAAATCGTGTCCGAATTTTCACCGGCGTCCGCCGTAGCGCCCCAATTCGCCAAATCCGCGGCGGAAAAAGTCAATCTGTTGGATCTT
Organism: Brenneria tiliae; assembly: GCF_023347575.1. Lineage (NCBI taxonomy): Bacteria > Pseudomonadati > Pseudomonadota > Gammaproteobacteria > Enterobacterales > Pectobacteriaceae > Brenneria > Brenneria tiliae. The sequence goes on along the minus strand of NZ_JAKPCB010000102.1, from coordinate 411,280 downwards.
AACCGTCAGCAAATGCGCGAGTTTTTCGCCTCATTGGGGGAGAAACCCTTCCGCGCCGATCAGGTAATGAAGTGGATCTACCACTACTGCTGCGACGATTTCGCCCAGATGACCGATATAAACAAAGTCTTTCGCGCCAAATTACAGCAGGTTGCCGAGATCCGCGCCCCGGAAGTGGTGGATGAGCAGCGCTCTTCCGACGGCACCATCAAGTGGGCGATTCTGGTTGGCGACCAGCGTGTGGAAACGGTGTATATCCCGGAAGAGGATCGCGCCACGCTGTGCGTCTCTTCGCAGGTGGGCTGCGCGCTGGAGTGCAAATTCTGCTCAACCGCGCAGCAGGGCTTTAACCGCAATCTGCGCGTTTCCGAAATCATCGGCCAGGTGTGGCGCGCGGCCAAAATCATCGGCGCGTTCAAAGTTACCGGCCAGCGACCGATCACCAACGTGGTGATGATGGGGATGGGCGAACCGCTGCTCAACCTGACCAACGTGGTGCCGGCGATGGAAATCATGCTGGATGATTTCGGTTTCGGCCTGTCGAAACGGCGCGTCACGCTGTCGACCTCCGGCGTGGTGCCGGCGCTGGATAAGCTGGGCGATATGATCGACGTGGCCCTGGCGATTTCCCTGCACGCGCCGAATGATGAAATCCGCAATGAAATCATGCCGCTTAACAAGAAGTACAATATTGAAACCTTCCTGGGCGCGGTGCGGCGCTATCTGGAGAAATCCAACGCCAATCAGGGGCGCGTCACGGTGGAATACGTGATGCTGGACCATATCAATGACGGTACGGAGCATGCGCATCAGCTGGCCGAATGTCTGAAAGATACGCCGTGCAAGATTAACCTGATCCCCTGGAACCCCTTTCCCGGCGCGCCTTACGGCCGCAGTTCGAACAGCCGGGTCGATCGTTTTTCCAAAGTGCTTATGGAATACGGTTTTACCACCATTGTGCGCAAAACCCGCGGCGACGATATTGACGCCGCCTGCGGTCAGCTTGCCGGTGAAGTGGTGGACAGAACCAAACGCACGCTGAAGAAAAAAATGGCGGGTGAACCTATCGCGGTTAAAACGGTCTGATACCTAATCGTCCCGGTTATAAATGAAAGTAGCGCTACATTAGCGCGGTTAATCATGCTATTCCCGGGCGGGAATGGCTGTTACCATGAACGGCGTAAAGTCGCATGGTCGCTGATATGACGGGTCGGGATGCCAACGCAAGGAAGTCAGGAATGACGCAACAGTCAAGGCAGGGAAGTGGTTGGTTGCCGGTGGTCGCGGCGCTTCTGTTGGCCGGATGCGCTTCTCCGCCTAATGAAGGGGCGAATCCGGCGGCGCAAACCCGTTTACAGTTAGGGCTGGAGTATCTGGCCCGCAATGACCTCGACTCGGCCCGGCGGAATCTTGAAAAGGCGTTGCAGGCGGCGCCGCAAGACTACCGCACCCAGTTGGGCATGGCGCTTTATGAACAGCGGATTGGCGCCAATCAGGCCGCTGAACGGCGCTATCAACTGGCACTAAGGCAGGCGCCGGGAAACGGCGGCGTAATGAATAATTACGGTGCGTTTCTGTGTGGTTTAGGGCAGTATGGAGCGGCGCAGCGACAGTTTGACGCGGCCGCGCAACTCCCCGATTACCGTCAGGTTGCCGATGCGTTGGAAAATGCAGGGTATTGCTTTTTCAAAGCCGGGCAGGATGATAATGCGCGTCGCGCATTAAGTCAGGCGCTGAAGCATGATCCCGCGAAGGGCGCTACGCTGTTGGCAGAGACGGATAAACGCTTTTCCGCCGGAAAATACCAGCAGGCTCAATTGCTTCTGGGCGTTTATCAGCATATTCTTCCGGCCAGTGCCGAGAGTTTATGGTTACAGATTCGTTTCGCCGCGCTGGCGAACCGTGATGACGAGCTTGAGCATTACGGCAAATTGCTGGCGCGAAGTTTTCCACAATCTAAACAGTACCAGCAGTTCTTAGCTAATGAATACTGAAGCCACTCAAAATAACACAGAATCCACCATCCCCGGCGAACGTCTGCGCCAGGCGCGCGAGCGTCTGGGAATGACCCAGCAGACCGTCGCCGAACGTTTATGTCTGAAGCTTTCCACCGTGCGTGAGATTGAAGACGGCAATACGCCGACCGATTTGGCGCCGACTTTTTTACGTGGTTATATCCGTTCTTATGCGAAGCTGGTTCACCTGCCTGAGAGTGAACTGTTACCCATGCTGGACAAGCATGTGGCTCCCCGGGCGTCGAATGTGGCCCCCATGCAGAGTTTTTCCTTAGGGAAAAGCCGCAAGAAGCGGGACGGCTGGTTAATGACCTTCACCTGGCTGGTGGTGATAGTCGTCCTGGGGCTGACCGGCGCATGGTGGTGGCAGAATCATCAGGCGCAGCAGCAGGAAATCAACTCCATGGTCGGCCACGCCAGTTCGCTACAGGCGCAAAGTGAAGGTCAATCGGTGCCGCTGATGGATAATGGCGATAATACCGAGCCGCAGGATGCGACGGCTTTCGATGCCGCGCCCTCCAGCCCGGTGGATGTGCCGGTGAATAGCGCCGGCTCGGCCCCGCAACAGGCCGAATCCGCACCTTCTTCCGCCGCCCAGACGGCGACGCCGCCGGAACCCGCCTCCGCGGAACGGCAGCCGCAGGCGGAGGATAATGCGTTACTGAGCCAGAGCGCGATGGCGCCGGCTACCGGCCCCGTTTCCGCCGGCACGACCCCGTCCGCCGACGCGGGGCAGGCGCTGGCGATGAGTTTCACCGCTGATTGCTGGTTAGAGGTGACGGACGCCAGCGGCAAAAAACTGTTCAGCGGGATGCAGCGCAACGGCGGTTCCCTGAACCTGAGCGGCCAGCCTCCCTATAGTCTGAAAATCGGCGCGCCCGCGGCGGTACAGATTCAGTTTCAAGGTAAACCGGTCGATTTAAGCCGGTATGTGAGAAGCAATCAGGTTGCACGTCTGACGCTGGCGGCGGAATAACGCAATTTGTCTTGGTGATGCTGCAATTTTGGAGAAGAAGTAATGCATAACGCTGCACCCATAACCCGTCGGAAATCAAAGCGGATTTACGTCGGTAAGGTGCCTGTTGGGGATGGAGCGCCGATCGCGGTGCAGTCCATGACCAACACCCGAACCACAGATGTTGAAGCGACGGTCAATCAAATCAAATCACTGGAACGCGTCGGCGTCGATATTGTGCGCGTATCCGTTCCCACCATGGATGCGGCGGAAGCGTTCAAACTTATCAAACAGCAGGTTAACGTTCCCCTGGTCGCCGATATCCATTTTGACTATCGCATTGCGTTAAAGGTGGCGGAGTATGGCGTCGATTGCCTGCGCATCAACCCCGGCAACATTGGCAACGAAGCGCGTATCCGCTCGGTGGTGGACTGCGCGCGCGATTACAATATACCGATCCGCATCGGCGTCAACGGCGGGTCGCTGGAAAAGGATTTGCAGGAAAAGTATGGCGAACCCACGCCGGAAGCCCTGCTGGAATCCGCCATGCGCCACGTCGATATCCTCGATCGTCTCAATTTCGATCGGTTTAAAGTCAGTGTGAAAGCCTCCGATGTTTTTCTGGCCGTACAGTCTTACCGGCTGCTGGCCGCCCGTATCGATCAGCCGCTGCATCTGGGGATCACCGAAGCCGGCGGCGCGCGCAGCGGAGCGGTTAAATCGGCCATCGGCCTCGGCCTGCTGCTATCCGAAGGGATTGGCGATACCCTGCGTATTTCGCTGGCGGCCGATCCGGTGGAAGAGGTCAAAGTCGGCTTCGATATTCTGAAGTCGCTGCGTATCCGTTCCCGCGGCATCAACTTTATCGCCTGTCCCACCTGTTCACGGCAGGAGTTCGACGTTATCGGTACGGTGAACGCGCTGGAACAGCGGCTGGAAGATATCATCACGCCAATGGACGTATCCATTATCGGCTGCGTGGTCAACGGACCGGGCGAGGCGTTGGTTTCCACCATCGGCGTAACGGGCGGCCACAATAAGAGCGGCTTTTATGAAGACGGCGTGCGGCAGCGGGAGCGTTTCGATAATGAGCAGATGATCGACCAGCTTGAAGCCAAAATCCGCGCCAAAGCCTCGATGATGGATGAAAGCCGGCGCATCACGGTAAATCTGGTGGATAAATAATCCGTGTCGGCGCAGCCCTGGGCTGTTATCCGCACAAATACTATTCCTGAACCCGATGGGGAGACCGGTGCATTGAAGATGCGGTATCAATCCCCCTATAATCGGGTTTATTTTTTGAAAAATGCATAGAGAACAGACGTGGCAAAAAATATTCAAGCCATTCGCGGTATGAACGATTACCTGCCGGCCGAAACGGCATTATGGCAGCGGATTGAAAACAGCCTGAAACAGGTGCTCGGCAGCTACGGCTACAGTGAAATCCGTACGCCCATCGTTGAGCAGACGTCGCTGTTTAAGCGCGCCATCGGCGAAGTTACCGACGTGGTGGAAAAAGAGATGTATACCTTTGAGGATCGCAACGGCGACAGTTTAACGTTGCGTCCTGAAAATACCGCTTCCTGCGTCCGCGCCGGTATTGAGCACGGCATCCTCTACAATCAGGAGCAGCGGCTGTGGTATATCGGGCCGATGTTTCGCCATGAGCGTCCGCAGAAAGGGCGCTATCGCCAGTTTCACCAACTGGGCTGCGAAGTCTTCGGTTTGCAGGGGCCGGACATCGACGCCGAGCTGATTCTGCTCACCGCCCGCTGGTGGCGGGTGCTGGGCATTGCGCAGCATGTCAGTCTGGAACTGAACTCGATTGGTTCGCTGGAAGCCCGCGCCCGTTACCGCGAGGCGCTGGTGGCGTTCCTGGAACAGCATAAAGAACAGCTGGATGAAGACTGCCTGCGCCGCATGTACACCAACCCGCTGCGCGTGCTGGACTCTAAAAATCCCCAGGTGCAGACGCTGCTTAACGACGCGCCGGTGCTGACCGACTACCTGGACGACGAGTCCCGGGCGCACTTTGAGGCGCTGGGTGAACTTTTAACCCAGGCGGGTATCCCATATACCGTTAACCCGCGTCTGGTTCGCGGTCTGGATTATTACAACCGCACCGTCTTTGAATGGGTAACCACCAGTCTGGGCGCGCAGGGCACGGTCTGTGCCGGCGGGCGTTATGATGGTATGGTTGAGCAACTGGGCGGACACGCTACCCCGGCGGTGGGTTTTGCCATGGGCCTGGAGCGTCTGGTGCTGCTGGTGCAGTCCATCAACCCCGAGTTTAAAGCGCCTCCGGGCGTCGACGTCTATCTGATCTCTTCCGGCGAAGGCACCCAGGTGGCGGCGATACAACTGGCTGAGACGTTGCGCGATGCGCTGCCGCAGTTGAAACTGATGACCAACTACGGCGGCGGCAATTTTAAAAAGCAATTTGCCCGCGCCGATAAGTGGGGCGCGCGCATTGCGCTGGTATTAGGCGAAAACGAAGTGACCGCGGGTCAGGTGGTGATAAAAAACCTGCGAAACGGCGAGCAGGACACATTGGCACAGGCCGACGTCGCCGCGCGACTGGCAACGTTACTGGATTGAGGAGAGAGACACCGTGGAAGTCTATACCACAGAGAATGAGCAGGTTGATGCGCTACGTCGTTTCCTCGCGGAAAACGGGAAAGCATTGGTCGTTGGCGTTGTGCTGGGCGTCGGCGCGCTGGTTGGCTGGCGTTTCTGGCAGAATCACCAGAGCAACAGCGCCATGGAGGCGTCGGTATCCTATCAGCAAGTCAGCGAACAGCTGGCGGGCGGTAAAGCCGAAGGCGTGACCTCGGCGGAGAAATTCGCCGCTGAAAACAAAAATAACTACGGGGCGCTGGCCTCGCTGGAGCTGGCTCGTCATTATGCGGATCAGAAGGATTTTGCCAAAGCGCAACAACAGTTGGCGCAGGCCAGGTCGCAAACCAAAGACGCCGACCTGCTTGCCGTGGTGAATTTGCGTTTGGCGCGTATTCAGCTCCAGGAGAAAAAGGCGGACGAAGCCCTGAAGACGCTGGAGGCCATCAAGTCGGACGGCTGGGTTGCCCTGGCGGCGGAAGTACGTGGCGATGCCCTGGTAAGCAAAGGGGACAATCAGGCCGCGCGCGAAGCTTATGATAAAGGTCTGGCCGCTAATCCACCGCAGGCACTGCAAGCATTGCTGCGTATGAAACTGAACAACCTGTCCAGCTAAGAGGAATTCCATGCAACTGCGTAAAACACTTCTGGTAGGACTGGTTTCTGTCGCCCTGCTGAACGGATGTTCGCTGTTTAACAGCGAGGAAGACGTCGTTACCATGTCTCCACTGCCGACGGTGGAAAATCAGTTCACGCCGACCAAGGCGTGGAGCCGCTCGGTGGGCAGCGGCATCGGCGAGTTCTATTCCAATCTGCACCCGGCCTGGCAGGGCGATCGCGTCTTTGCCGCCGATCGCCGCGGGACGGTAAAAGCGCTGGATCTCAACGACGGCAGCGAAATCTGGCGTGCCGACCTGTCTGAAAAAACCGGCTTTCTTTCCCGCAATACGCCCGCCTTACTGTCCGGCGGCGTAGCGGTATCCGGCAACCATGTCTATGTCGGCAGTGAAAGAGCGCAGGTGTTTGCTCTCAGCGCGGAAGACGGAACGCCGGTATGGCAAAGCAAAGTCGCCGGTGAAGTGCTGTCCCGCCCGGTTATCAGCGACGGCGTGGTGCTGGTTCATACCAGCAACGGCCTATTGCAGGCGCTGAATGAAAGCGACGGCGCGATTAAATGGACGGTTAACCTGGATATGCCGACGCTGTCTCTGCGCGGCGAATCCGCACCGACCACCGCCTTTGGCGCGGCCATCGTCGGCGGCGACAACGGACGCGTCAACGCGGTACTGATTAATGAAGGGCAGTTAATCTGGCAGCAGCGTATTTCGCAGCCCAGCGGGGCGACGGAAATCGATCGCCTGAATGACGTCGATACCACCCCGGTGGTTGTCGGCGAAGTGGTCTACGCGCTGGGCTATAACGGTAATCTGACCGCGCTGGATCTGCGCTCCGGCCAGATCCTGTGGAAACGGGAACTGGGTTCGGTGCACGATTTTATCGTTGACGGCGACCGTATCTATCTGGTCGATCAGTCCGACCGCGTGGTGGCGCTGAACACCAACGGCGGCGCGAGCCTGTGGCGTCAGAGCGATCTGCTGCACCGCAACCTGACGGCGCCGGTGCTGTATAATGGTTACCTGGTGGTGGGGGATACAGAAGGGTATCTGCACTGGCTGAATACGTCTGACGGCCGCTTTGTCGTACAGCAGAAAGTTGACGGTTCAGGCTTCCTGAGCAAGCCGGTGATTGCCAGCGACAAGCTGCTTATTCAGGCGAAGAACGGCGAGGTTTACGCCTTTACCCGCTAGTTAAAAACCGTAATGTTTGGATCCCTGCGGCTGGCAGACGCGATCCCCCAACGGCTCCTGACAGTATCAGGGGCCGTTTCGTCTTTTTATCGTCAGCAGGTATTCTTGCTGTAACGTATTGAAATATAAGTAATGAGGTTGTAACAATGATACCTGTCGTCGCGCTGGTCGGACGTCCGAACGTGGGGAAGTCCACGCTGTTTAACCGCTTAACGCGCACTCGCGATGCATTGGTGGCGGATTTCCCAGGGCTGACGCGTGACCGCAAGTACGGCCGTGCGGAAGTGGAGGGCCACGAATTCATCATCATCGATACCGGAGGCATCGACGGCGCGGAAGACGGCGTGGAAACGCGTATGGCCGGGCAGTCGCTGCTGGCGATTGAAGAGGCCGATATCGTGCTGTTTATGGTCGACGCCCGCGCGGGACTTATGCCCGCCGATCAGGGCATCGCCCACCATCTGCGCAGCCGCCAGAAGGCGACGTTTCTGGTGGCTAATAAAACGGACGGCATCGATCCCGACACCGTTATCGGCGATTTTTATGCGCTGGGGATGGGGGAAATCTATCCCATCGCGGCGTCCCACGGGCGCGGCGTCACCTCCCTGCTGGAAAAAGTGCTGTTGCCGTTTGTGCAGGATGACGAGGCCGAACCCGTTGCGCTGACGGAAGAAGAAGAGAACGCCGCTTACTGGGCGGAACAGCTTGCGGACGAGCAGGCGGCTGAAAATGCCGAGGACGCGGAGGATGATTTCAATCCTGAAGATTTGCCGATCAAACTGGCGATTGTCGGCCGCCCGAACGTGGGCAAGTCCACGCTGACCAACCGGATTCTGGGTGAAGATCGCGTGGTGGTTTACGATATGCCCGGCACCACGCGCGACAGTATCTATATTCCGATGGTACGCGATGAGCGTGAATATATCTTGATCGATACGGCCGGGGTGCGCAAACGCGGCAAGGTAACCGAAACGGTCGAAAAATTCTCGGTGATTAAAACCCTGCAGGCCATCGAAGACGCCAACGTGGTGCTGCTGGTTATTGACGCGCGCGAAGGGATATCCGATCAGGATCTCTCGCTGCTGGGCTTTATCCTCAATAGCGGGCGCTCGCTGGTGATTGTGGTCAACAAGTGGGACGGCCTGTCGCAGGAGGTGCGTGAGCAGGTTAAAGAAACGCTGGATCTGCGTCTCGGATTTATCGACTTCGCCCGTATTCATTTCATCTCCGCGCTGCATGGCAGCGGCGTGGGAAATCTGTTTGAATCAGTGACTGAAGCCTACAGCTGCGCCACCCGCCGGGTCGGCACCTCCATGCTGACCCGTATTATGCAAATGGCCGCCGATGACCATCAGCCGCCGCTGGTGCGCGGCCGTCGCGTAAAACTGAAATATGCGCATGCGGGGGGCTACAATCCGCCGATTGTGGTGATCCACGGTAATCAGGTGAAAGACCTGCCCGATTCCTACAAACGCTATCTGATGAACTATTACCGCCGCTCGCTGAGTGTGATGGGAACGCCAATCCGCATCCAGTTTAAAGAGGGCGAAAATCCTTTTGCGGATAAACGCAACACGCTGACGCCAAATCAGTTGCGCAAGCGTAAGCGTTTGATGCAGCACCTTAAAAAAAGCAAATAACGGGTAAGCGGGGCGGATGGCGACATTCGCTCAGCATTGCTTTGCTGAATAGCCGGGAAAGTTTATGTCTTGGGAAAACTGGAGTTTTGCGTTTAACGTTACGGTGCCGAACCTGTTGATGCTGCTGCTGGGGATAGCGCTGCGCAAACTTAAGATGCTGAATGACGATTTTTGCGATTCAGCCATGCGGCTGGTCTTTAACGTATCCTTGCCCTGTCTGCTTTTTTTCAGTTTGGCCACTAATCACCAGTCGATTATGGAACAGCTGCCGCTGGTGATTTATGGCGTCTGCGGCACGCTGCTGAGCTATCTGCTGCTGGAGTTCGCCGCGGTTTATGTGGTTAAGGAACCGACCGAGCGCGGTATCTTCGTGCAGGGCGGGTTTCGCTCCAACACCGGTATTATGGGGTTGGCGTTTGCCATGAGCGCCTATGGCCAGGAGGGCGTCGCCGTCGGTTCTCTGTACCTGATGGTGACGGTGATTATGTTTAACGTGCTGTCGGTTATCACCTTGACGCGCAGTTTACAGCGTAAGGCCGACGGGCGGGGGATCAGCATTCCCGCGCTGCTGAAGAGCATCGTCACCAACCCGCTGATCCTCGGCCTGCTGGGCGGCCTGTGTTATTCGAAAAGCGGCTGGCCGATGCCGACGGTGATCCAGCAGACCGGCGGCTTTATTGCCGCGCTATCGCTGCCGCTGGCGCTGTTGTGCGCCGGCGTCAGCCTCGACCTGCGGATGATTTTTCGCTCATCCAACGTGGCGGCGCTCTCCTCATTGGCCAAGCTGCTGCTGGTGCCGGGCATGCTGACGCTGGGCGGCTGGCTGGTCGGTTTTCGCGGCGTTACGCTCGGGGTGATTTTTTTGTTTTCCGCCACGCCGACGGCGGCGGGCAGCTATGCGATGACCCGGGCAATGGGCGGCAATCCGACGCTGGCGGCCAATATTATTGGTTTGACCACCGCCGGTTCGTTCTTTGTTATCGCCCTGGGCGTCTATTTCTTGCGCTCGCTCGGGGTTATTTAGTTATACGGGAGAGAAAAGATGGAAGTCACTTGTCCGCGCTGTCATGGCGTGATGAACTGGAAAAACGACCATTGTTTTCACTGCCCGGCCTGTCGGCAGGATTATCTGCGCGAAGCCGATTGCCCTGAATGCAACCACCCGCTTCAGGTGCTGAAAGCCTGCGGCGCGGTGGATTATTTTTGCCAGCAGGGGCATGGTTTGGTTTCGAAATCGCGGGTGGTATTTTCGTTGCACAAACGGTAGGGGGAGAAATTAAAAACCATAAGTTGTGACGATATGCGCTTTTATTTTCTAGGCTTTCTTTCTGCTTTTTCGCCACTGATAGGTTATTTTAGCAATCCTTTTACTTCGACAAAAATAGACGAAAATGTAAAATGATGGTGAATTTATCAGTTTAAAAACGGAATATAGTGAAAGGATAATAATAACAGGAATGACAAGATGTGCATCCAATCCTTTCTGAATGTAGAGGGTAATATTATAGATACAGTTTGCCACTCCCAGAAATAAAGAGATGATGTAAAGTTTCTTTAATACTTCCAATCCTATATTGTGACCCCTTGGGATATAATGGATCATCATAATAAGAGGTATAATATAGTAAATAATGAGTGTGACAACGGTGAAACCGAAACGAAGCCCATAATTATTTCTATCACTGATAAATAGCTCTGATAACGTTATTGTATTTATTACGGCAACGGGCAGTAATAAAAAGATAGACAGGACTATTGTCAATGGCGTTACAGGAGGGAGCGCGTTTTTTTCCTCAAGGAAGAAATTCTCTAATTTTTTCCCTGAACGTCTGTATAACGCAGGGTTCTTATCTCTAATCTCCTTCTCAACCTCCTTTCCATGACAGATTAATTCATTAAAATTTTCACCTAATTTTATTTTCATTACTTTAATACCGGAATAGATTGAATGACACTAACAGCATAATTAGAGCTTTTCAACAAATTGCTCGGATTTCTTATGGTGCCACTTAAAGCGCTCCCAGCAAAAGCAGCGGCTCCCGTTAATGCATCATTAAGTTGTTTTTTCAATATGTTTTGAATATCTGAGCTTGGGAATCTTTTAGGGAAAATCCCCATCTTTATCGCTGTTTTTATTTGCGCATCTGTCATTCTCGGGTTTTCTATTTTTATCAGTTCGAATGTCAAACGTGCTCTGTCCTGACGTGGAATCGATTTTAGCCATTCTCTGGCCTCTGTTGAAGATACTGCTCTCATTTTACGGTACATACTTACAGTTTGTTTGATTGCTGCACCAGCACTGATGAGCGAAACAACGTCCATAATAGTGGATATGGTAATGTACCAGCCTTCTGAATCGAGCCAGGTGACATTCTGTCCCGCATTAAAAGTAATATCATAAAGACGTATTAGCCCATTACCGCACTGCATTGCAGTTGCTATAGTACCAGCATAGCCAAGTGCAATAATACCTATGCTGGTTCCTCCAGTTAAAGGAACACTCGCTGCACCACTGAACATGCTAAAAACTGCTATGGACATAGCACCACACGATAACATAGTCGAACTGACTTCCGCCGCGATAGAGGGTGACTCAATGGCTTTGCTCAGGCTTTTCTCTACCGAATATTGGCTTAATTGAGGTATTTTAGTCACAATTACATGAGTGACAATACTTTCATTATTATTTGCATATCGCTTTGAAGGCCGCACCAGATAGCGCTGGTGGCCGTCGGCATAGATAATTCCAACCTGATAAAAATCGCGGGTGCAGTCGAGAGACTGTGCAAGGGCCTGAAAATCAAAATCAGCGCCTGACTGATTACCCGTCCAGCGGGAAAAGTCATAGCTCGTCAAGCCGCGTTCGGCGAGGGAAGGGGTCAACGGCATTTTTATGCTCCTTCATATTAAATAATGCCTGCAACTCAAATTATTTAAAGTATTTCGTTATAAAACAGCTAATTACTTTCTTGAGTGTTTAATCGGTAAACCATAGCGCGGCGGATGGAATCAAGGCAATAAGAAAATTCTTATGCTGATTTCAAGGCGTTATTTGCCTTCGCGCCATAGGGAGGTGAGTTCCGACGGCGCCAGCTCTTCCGGAATCAAAAATTCTTGTTCAATATGGTGGGTGTTTTCTGCGGGAGAAAAATAGATATGAATGCGGTAATAAAATTGATCGCCGCGTCCGGGGGAGTCCGGTTTTCCGGGTTCGCGCGCCAGCGGCAACGCGTTGCGGATAGCGGCGCAAATACGTTCCCGCTCAGACTCCGGCAGGTTGGCGAGGGCGAAACGCCGTAGCCCGGCCAGCTTGGGGATCCAGGCGATACCGCCTTCACGCGCCAGCTCTACCACTGCATCGTTATTAAGTTCAGGTAATGTCTTCATTTACAGGCTTCCCGGAGCGGATACCACCCCCACTTTTTCCCAGGATTGCTTGACGATATCGGCCACGGACTGGTCGAAACGCTGCTCGGCGTGCTTCACGGTGTAGCGTGAAAACACGTCGAAATCGGCGTTCTGCGGCAGGGATTTATCACTCAGGGCGTCATACCATATCCAGCCCGCTTTTTCCCAGGAGTAGCCGCCCAGCGCGGTTGCGGCCAGATAAAATGCGCGGTTCGGTATACCGGAGTTCAGGTGCACGCCGCCGTTGTCTTCGCGGGTGTTAATGTAATTGTCCATATGCGAGGGCTGCGGGTCCGTGCCCAGCAGCAGATCGTCATACGCGGTTCCCGGATTCGACATCGAGCGCAGGCCGGTGCCGTGGATCCCTTCGGCCAGCAGCTCGGCGCCAATCGTCCAGTCCGCCTGCTCTGCGGTTTGCCCAAGGTGGAACTGTTTCACCATTGAACCAAAAACGTCGGACAGCGATTCGTTCAGGGCGCCGGACTGTCTGAAATAGATGAGATCCGCCTCGTTTTCTATCACGCCGTGCGTCAGTTCGTGCGCCACGATATCAATGGCGATGGTGAAACGATTGAATATCTTGCCGTCACCGTCGCCAAAGACCATTTGTTGGCCGTTCCAGAACGCATTCTGATAATCCTGACCGTAATGTACCGTACCTGACAGCGTTAGCCCCTGGTTATCCAGAGAGTTGCGCTGGAACGTCCGCCAGAAGAAATCATAGGTAACGCCCAGGTAGTCATAGGCCTCATCGGCGGCGATATCGCCGTTGCCGTCTTGTCCTTCCGCACGCACCAGCTTGCCGGGCAGTTGCTGCTGGTTTTCCGCATCGTGAATTTCGCGGTGTACCTGACCGGGAGAAGCCAACGGGTGGGGTTGCGGCCTGGGGTGAGTGCTTACCATCAGAGACTGGACGTGCATCAACGTCTGTTGGGCGCAGTGGCGCTGGGCCTCTGAACCATTGGCGATAATGCGGTGCAGGATGTAGGGCGGGATGACGCTGTGAATCGGTCTGGACTTCATACCTCTATCTCCTTGAGAAAGGTGGTGTTCGGCAATTCAGACGTACAGCTACATCGCTAAGTATAGTCCGGAAGCCGATGCTATGTTCGGCGTTTTTTGGCTATTGATGCGGTTCTCTTTTCCGGCACCAGCGCGGTGACCTGGCTTTCGATCCAGCCATCCTGCAGGCGGGTTTTCAAGGTTTCGCCCGGCGCAGTTTGGGCCACCTTTTTCAACACCCGCCCGCCTGAGGTGGTGGTCACGTTATAGCCCCGCGCCAGCGTCGCCAGCGGGCTGACCCCTTCCAGGTGCGAACAGGCGGCTCCCAGCCTCTGCTTATACTGGCCGAGCTGGCGTTCAAGGGCGTGCTGCAGCTGATAATGCAACTGTTGCAGACGTTGCTGCGCGCGGTGGATTTTCGGCTGCGGCTGTTGCTGAGCCAGCCGTTGCTGGAGATGCTCGCTACGGCGCGACAGCCGTTTGAGCTGCAGCTGCATCCCCTCATCCAACCTCTGGCGCAGCCTGACCAATTGGGTCTGCTGGCGCGCCAGCCGTAGCTGCGGATGCTGCTGCTGCAAACGGTGGTGCAGGCGGGTAAATTCGCGGCTGCGCTGGGCGAGATAATAATCCATCGCCATTTCCAGCCGCTGGCGCTGGGACTGTATCTGACGCAGCAGTTCGAGCTGATTGCGGCTGACCAGTTCCGCCGCCGCTGACGGCGTGGGCGCGCGCAAATCGCCGACAAAATCGGCGATGGTGACATCGGTTTCATGACCGACCGCGCTGACGATGGGAATGCGGCTGGCAAAAATGGCCCGCGCCACCCGTTCGTCGTTAAAGCTCCATAAATCTTCCAGCGAACCGCCGCCGCGCCCGACAATCAACACGTCGCATTCGTCGCGCCGGTTGGCCTGTTCAATGGCGCGCACAATCTGTTGCGGCGCGTCGTTGCCTTGCACCGCGGTCGGGTAGACCACTACCGGCAGGGAAGGATCGCGCCGCTGCAATACCTTTAAAATATCGTGCAGGGCGGCGCCGCTGGCGGAGGTGATCACCCCGACCTGTCTGGCCGGGCTTGGCAATGCCTGTTTAAATTGCTGATCGAAAAGCCCTTCTGCGGCGAGCTTCTGTTTTAATTGTTCAAACTGCTGCTGCAACAGACCGTCACCCGCCGGCTGCATGCTTTCCGCCAGCAACTGATATTCGCCGCGCGGTTCGTACAGCGTAATCGCAGCGCGAATCAGCACCTGCTGACCGTTTTGCGGGCGAAAGGTGACACGGCGGTTGCTGTTGCGGAACATGGCGCAACGCACCTGCGCACGCTCGTCTTTCAGCGTAAAGTACCAGTGGCCGGATGACGGCTGAGAAAAGTTGGAGATTTCACCGGAAAGCCAGATTTGACCCATCTCCATTTCCAGCAGTTGTCGAACCGTCTGGTTCAGGCGGCTAACGGTAAAAATCGCGGCGGAGGGAAATTGAGACATTGTGAGCCAGATCAAATTTTAAAACAGTGACTTAATTGATCGATACTACCTGCCTGCAACAGGTAATCAAGCATTTTATCAAAAAAATGCTGGAGGCAACCGGTTACGCTCTGTATAATGCCACGGCAATATTTTATCCGTTCTTCACATCCACCTTGGTGAGATATTGCCCATGTTACGTATCGCTAAAGAAGCACTGACGTTTGACGACGTTCTCCTTGTTCCCGCCCATTCCACCGTTCTGCCGAACACGGCTGATTTAACCACTCAACTGACGAAAACCATTCGCCTGAATATTCCTATGCTGTCCGCCGCGATGGATACCGTAACGGAATCCAATCTGGCGATTGCCCTGGCTCAGGAGGGCGGTCTGGGATTTATTCACAAGAATATGTCCATTGAGCGTCAGGCTGAAGAAGTCAGCCGGGTCAAAAAATACGAAAGCGGCGTGGTGATCGATCCTAAGACCGTTACTCCGACGACGACGCTGCGTCAGGTAAAAGAGCTGACCGAACGTAACGGATTTGCCGGTTACCCGGTGGTCGCCGAAGGCAATGAGCTGGTCGGTATCATCACCGGCCGTGACGTTCGCTTTGTCACCGATTTGGATCTGCCGGTCAGCGCCGTGATGACCCCCAAACCGCGCCTGGTAACGGTAAAAGACGCCGAAGCCCGCGAAGTCGTTCTGCAAAGAATGCATGAAAAACGCGTTGAGAAAGCGCTGGTGGTGGACGACCAGTTTCATCTGCTCGGCATGATCACCGTAAAAGATTTCCAGAAAGCGGAACGTAAACCCAACGCCTGCAAAGATGAGCACGGCCGTCTGCGCGTAGGGGCGGCCGTCGGCGCCGGTGACGGCAACGAAGAACGTATCGACGCGCTGGTTGCGGCGGGCGTTGATGTTTTGTTGATTGACTCTTCACACGGCCATTCCGAAGGGGTGTTGCAGCGTATCCGCGATGCCCGCGCCAAATATCCCAACCTGCCGATTATCGGCGGCAACGTGGCGACGGCCGCGGGCGCAAAAGCGCTGGCGGACGCCGGCGTCAGCGCGGTTAAAGTGGGTATCGGCCCCGGCTCTATTTGTACCACCCGTATCGTCACCGGCGTGGGCGTCCCGCAGATCACCGCAATCTCCGACGCGGTCGAAGCGCTGGAAGGCACCGGTATTCCGGTGATTGCCGACGGCGGCATCCGCTTCTCCGGCGATATCGCCAAAGCGATCGCCGCAGGGGCCGCCTGTGTGATGGTGGGCTCGATGCTGGCCGGTACCGAAGAGTCTCCCGGCGAGATCGAACTGTATCAGGGGCGCTCTTTCAAATCCTACCGCGGAATGGGGTCGCTGGGAGCGATGTCCAAAGGCTCTTCCGACCGCTACTTCCAGAGCGACAATGCGGCGGACAAACTGGTGCCGGAAGGTATCGAAGGGCGCGTGGCTTACAAAGGCCGTCTGAAAGAGATCGTCCATCAACAAATGGGGGGGCTGCGCTCCTGTATGGGCCTGACCGGATGCGGCACGATCGATGCGCTGCGTACCCAGGCCGAATTTGTGCGCATCAGCGGCGCCGGTATTCAGGAAAGCCACGTCCACGACGTTACCATTACCAAGGAATCGCCGAATTACCGCATGGGTTCATAAGGTGATTTGCAGGCTGATTTAAAGCGTTAAACCCGGTACTATTCGCCGGGTTTAATCATTATTGCTTCAATTCGTATTTTGGAACACGCCTCTTATGACAGAAAACATTCATCAACACCGCATTCTTATTCTGGATTTCGGCTCGCAATACACGCAGCTGGTTGCTCGACGCATTCGTGAATTGGGCGTTTATTGCGAACTGTGGGCATGGGATGTCACAGAAGCGCAGATCCGCGAATTTAACCCCAACGGGATTATCCTTTCCGGCGGTCCGGAAAGCACCACCGAATTTGATAGCCCGCGGGCGCCTGAGTATGTTTTCCAGGCCGGCGTGCCGGTGTTGGGCGTCTGCTACGGTATGCAGACGATGGCGATGCAGTTGGGCGGTCGCGTTGAAGGTTCCAACGAACGTGAGTTCGGCTATGCCCAGGTTGAAGTGAAAACCGACAGCGCGCTGGTGCGGGACATTCAGGATGAGATAAGCGCGGAGGGCGCGCCGCTGCTGGATGTATGGATGAGCCACGGGGATAAAGTGACGTCCATCCCCGCTGATTTTGTCACGATAGCCAGCACCGATACCTGTCCGTTCGCCATTATGGCCAACGAAGAAAAGCATTTTTACGGCGTACAGTTCCACCCGGAAGTAACGCACACCCGTCAGGGGCAGCGTCTGCTGGAACGTTTTGTGCGCGATATCTGTCAGTGCGAGGCGCTTTGGACGCCCGCCAAAATTATTGACGATGCGGTGGCGCGTATTCGCCAGCAGGTGGGGGACGATCATGTCATCCTCGGCCTGTCCGGCGGGGTCGACTCCTCGGTCACGGCGATGCTGCTGCACCGCGCCATTGGCAAACGCCTCACCTGCGTATTCGTGGATAACGGCCTGCTGCGTCTGAATGAAGCCGATCAGGTACTGGAGATGTTTGGCGACCATTTCGGCCTGAATATTGTGCATGTACCGGCAGAGGAGCGTTTCCTGAGCGCGCTGGCCGGGATTGACGACCCGGAAGTGAAGCGTAAAACCATCGGTCGCGTATTTGTCGAGGTGTTTGACGAAGAAGCCTGCAAGCAGGATCTGGTCAAATGGCTGGCGCAGGGCACCATCTACCCGGACGTTATCGAATCCGCCGCGTCGGCAACCGGCAAGGCGCATGTCATCAAATCGCACCACAACGTCGGCGGACTGCCGAAAGAGATGAAACTGGGCCTGGTGGAACCGCTGAAAGAGCTGTTCAAGGATGAAGTGCGCAAAATCGGCCTGGAACTGGGTCTGCCGTACAACATGCTGTTCCGCCATCCGTTCCCGGGGCCGGGGCTGGGCGTGCGCGTGCTGGGCGAAGTGAAAAAAGAGTACTGCGACCTGCTGCGCCGCGCGGACGCGATCTTTATTGAAGAACTGCACAAGGCCGAACTGTACGACAAAGTGAGCCAGGCCTTTACCGTCTTCCTGCCGGTGCGCTCTGTCGGCGTAATGGGCGATGGCCGTAAGTACGATTGGGTCGTTTCGTTGCGCGCGGTGGAAACCATCGACTTTATGACCGCCCACTGGGCGCACCTGCCGTACGAATTCCTCGGCCGCGTCTCCAACCGCATCATCAACGAAGTGGACGGCATCTCCCGCGTGGTTTATGACGTTTCCGGCAAGCCGCCGGCGACGATTGAGTGGGAGTGATTTAACGTCTGGCAACAGCCTGCACGTAAAAGCAGTAAAATACCTCTAAGCCCGTGTTACAGCGGGCTTTTTTGTTTTTGTGTCTGGCACTTTCTAGCAGCTGTTAGCAACGGGAAGCACGGTTTTTTCAATGGAATTTTTGATGGTACTCTCTGTTTTCGAATTGGATTTTGTAGTGAATGGCGTCCAGCCAGACGAAGGGATAAACCGGCTCCAGCAGGCGCTGTTGCCACTGTTTGAGTTCGAATGACCTTGTCCGTCACGGCGCTGATGGTGGCGGGGGGATTACCGGTTACTGTAATTCCCGCTCAAGCAACTGGACAATAAACTGATTTTTCGACACTGCATGGGAAGTTGTCGCCGCCGTCAGGCGGGCTTCCAGCCATCCCGGGTAGCGCAACGTGAATGACTTTAGCTTGTCCTCCTCCCTGAACGGCTGAATGCCCTCTTCTTGGCAGGTTTCAATGTACTCGGCGAGCGAAATTTTCCCTTCCTTCTCCAGCCCTTCGATACTGTTCGATATAAAATCACAATAGCCGGTGACGTCCAGGAACTTACCGCGAAAGGCTTTAATTTCTGCTTCGTAGGTCACAGAAGCAGGGTGGCCGTCGATCGTCATAATGTTGTTGCTTTTAATCATGTTCGACTCCTATTACATTCTCGAACCAATCACGCAGGCCGTTGACTGCGCCCTTATCCATCACGTTACCCGGATGGGGGTGGTGGGTCTGATATACGGACCCCATCAGCACAAACTTGCGTCTGGAGCCGTTCCCGTTCTTCACCTTTCCACCGAGCGCATTAATCAGGCTCACAACGTCATCCCATTTAATGCCGGGTTTTGGCGGTGTGGTCAGCACATCAGCCAGTGTTTTCCGGTGCTTTGAACTCAGTTCCTTAACCTTTATCATCATGCATCCCGCTGACGTCGCTTTATGACGTCATATTGTAGGTTGATTGTTGAGCGACGTCAATATTTGACGTCATAGGGCAGCGGGAACACTTGAACAATATTTGCGCCAAGGCATGGCAGGTGACTCTTGACTGTATCTCTATTGAGATACAAGGTGAGTGAAAAGTCACTCTAGGAGAAATCACGATGGCTGCTCAAACATCCATGCTACACATTCGTGTAGACGAAAAGCTGAAGGCTGATGCGGCCGAAACGCTCGCCAACGTCGGTTTGTCCATTTCGGATGCCGTGCGGATCTTTCTAACCCGCGTTACCAAGGAAGGCGGATTGCCGGTGGGGCTGACCGCTGACCCGGAAGCGCATGACGAATGGTTCCGCGCCAAGGTGCGCGAAGCTCTGGCCGACCCCCGACCGGGTGCGTCACATCAGCAGGTAATGGACGAGGCGCAAGCCCTGATCGACAGGAAACGTCGTGCCCGAGCTTGAATGGTCGCAACCAGCTCGCGCTGATTTGCTGGCGATTGTCGATTACATCTCGGATGACAATCCTGATGCCGCGCAACGGCTGAAAGACGATATCGAGTCTAAAGCGGCGAAGCTCGCAGAGCATCCGAGGCTCTATCGGCCTGGTCGGGTTGAGGGGACGCGGGAACAGGTGGTCCGGGCAAACTATATCCTCGTGTACATGGGACCCCTTTACTGTTTGCATTCTGCGCGTGCTGCACGCAGCGCAGAAGTGGCCGCCGGTCGAGTAGAAAGCATGGTCATCGAGACTTTGAGTAGGTGTAGTTGGGAGCAGTGTTGCAATTGCAGAGCAAGACCGATCGCGTCGCCGGAAACGCGGCCTAAGTTTTGATGGGGCTGCATCAAACGACGAACCACACATTACCCATCCCGCAGCGCCGCCATCGCCGTCTCCACCAGACCCAGCAGCGTTTCGCGCGCTGTGCCGTCCTGGGCCTGTAGCGAAATCCCCTGGATGATGGTGGAAAAATAGGTGGCCAGGCGCGCGGTGTCGGTCTGCGTTGGCAGTTCGCCGTCGGCGATTCCTCGCTCCAGTCGCTGGCGGATCAGGCGTTCGGTGCTGCGCCGCAGTTCTCGCATATGGTCGCGCAGGGGGGCGTTTTGTTCCTGGCAGTTGAATAGGCCCAGGCTGACCATGCAGCCGCCGGAGGACGGGCTGGCCAGCGCCACCTCCAGGCTGGCGAGCAGCATGCTCTTGATAGCTGCGCGTACGTCTGGCGTCTCGGCCAGCACCTTCATACTGCCGGCGCCTACCGTGGAGAGATAGAGATCGAGCGCTTCCCGGTACAGGGCTTCCTTGGAGCCGAAGGCGGCGTAGAAGCTGGGCGGGTTGATGCCCATGGCGCTCATCAGCTCGGCGAGCTGGGGGGCTTCGAAGCCTTTGGCCCAGAAGATTTCCATGGCGCGCTCAAGCGCGGCATCACGGTCGAAGCTGCGGGGGCGTCCGCGGGCCATACGGTCTCCTTTCTGTATTTTTGATTACATAATTATTGACGCTGTTCGCGTTCATGATAATACTGTAATTCAACTTACACAAATGGAGCAAGCCGATGTCCGATCATACCGACGCCCGTATCGAGACCGTTCGCGACTACTTCCGCAAGGTCGATGCCAAGGATCCTGCGCTGCTGGATCTGTTCACCGAGGATGTCGAGTTTTTCTTCCCCAAGTTCGGCGCGGCGCGCGGCAAGGCGGCGCTGCAACGCTTTGCCGAACGCATCGCCAGGGACGCGGCGCAGCTGACCCATGACATCGACGGGCTGGTCTTCACCGTGGACGGCGATCGCATCGCCGTGGAAGGACGCGAATGGGGCGTGACCGCGGACGGCCGGTCGTGGCCCGATGGAGAAATCTCGCAGGGGCGCTTCGCCAACGTGTTCGAGTTCGACGGGGCGCTAATCAAGCGGACCTTTATCTACGTTGATCCGGATATGACCAACGAGGATCGCAGGCGAGTGGCCTTGTATCGCGGCGAGCAGGCGCCCGCCGCCACGCCGCGTGAGATCGCCGCGCGCTACTTCGAGCGGGTGGCGAAGTTCTGGGCCACGCCCGACGATCCGCAGGCATTGGCGGCAATCCTCGAACTGTTCGCCGACGAGGTGGACTGGGATATCCCCGGCAACCTGGAGGCGGTGCCCTGGATCGGCCCGCGCCGCGACAGCGAGGCGGTGGGGGCGTTCTACCCTGAACTGGCCGCGCGCATTACGCCGGAGCGCTTCGAGCTGCAACGGATTCTGGCCGACGACGATACGGCGGCGGCGCTGGGCGAACTGGCCTCCCGGGTCACCGCCACCGGCCGGCTTATCGAGTCGCCGTTTGCCATCGTGCTGACGGTCCGCGATGGCAGGATTGTGCGCTACCGTATGCTGGAGGATAGCCACGCCGTGGCGGCGGCGGTAACGGGACGCAGTTAGAGCATTTCAATAGGTTGAATCGTGCCGGTGCTGCTAGGCGCCGGCGCGCAGAGCGGCTCACTCATTGTTTATCTCGTCCATATCCTTTAGCGCTTGCTCTACAAATAAATAGGCAATCCCCATGACCTGCTGTTGCCGGGATAATTGCCCGAAACCGATATTGGTCGCATTGGTTCTGACTGCGTCAGTGTGATCAAACGGATTAAAACCGGTCTGTTCCTGAATAATGCTCAACCAGGTCTCGCCAAATCCGCAGCTGCGCCCATACAGGTATATCCGGTTGATATTCAGCGTATTAAGAAAGTTATACAGGCTCAGCCCTATGGCTCGCGCGGAATTATTGACCAACGGCTTCAGATCTTCATCTCCCTGATGGTAGCGGGCAATCAGCGATTCCGTGGTCGGCGTTTTAAGTACGCCATCTTGCAGGTGGTTGTGGGAATGGCTCTTTAGCATCATGCGCGCTTTTTTCTTTAGCGCCGAGAGCGAGGCGACAGTCTCCAGACAACCATAGCGGCCGCAGGCGCAGGCGGCGCCGTCGGGATCGATAATGGTGTGGCCGATCTGACCGCTGCCGTACAGGCTGCCCCGATAGATTTGCCGATTAATCACAAAAGACGAGCCGATGCCGTAATCCACGTTAATCACGCAAAAGTCCTGATGATTGGCGTCGTTTTGCCACTTCTCGGCCAACGCCAGCATGATGCAGTCATTGTCTATCAGCAGTTCGGTGTTCAGCCGTTCCTCCAGCAGGTATTTAATTTCAATCGGCGTATCCCACGGCGCCTGCGGCATATTTTGCGACACGCCGGTGACCGGGTTGACCTGGCCGTGAATCGACAGCGCCAGGCGCAGCGGGAGCTGGCGGTGCAGATGATGATATTCCCGACACAGTTTCTCGATCTCTGCCAGCAGCGCTTCGGGGGTGGTCGCCTTGATGGCGGTGCGGCGTAAAGGCGATTGGGCGGTGATAAGTCCATCCACCAGTACGCTTTCGATCATATAGGGAGAAACATTGAGGCAAAGAATGTATCCGGCCGGCGGACGTATCTGATAGCTTCCGCCGTTCAACCCACGGGCGTGCAGGTTTTCCTGGCGATGAGATATCCGGTTTTCCGCTTCCAGCTCGGCCAGAATTTTGCTGATTGCTGGAATGGAGAGTCTGGAGAGTCGGGCCAGCGTTGATTTACTAGCTATTTTTTGCCGATACAGAATCTCCAGCAGGATGGTTTTATTGTAATGACGTATCCGATGATTATTCAGCCCGTAACAAGACACTACACTAAACTCCGTTAACTATATTGCGTGACCATTGTGCGCAATTCCCCCAATTCTGTCCATTAAACTGCCACTAACACAAATTTTAGTGTGGGCGGTTAAATTTAAGGGGATCTATGAATCAGGTTAAGGTGTGGCAAGAAACCGTTGATATTCCAACCTATGACGTCGGCCCTCAGGACGAGAATCCGATGTTTTTGGAGCATCGCGTTTATCAGGGTTCATCCGGCGCGGTTTACCCTTATGGCGTGATCGATACCATTACGGGTGAAAAGCAGTTGCGTCGCTATCAGGCGATCTATTTAGAAAACGACTATATCCGCATTATGCTGCTGCCGGAACTGGGCGGCCGAATCCAGCGGGCTTACGATAAGGTTAAACAACGGGATTTTATTTACTACAACGAGGTGGTGAAGCCCGCGCTGGTGGGGTTGGTTGGCCCATGGATTTCCGGCGGTATTGAATTTAACTGGCCGCAGCATCATCGCCCGACGACCTATATGCCGATCGATTTTCAGATCCGGCAGCATGATAGCGGCGCTCAGACCGTCTGGCTGGGAGAGATAGAACCCATGCGCGGCCTGCAGGTCATGACCGGATTTACTCTCTATCCGGAGCGCGCTTTGGTTGAAATCAGCGTTAAAATTTATAACGGCAACGATACGCCGCGCCATTTCCTGTGGTGGGCCAACCCGGCGGTGAAGGGCGGCGATGACCATCAGAGCGTCTTCCCGCCGGACGTCACCGCGGTGTTTGATCACGGCAAACGCGACGTCTCTTCTTTCCCGATCGCCCACGGCACCTACTATAAAGTGGACTACTCGGCCGGCGTCGATATCTCACGCTACAAAAATATTCCGGTGCCGACTTCTTATATGGCGGGCAAGTCGGACTATGACTTTGTCGGCGCTTATAGTCATGATGAACAGGGCGGTTTACTGCATGTGGCCGATCATCATGTTTCGCCGGGTAAAAAGCAGTGGACCTGGGGCAACGGCCAATTCGGTCAGGCCTGGGATCGCAATCTGACCGATAACAACGGCCCGTATATTGAACTGATGACCGGCGTATTCACCGATAACCAGCCGGACTTCACCTGGCTGGACGCCTACGAAGAGAAGTGTTTTGTGCAGAATTTCCTGCCTTACAATACGCTGGGCGTGGTGCAGAATGCGAATACCGCGGCGGCGCTTAAGCTGGAGCGGCACAACGGGCGACTGGTCTGGGGCGTGTATGCTATTTCTCCGCTGCCGGATACACGTTTGGTTATCCGTTCCGCGGTCGGTGGCAGCCCGTTGCTCGATCGCGTGATTACGCTTAGCCCCTGTGAAGCCGTTACCGGGAATCTGCCTGAAATCAAAGATCGCCTGACTATTATGCTGTTCGACGCTCAGGGTCGGGAGATATTGAGCTATCTGGAGCATCAGGCGGAACCTGAACCCTTACCGGATCCGGCCAGCGCGCCGCTAAAACCCTCACAGATTACCAGCGCCGATGAAGCCTACTTTATCGGCCAGCATTTGGAACAGTACAACCACGCCAGCCGTTCGGCATTCGACTACTATCAGCGCGGTCTGGCGCTGGATGCCGAAGACTACCGCTGTAATCTGGCGCTGGCGACGCTGGAATATAACCGGGCCGACTTCACCCAGGCGATTGCCTATGCCGACAGTGCGTTAAAACGGGCTCACCGGCTGAACAGCAATCCGCAGTGCGGTAAAGCCAGTTTGATTCGCGGCTGCGCCTATGAACGCCTGGGCCGGCTCGAACCGGCGTATAAGGACTTCTACCGCGCCACCTGGAGCGGCAACGCGAAAGAGGGCGGATTTTACGGTCTGGCGCGTATTTCCACCCGCCAGGAAAAATATCAGCAGGCGCTGACCTTTACGGAAAACAGCCTGATATGTAATGGCGCCAATTATCACACCATTGCGCTAAAAGCCCTGTTGCTACATAAACTGGAGCGCTCTGAACAGAGCATAAATTATATAGACGCTCGACTCGCCGCTTACCCGCTGAACTATGCGCTTTATTACCTGCGTTTTATCGCAACCGGCGCAGCGGATGACGCCGATAAATTACGTCAGGTTACCGGCGGCAGAGGGATCAATGCGTTATCTATTGCCGGTTGGCTGGTGGAGCTTGGGCAAAACGATCTGGCGTTGAACCTGTTAACGCTGCTGAACAGCCGCGAAACGCTGCCGTTGTATTTGCAGGCCAGCCTTAGCAAACATCAGCTCCCGACCGATGAGTATCAGGCTTTGCTGCAGCGGGCGCGGGCATCATTCAGCGATAGCGTGCGTTTTCCTAACACCCTGGCCGAAGTGCGCATGCTGACGGATCTCAACGACTGCGCGTTCGCCCAATATTTGCTGGGGTGTTTCTACTACAGCAAGCGCAACTACGCCAAAGCCGTGGCGCTATGGGAACGCGCGGCTGAACTGGAGCCGGATTTTGCCGCCGTATGGCGTAATTTGGGCATTTACGCGTTCAATAAACAGCAGGACGGCGATAAGGCCGAACGTTACCTGAGTCGCGCGGTCGAGCTAAGCCCGGGCGATGCCCGTCTGCTGTTTGAACTGGACTATCTGCGTAAGCTGCGCGGCGTGGCGCCGGAGCAGCGTCTGGCGGCGCTGGAACCCCTGCAATCCATCGTGCTTAAGCGCGATGACTTAACCGCCGAACTGCTGAGTCTGCTGCATATTTGCGGTAAGTCCGATGTTGCGGCGCGCATCCTGTATGAACGGCGCTTCCATCCGTGGGAAGGCGGTGAAGGCAAAATTACCGGACAATATCTGATTAATCTACAGCGCCGGGCCTTTGACTTGCTGAACGCTCAGCAGCCGGATAAGGCGAAAAGCCTCCTGCAGCAGGCGCTTCACTACCCGGAAAATCTCGGCGAAGGCCGTTTGGTCGGGCAGAGCGATAACGACCTCTTCTATTGGCTGGCGGTGTGCGCCGAGCGTTTGCATGACGGCGTAACGGCGCAGGCGCTTTATCGCCATGCGGCGCAGGGAAGCGGGCAGATCGGGGAAAGTAAGTATTACAACGATCAGCCGGTGGATTATCTGTTCTATCAGGGAATGGCGCGGATTAAGTTGCGGCAACCTCAGCAAGCGGAACAGATCTTTAGCCAAATGCTGGACTGGGCGGATAAAGCCAAAGACCAGCGGTTTGAAGCCGATTTCTTTGCCGTTTCCCTGCCGGACCTCGTGGTGCTGGACAGCGACGGACAGCACAAACACCGTCAGCATTGTTTATGGGTCGAAACGCTGGCCTATCTGGGACAAGGCAAGAAGCAACAGTTCAAAACCTCGTTACAGCAGCTATTGGCGCTGAATCCAAACCACGATAAGGCTCACCTGTTTAGCGTTTTAGGCGACGGTTTGCTGGACCGTGGCAATTCGTAAGCTCTGTCCCTATAAGGATAAAGAGATGAATAATAATACTCATTTAAATATGCCCTACGTTTGGATGATCTGTTTAGTGGCCGCCTGCGGCGGTCTGTTATTCGGATATGACTGGGTGGTTATCGGCGGCGCGAAGCCGTTCTATGAAGCCTACTTCCATATTACCGATCCGGCGTTATCCGGCTGGGCGATGAGTTCGGCGCTGGTGGGCTGCGTATTCGGGGCGCTGGTTTCCGGCGTTATCTCCGACCGCTTTGGCCGTCGCGTGCCGTTATTGCTGGCAGCGTTGATGTTCACCCTTTCCGCATGGGGAACGGCGGCGGCCAGTAGTTTCGATATGTTTATCGTCTACCGCATCGTCGGCGGTTTGGGCATCGGCCTGGCGTCCGCGCTGTCGCCGGTCTATATCGCCGAGATCAGCCCGGCGGCAAAGCGCGGACGTTTCGTCGCCGTGAACCAACTGACGATTGTGCTCGGCGTATTGGCCGCTCAGCTCATTAACCTGATGATTGCCGAACCGGTGGCCAGTCAGGCAACGCAGGCGGATATCCTTAATAGCTGGAACGGCCAGACCGGCTGGCGTTATATGTTTGGCTCCGGCATCGTTCCCGCGGTGGTATTCCTGGTATTGATGTTCGTGGTGCCCGAATCGCCGCGCTGGCTGGTGAAAGCCGGCCGCTACGATCAGGCGAAAAAAGTGCTTAAGCGTATTGGCGATGAAGCCTATGCGACGAATACGCTGGCGGAAATCCGCCGGTCGCTGGGGACGGAAAACCAGAAGGTGCCGATGTCCGCCTTACTGGAGCCGAAGGTCAGGCCGATTATCGTCATTGGCATCGTTCTGGCGGTCTTCCAGCAGTGGTGCGGCATCAACGTCATCTTTAACTATGCGCAGGAGATCTTCGCATCGGCGGGATTTGATATTAACGACACGCTGAAATCGATTGTGGCGACCGGTTTAATCAATCTGATCTTTACGCTTCTGGCCCTGCCGCTGGTGGATCGCCTGGGGCGTCGTAAGCTAATGCTGATTGGTTCGCTGGGATTGACCCTTATCTATGCCCTGATCGCCGCCGCCTATGCGCTGGGTATTCTCGGTCTGCCGGTGCTGTTGCTGGTACTTGCGGCGATTGCCATCTACGCCTTGACGCTGGCGCCGGTGACCTGGGTGCTGCTGTCGGAAATATTTCCCAACCGCGTACGCGGCATGGCGATGGCGGTGGGTACGTTTTCCCTGTGGGTCGCCTGTTTCTTGCTGACCTATACCTTCCCGCTGCTGAACGCCAGTCTGGGCGCCTCCGGGAGTTTCCTGCTGTACGGCGTTATTTGCCTGGCGGGCTTTATGTTTATCAAAGCCAAGGTGCCGGAAACGAAAGGCATTACGCTGGAAGCGCTGGAGACGCTATTGGGAGGAAATAGGGACGTTGACGCGGAGGTGAAAGCCGCGGCGAAGTAGCGTCGGCCGGCGACAAGATCGTTTGCTTGATTTTATCGCCGGTTACGCCCGCGTCTTGTTAAATCAAAAAGTTATCATTGGAGTTCGCCATTAACCCGCGATACGGAGCATAAGCCGGCATGACCGATGTTATCGAACTCAGTAATTCGTTTCTCGCCCTGCGGCTCCGATTGCAGGGCGCCGCCGTTTTAGGGCTGTACGATTGTCGGCGCGCTAGCCGCCCCTTGCTGCGTCCGGCGCCGTCGCCGGATGCTTCAGTCGGGGAATGTAGCCTGTTTCCCATGCTGCCGTTGGCCAACCGGGTTGAGGGCAACGGTTTTATGCGCGAGGGACGTCGCTATCAACTGCCTTCCAGTCCTATGGATGAGCGCTTCTTCCTGCACGGCGACGGTTGGATACGGCCCTGGACGCTGGTAGAGCAGCGGGCGTCGACGGTCTGTCTGGCGTTGGAATCGAACGTGCCGGGCCTGTACCACTATCATGCCTATCTCCACTACGGCCTGATGGAAAACGTCTTTTACGCCACGCTGCAACTAACTCATTTGGCTGAAACCCCGTTTCCTTATGGACTGGGTTTTCATCCGTTCTTTATAAAAACGCCGGCAACCGAACTACAGTTCGAGTGTGGGGGCTACTGGCCCGAACGGGAATGTCATCTGCCGGGGAAATGGCGCGCTGAACTGCCGAACGCGCTGGACTTCCAACTGCCGCGCAATCCCGGCGATATCTGGATCAATAACGCTTTCTCCGACTGGCCGGGTTCCGCCCGCCTGTACGATGATATAGAGGGCCACGGCCTGACGTTATACAGCGATGCCGAATACCTGATGGTTTATCAGCCGGAAGGTAAACAGGCCGTGCCGTTTATTTGTCTGGAGCCGCAAACCCATCCGGTCAACGCCCATAATCATCCCCAACTGCCGGGGCTGAAACTGCTGCGCCGCGGCGAGACCTGCACGATGAATATGCGCATTGTCAGCGAGGCGGGGGGGTAAAGGCGGCCGCTGTTTTTTGAACCAGCCCACGTCGAATAGCACATCGGTGCTGTGCCACTTATGCTGATGTGTTCCCTGAGATAAACGATTTGTCGCACCAGTCGTTAATGCAAAACATCTGTTGCAGAATTTAGCTACGATAGTTTAACTTTTACTCAGCGTAGGGTGAATCCACTGACAAGAGCCAGATTCCGATGATTAATTTTATGAGTCCCAGCTCCATAGATGAGGCTGCTGAGCGGCTACGCGGAGCGGTGATTCGGACTCCGACCGTGTTTTGCCCGGCATTGACGGATAAGTTACAACGAACCGTTTATCTTAAGCTCGAAAACTTGCAAATCGGTGGGTCGTTCAAGGCCCGCGGCGTGCTCAATCTGTTTTCGGCTTTGGGAAAAGATATGCTCGGGGCTAAATTCGTCGCAGTAAGTGGCGGAAATTTCGGTATCGCAATCGGGGAGGCAGCGAGGACTTTTGGGGCCGATGTCACCGTCATCATGCCGCAGAGCGCGCCATCGTCATCAATTAAAAGGATTCGCGATACCGGCAGCGTGGTGATTGTAGAAAACGATGTCAATTCTGCATTTGCCCGCGCCAGGGCGCTTGAAGAAAAAGGATATCGGGTAATAGACGACTGCCGCGATACGCTCATAGCCGAAGGGCATGGGACGCTTGGGCTTGAGTTTATTGCCGATTGTCCTTCATTGACCGATGTTATTGTTGCCGTTGGCGGCGGAGCCATGCTGGCAGGCGTGGCTACTGCATTGAAATCCATCAAACCCGAGATTAGGGTCTGGGGGGTGGAAACTGCCGGCGCCAGTTCCATGTATCAGGCTTTGCAAGCCGGAAAGCCGACTAAAATCGATATCAGTTCCATCATTTCAACGCTTGGCGTGCCAGTCATCGATGAACTGATGCTTGCCCACGCGCAGCGTTATGTTGAGGAAATCGTAGTGGTTTCTGATGACGATGCCATCAACGGTATGATTTCTTTCGGCGAAACGGCCAAACAGTGGGTTGAGCTTGCATCTGGGGCACTTTTGCCGGCCGCTGCCGCGATCTCGACGAGAATTTCCGAGAGTGCGGTTATCGGGCTCGTCGTTTGCGGGGGAAATATTTCATATCAGGAGATGAATAAATGGATTTCCTTCAGGCAGAAAGCCTGATTTTGAACGATATAGCCCTCATTCCGCCCGCCATAAATCGTTATTTTTTTCATCAGTGCTGCCAGCGCTTATAGACAAACTCAAGGCTGTATCCGTCCGGGTCGGTAACCTGTGCGGCGTAATACTCAGGGTCATAATGAAGCTGTGGACCGGGAACATGAATGGACGCGGCGCCGGCGGCGAGCGCGGCGTGATAAGCCTGGTTTACCTTCTGCCGAGAGTCCGCCGCGAACCCGATATGTACGGCGCCGGGAGCAGGTTGTCCTTTTCTCAGCCAGAAAAACATCCGCCCATCGGCGCCGAAGCCCTCCAGATCCGGATGTCCGGCGGGACCATTGGCGCCGTCGTATTTAAGACGGTCAGTAATCCCAAGCGGAGTCAGCGCCTGAGAATAGAATGCAATGGCGCGATCGATATCGCTCACCATCAGAAAGATATGGTCAAGCATGATGGTTCCCTTTTTCAGATCCTGTAACCGCCTGCGGTTATCGGAACAGTGCGCATACAGAGTTCCGGGATTGGCAGGGCAGACCTAAAGGATAGGCGCTGCCGTTTGCCGCGGCTCATGCAATCCTCTTCGAAAGTTGCCTGATTCTGCTTTTCTCTTGTTAGCCTCTGCCAGCCATGCTACTAATCGGCCATGGAAAATCAGCTGCAAGAATTGCGCGCTCTGGCTGCCGGAGCCGGGAATCAGCGTACTGAAACGGGTATCCCGCGCGTCGCGATGGTTCAGGGGGAAATCCCTGAACATCGGCTGTCCGCCGTTTATCAACCGATGATTAACCTGATCCTGACCGGATCGAAAAGCATGACGGTGGGAGACAGAACATACCGCTACAATCCGGCGACCTATTTTGTTATGTCGGTGGATTTACCGGCCGTCGGTAAAATTTATGCCGATGTGCAGACCGGCGCCCCCTATCTTGCCGTCAGCCTGACGCCGGCGCCGGAAATTATCGCCGACCTGCTGTCCGGCTTGCCGGAAGCCAGTTCCCCGTCGCTTTACAACACAGGGTTTTCCGTGGCCCCGGTAACGCCGGAATTGCTTGATGCCTGGCTGCGCCTGTTGCGTCTGATAAATAAGCCGGATGAAATCGCCGCGCTGGCTCCCGCCTATGAACGAGAAATCCTGTTCCGCGTTTTTCAGGGGCCGCTCGGCTGGATGCTGCGGGATATCGCCACGCCGGACACGCATTTGTCGCGCATTTACGCCGTGGTCAACTGGATAAAACAGAACTATATGCAGACGGTGAGGATTGAGGAACTGGCGGCGATGGCCGCGCTGAGCGTCTCGGCGTTTCATCGCCACTTTCGCGCCATTACCGCGCTCAGCCCCCTTCAGTATCAAAAACGCATCCGCTTGATGCAGGCGCGGACGAAACTGGCGACCGGGAGCGCAAATATCACCACCATCGCCCTGTCCGTCGGTTATCAAAGCCATACCCAGTTCAGCCGGGAATATGCGCGGCTGTTTGGCCTGCCGCCGTCAGTGGATCTGCGTCGAATCGCACGCAGCGGAGAGAAAAACCAGGCGCCGTCGTGAACGAAAAGATAAGGCCCGAAAGGTTTAATGCCGTAGCGCTGTTTGCACCATTGAGGGAGGCATGCTCGGCAGTTGTGAAAAGGATCTTGGCTATAGCCTCGCTATTGTTACGGCACCTCGAAAAATCAGCTTGCCCTGCGCGTGTCCAAGGCACGCATAGGACGAGAGCCCCCGCCGCTCCGGGTCACGCGCCCATCTCCATCCTCATCGTCTTTCAATGCCTGACGGCGCAGTATGAAAGCTGGACCGCTCCTCTGGGTGACCCTATAGCTGCCACCAACCTGTTTCGCCGCGGTAAGTTTGCGGTAAGCCGGTAAGCCATAACATGAATTCCTGATTTACCACGAATGTTAAGGAATCACTGTGAAACATGCTTTCAGACACCTCTGTTCCCGGGGGATCTTCCTCGTCCTGGCCTTTTGTCATTCAGCTTTATTGCATGCCGCTGCTGAACCCGTTTCCGGACTTGCGGCCAGTGATTCAGGTTTTATCTGGTTAAGCGATACGCCCAACGAGACGAAGTGGGGGCTCGGCGGCGGCGTCAGTTACCAAAAACCGCCCTATAAAGGGTATGGTTCGGAGGTGAGTCCCTTTCCCCTGGTCTATTTTGAAAATAAATGGCTAAGTTTGTACGGCAATAATCTCGACGTTAAAGTAGGCAATTGGGGTAACGTAGAGTTGGCGTTGCATGGCGAGTATGCGATGGGCGAGGGGTATGAAGAGTCTGATGCCGACATACTGGACGGCATGCAGAAACGGCGCGGTGGATTTTGGGGCGGCCCTTCGGTGGCATGGCGCACGGATTTCGGCACCCTGTATGCCAATTACCTGACGGCCGGCAATAAAGGGCAGAGAGCATTGCTCGGTTTCACCAAACAATTCGATTACGGCAAGGTGACGCTGGCTCCCTATGCCAGAGCGGCATGGTTTAACGGCAAATATGTTGAATACTACTACGGAGTAAGGGATGCAGAAGCTAGGCCGGGCCGCCGCGCCTATGAGGGGGAATCAACATACAATCTGTCCGCCGGGGTAAGGATCGGTTATACCCTCACTGAACATCAACGTTTACATCTGGATGCCGGCGTAACTCGTTTAGGAAGCGGGATTAAAGACAGTCCGTTGGTGGATAGTTCCACAGTTCCAAAGGTTACACTGGGTTACCTCTATCAATTTTGAGTTGGGTAAATCTATGCCACGCGTTGCGCTGATTGAGGATAACCGCCGTCTCGCGGAAATGGTCGGGTCGGCCTTATCAAAAGTGGGAATAGAAACGGACATTTTTGCTTCCCTGTCACAGGCAAAATATGGGTTGGTACAGGCCGGCTATGACGTGCTGATTATCGATCGGGGTTTACCTGATGGCGACGGTTTGACTTTTCTAAGAAATTATCGTGCTTCGGGGCACATGACTCCTTGCCTTATGGTGACCGCGCGCGATGCGTTACACGATCGCATCGACGGTCTGGAAAGCGGCGCCGACGACTATGTGACTAAACCGTTTGCCGTGAGTGAGCTGGTGGCGCGAGTCCGTTCTCTGCTGCGTCGTCCAACTGAAACGACCCCATTAACGTTGGCTTTCGCCAATATGACCCTGGATCCGCAGGACCAGATGCTGCGCTGTGAGAATGAAGCGGTGTTGTTGGCGCCGACGGAATTGCAAATCATGCTGGCTTTGTTAAAGGCAAGGGGACAAATTGTGCGCCATGCCGCGCTAGAGCATGCCGCGTGGGGAGTGGCGGACGCGGTGACGCCGAATGCCCTGGAGGTGGCGGTTTACCGATTGCGCAAGAAAATGGGCGGCGCCGGCATTATGGCGAAAATCGTGAATATCCGCGGAGTCGGTTTTGCCCTGCGTAGTCTGATCTGACTCTGTGCGAGATGGGATCGACAATCGTCTTGAAACGCCGCTGAATTTGTCAATCCTTGCGCAAATGCGCGGCCCATGATTATGGAACATGAAATGATGGCGCGTTGGGCACCCCAAAAAATCTTCAACGACTTTACCCGCAGCCTGTCATTCAGGTTATGGCTGGTCAGTATTGTGGTTTTGTCGGTCAGCCTGGTCGCCATCACCATGATCGTCCTTTACGTATTCAGTCAATCGCCACTTGAACTGTGGCAAATGGACGACAATCAGCGCACCGCAGAGAGCGTCGTTTCCGGACTGCAATTTGATCAAAGCGGGCAGCCGGCGGCGGTAAAACTGGATAGCCGGACGGACTGGTTATTTGATGTCGCGCCGACGGAGATAATGTATCGCGTAGTGGATGAACGCGAAAATATACTCCTCGCTTCCAACGCAGACCATGTTCTCTCCTGGGGTAATAAATCACCGAGTGATTCGGTGGGCGTTCACCAGCAGATCATGCTCAACCATCAGCTTTATGATCTCTTTACGCTGAAGTTAAGCCGCGGCGATCGTTTGTTCTATGTTCAAACCCTAACCAGCAACGCCTTCGGTGAAGTGGCGGTGGATCTTAAACTGAAGCCTATTCCGAAAATCATCGGGGTGACTATTTTGATCGCTGTTATCGGCTTTGGGCTAACGTTCCCATTTACCATAAGGTGGGTACTTCGACCGCTGAAAAGCGCTTCGCAGGCGGCGATGTCAATCACCCCCGCTAACCTGCGGACACGGTTAGACGGCAAAGATATACCAAACGAAATCAAACCATTAATCGTTGCATTCAATGACGTGCTCGAACGATTAGAAAAAGGATTTATCGCGCAGCAGGAATTTTTAGGGGCCGCCGCGCATGAGTTGAAGACCCCTCTCACTCTGTTACGAGCGCAAATAGAACTCCATCCGGATATTAACGATAAGGCGCTGTTGTTACGTGATATTGACTTTATGGCAAGGCAGGTAAGGCAACTTTTGCAATTGGCGGAATTGAGCGAATCGCAAAATTATCATTTTGCCAGGACCGACAGGCTCGCGGTCATCCAGGAAGCGATCGGCTATCTACGTCAGAAAGCAGAACGCCGCAAGGTTGAATTAACCGTCCGTGCGGCAGAGCCCTTGTCCAGGGTTGATGCGGATAAAAGCGCTTTATTTATTTTATTGAAAAATATCATTGATAACGCCATCAATGTCTCTCCGCCAAACGGTGCCGTTATTATTACCGTGACTGAAAGCGCCTTCCGCATTCAGGATAGCGGACCGGGTATTCGCCCGGACGATTTGCCTTTCCTGTTCGACCGGTTTTGGCGCGGGCCGAATGCCTCGCCCGAAGCTAGCGGGCTGGGGCTGGCTATCTGCAAAGAAATCGCCAACGCGCATCACTGGAAAATCACGCTACAAAACCTTGCCAGGGGTGTTGCGGTCATGATTCATTTGCCTCCCCACACTAAGCGAAACTGACTCAGCCCTGAATCTCGCCGGCGTTTTTGCTACCGATCGTCGGGCAACGGCCAATGCTCGATCAAGGCCAGCAGGCCGGGGAAACGTTCTTCGATATCTTCCCGGCGCAACCGGCTGCGTCGCTCCAATCCATATTGGCGTTGGCGAATCAAACCCGCTTCGCGCAGCGTTTTAAAATGATGGGTCAACGTTGATTTCGGACGATTAAAACCGAACCAGCCGCAGGGATGGTCGTAGGCGTCCGACTCCAGCATCAGTTTGCGGATGATGGTCAGGCGTAACGGATCGGCCAGTGCGGCAAACAGCGTTTCCAGCTTTAAATCCCTGACCGCGGGTTCCGGCAACGGCGTCGGCAAATCGGTGGGTTCATCTATTTTCATCAGTAAACGCTAGGGTTGGTGAATAACTACGGTACATCATAGCACTTGTACGAATTTTTTCGAACATGCTATAGTTCGAAAAAAATCGTACAGGATAAGGCTATGTCTTTTTCTCTGAATTTACTCGTCATTGCTCAGCGCGATCTGGCCCCCTCAGCGGTAAATTCTGCCGGGGAAAAGGTCACGGAGCATGAGCTCGCTCCCCGCCGTCCCGGTCATGACTTACCACGGCAAGGAGGCAGCCAATGACGGGACGTACTTCGCCGGCGCTGATGGCGAGCGCCGCATGGGTGGTCACGGCGGTATTTATATTGTCGAACTCGCCCACGCCGCTTTATGTTCACTGGCAGCAATCGCTCAATTTTTCCACCGGCACGCTGGCGGTGATATTCGCTTGCTACATTGCCGGCCTGCTGGGCACTTTACTGATAGCGGGGCAGTTATCCGATCGCTACGGGCGAAAAATGATGCTGATCCCCGGTTTGCTGGCTGCGCTGATGGCCTGCGCGCTGTTCTCCGTCGCGCAGTCGGTGACGTTTTTGGCGATAGCCCGCTTGTTGTCCGGGATTGCCGTCGGAACGGTGGTCACCGCGGGAATGGCGGCGGTCAGCGATCTGGGCGGCGCCGATCGCAGGCGGCAGGCCGCTTTGCTGGCGTCGGTGTCGATGGTGCTGGGTGCCGGTCTGGGTCCGCTGCTGGCCGGAACGATAGCGCAATGGCAAACGTCGCCCGTTATACCGATTTTTGGCGTGGAGTTCGCCGTTCTGCTCAGTGCGCTTATCATCCTGTTTTTACTGCCGCTGCGGGCCGCGCCGCGTCTGGAGCGGAAACCCTTACGACTGCGACTGCCGACGGTTCCCGCGGATAATCGCCGCCATCTGCTCTACGGCATCGGCACCTTCGGTCCGGGCATTACCGCGACGTCCTTTATGCTGGCGCTGGGGCCGTCATTGTTATCCCGCTTGCTGGATGTCAGCAGCCCGATGGTCGCGGGGGGCATGGCTTGCGCCATGTTTCTCACGGCGACGGGGGTACAGTTTATGGTGCGCCAATGGAAGGTGCGGTCGATTTTTCTGACGAGCACGCTGGCGACGATAGCCGCCATGGCGAGCCTGACCCTCGCCGTGCAGGCTTCGCTTGCCGGTGTATTAATTCTGGCCGCGCTGTTCGCCGGAGTAGGGCAGGGATTAGGGCAGTTGGGCGGGCTAACGTTAATCGGACTGCACGTCGCTGATGGGCGTCGCGCTGAAGCGAATGCGGTGCTGAATATCGGCGGATACCTGCCGGCCTGTCTGCTGCCCGTCGCCGCCGGCTACGCCATCGACCTGTTCGGATTGACCAACGGCGCGGCTCTGTTTGCGCTAATCCTGAGTCTGGCAGCCGGCGTCGGCGGTTTCTTTATCTTCAACAGCCTTAGAGACGTACCGTATCCGGCGCAAAGTAGCGATGACCCATCCTGATTACTGAAAGGGAATGGCGTTTCGCTGATGGCTTTTCTGACACTGCTGGCGTAGCGCCGTGGCGGTCTCCTCCAACTGCTGTCGCAGCCACCGTATCGCCGGATCGGCCACGCTGCGCGCCGGCCAGGCGAAAGCCACGTCGAAAGGCGCCGCGTCGACGGGAGGCTCGAATAGCCGCAAATCGTAGCTCTCGGCAAAGCTGTGGGCGATGCACTCGGGTACGGTCATAACCAGATCGGTATGGGAAACCACGGCCGGGGCCACCAGAAAGTGGGGAAAGGTCAGTACCACACGACGGCTGCGGCCCAGCGCCGCCAGCGGTTTGTCCACGACGCCCGCCACGCGTCCACGGCTTGACACTAACGCATGATCCTCGGCAAGGAAGCCATCCAGCGTGACCTCGTCTTGCCCGAGACGGGGATGCCCGGCGCGCACCAACGACAGGTAATGCTCGGTGAACAGCACCTGTGCGTGACGGTAGCCGCGCAGGCTATCGCCATCGCCGACCACCAGGTCGGCTTCTCGCGCGGCGAAACGCTCTTCGAAGTGGCGGTCGAAGGGCAGGATTTCCAGCAGCAGGCCCGGCGCGCGTTCGCGCAGGCGCCTGGCCAGCGGGGTGAGCACCACCAGCGTCGCATAATCGTTGGCGAGAATGCGCAGATGGCGCGTGCTGGTGGCGGGATCAAAAGCATCGCGCGGGGCGAAGGTGCGGGCAATCTCGTCGAGCAATTCCGCGATGCGGGGTTTGAGTTCTTCGGCCCGCGCCGTGCGCACCATGGCGTTGCCGCGCCGAACCAGCAGCGGATCGCCCAGCGCATGGCGCAGCCTCGCCAGCGCGGCGCTGGTCGCCGGCTGGCTCAGGCCCAGACGCTGCGCCGCGCCGGATACGCTGGGCTCAGCCAGCAGCGCGTCCAGCGCCTTGAGTAAATTGAGGTCGAGAGTGTTGATATTCATCCTATGGATTCCGCAAATACACCGCATCTATTTGAAGAATACGTTAGCGCGCTCCATTTTAGTAGCAGGTAATTGCGCCTGTTAACTTTTGTGAGGTTCCCATGATCGTTGCTCCGCACGCTTCCGTTAGCGATTTGTTTCAGCCGTTTTCTCTCGGTCGCATCACGCTGCCCAACCGCATCGTGATGGCGCCGATGACGCGTCAGCGCTCGCCTGATGGCATACCGGGCCAGGACGTCGCCGATTACTACCGTCGCCGCGCCGAGGGGGGCGTCGGGCTTATCATTACCGAGGGCGCCTTTATCGATCATCCCGGCGCCAATGCTTTCCCGCACGGCCCGGATTTTTTCGGTCACGCCGCCCTGGCGGGCTGGCGACGCGTGGTCGAGGGCGTACACGGCGCGGGCGGTCGTATTATTCCGCAGCTCTGGCATTGCGGGCCGGCGCGCCGGCCTGGCATGCCGCATGATCCGAGCGTTCCGGGCTACGGACCGGTGGATATTCGCGACGAGAACGGACAGCTGCTGGTGAAAGCGATGACAGAAGAGGAGGTCGCGGCCGTGGCGGCTTCCTATGCCCGCGCGGCCGCACAGGCGGAGGCGTTGGGGTTTGACGGGGTGGAAATCCATGCCGCTCATGAGTTCCTGCTCGATACCTTTCTATGGGCGGGCAGCAACACGCGGGCCGATGCCTATGGCGGATCCCTGGAGAACCGCTTGCGCTTCACTTTGCAGGTGGTTCAGGCGGTGCGACGGGCGGTCAGCGCGGATTTCCCCGTCTTGCTGCGTTTTTCGCAGTTCAAGCGTCGCGACTACCAGGCGCGGATCGCCGAGACGCCGGCGGAACTGGGGCGCATTCTGAAACCCCTTGCCGCCGCCGGCGTCGATGTCTTTCACGCCAGCACGCGGCGTTTCCGGCAACCGGCCTTTGCCGGCTCGCCGCTGGGACTGGCCGGCTGGGCGCAAAAACTCACCGGTAAGCCGGCGATTGCCGTGGGCAGCGTCGGATTGCAGGCTGATATCGGCGATGACGCCGGCGCGTCGTCGTCAACGCCGGCGGATTTGCAGGGCGTGGTCGAACGGATAAAGGCGGGCGATTTCGACCTGATCGCCGTTGGACGGGCCTTACTATCCGATCCCGACTGGGCGGCCAAGGTGCGGCAAGGACGTTTCAGCGAACTGCGGGGCTATGATGCCGCGGTTCTCGATCGGGCGTTGTTTTGAAGAGCGACACGGCACCGCGGCATCTGCGCTATTTGCTTGCTGCGGCGCAGGCCGGTAAATAAATCCCCATGATACAACTTGGCTGAATGGCGGCGAAATGTCTTAAAGCCCTTAATAAGATTAGGTGAAAAAGATATTTCCCACCTCAGTTGCCGCTCGATTATTGTCAGTGCATCCATTGGTTTCCATACGAGCAGGCATATGAGGAACGTCATCCCCATGAGATTGATCAAGCATTTCGTTTTGCTGATAACAGGCGCGTCACTATTGCTGTTGGCTTCTCTGGCATGGGCCGAAGGCCGGATTCGTATTGCTTATCAATTTGGCATTAATGAACTGATGCTGCATGTCGCTAAAGATCAACGGCTGATAGAGAAGCGTGGCGAGACGCAAGGTTTGAAAATCGACGTCGAGTGGGTGCAGCTTGCCGGCGGGGCCGCGGTCAATAATGCCTTGTTGTCCGGTGCCGTTGACGTGGGATCGGTAGGGTTGGCGCCGATGTTCACCATGTGGGATAGAACATATGGCAAACAGGGCGTTAAGGCGATAGCCTCGCTTGGTTCTATGCCAAACACTCTTTTATCGAATAATCCACAGATAAAAAGCCTGTCCGATTTCAGCGATAAAGACCGGATAGCCGTTCCGGCGGTGTTCGTGTCCCAGCAGTCCCGTACGCTGCAATACGCCGCGGCGCAATTGTACGGGGATAAGGAGTTTAAACGATTCGATCATTTAACCGTATCCTTACCGCATCCGGATGCCTCCGCCGCGCTGATAGCCGGCGGTTCGGAGATCAACGCGCATTTCGCTAACGCCCCCTTTCAGAACGAAGCGCTGAAATACCCAAATGTCCATAAGGTTGCTGATTCATATGAGATATTTGGTGGGCCGCAGACCGGCATCGTGGTGATGAGCACGCAGAAATTTCATGATGAAAATCCTAAAACCTATATGGCTTTTCTGCATGCGCTGGAGGATGCTGCGGCGATTAT
Source organism: Brenneria tiliae (assembly GCF_023347575.1). Classification (NCBI taxonomy): domain Bacteria; kingdom Pseudomonadati; phylum Pseudomonadota; class Gammaproteobacteria; order Enterobacterales; family Pectobacteriaceae; genus Brenneria; species Brenneria tiliae. The sequence continues at coordinate 371,472 of NZ_JAKPCB010000102.1, read as the reverse complement.
CAACGCCGATCGTAAAGCGGCCGCGGCGGCCTATCTGCGCGGTACCGGTTCCCGCCTGTCTCTCGCGTTGGTTGAGGACGTGGTTGAAGATCCCAGCGTGACTTTTACCGTGGTACCCGAAAACTCGTTGAAGCTGTTGCAGTTTTTACACCGGGTAGGGCAGATAAAACATAAGCCTGAATCCTGGCGTGATTACTTTTTTCCTGAAATTCACGACAGAAACGGCAGTTGATTATCGATTTAAGTGTTAACGCCATTTTTTCATACCGCTGTTTCGTCGCCACGCCATGATGAAGAGATTTGCCGCTATGCCATTCCAGGGAAATACCTGCCCGATGTATGAGCAAATCGCCGCCGTGTTGCAACGCGAAATTGCCGATGGCTGCTATAGCGAGACAGGGCGTCTCCCTTCGGAGGCAAAACTGATTGAACGTTTTGCCGTCAGCCGGGTAACCGTTCGCCAGGCGCTGGATCTGCTGGTGCAGGACGGGCTGGTGGAAAGGCACCGGGGCCGTGGTTCGTTCCTTGTTCGGCCGCGGTTGCGTCACAAGATGAATGCGTTACGGGGTTTTTACGATGAGCTGGTGCTGGCGGGGGTCGATCCTGAAACGGAAATGCTGGAGTTCGGGCCCCACATATTACCGCGGGCCTGGGTTAAAGACCTCGACTGGCCGGGCGATCGGGCGATTTTCCTGCAACGGCTGTACCGCGTTGATGATAAGCCTCTGGCATTGATCAATGCTTATCTGCATCCCATTGCCCATGTTGTCGAACGCCAACAGGCGTCAACCCATACTATTTATTCGATATTCACAGAAATTCTGCATCAACCCATTGAGTATGCCGACATCAGCATCAGTCTGACACAGGCCAGTCATGCGCACGCGACGCTGCTGGAATTGAAGCCAGGCACGCCCTTGCTGTCGATGTATCGCACCTCCGGCCTGGCCGATAACCGCATCGCTGAACGTACCCAGTTTCTTATCCGTCCGGAAGAGTACGAGTTTGTGTGGCAGGTCAGCGGGATGACCGCTTCAACGATGCGGTTGGCGCGGATTCGGCAACGTTGAAAATCGCTATTGATATTACACGGAGAGAAGCTCGTGATGGAATTAACCCTCGATGAACAGGCCATGCTGAATGGTGAAAGAGGCCCGGTTTTGCAGGATGCGCTGAAGTTGCAGCGGGCGATTGGCGAGTTCTGGGGGGCGCGGCGTTTTGTCGCCGTGTCGAATGTACATATGATGGGTGATATCGAAGTGCTGGGCGATGCCGGAAAAAACTTTCTGGAACTGGCGGCGGCGGGCGCGGCAAAAGCCGTCTGTCCGACATCCACCAATGCCCGCTGCGTGGATTTTCGTTTGGCCGACCGGTTGCGTCAGGATCCGCGCGAAGTCGCCAAAGAGACGCAGGTGATCCGCCTGCTGCGCGATATGGAAATCACAACCGTCGATACCTGTATCAATTATCAAACGATATATCAGCCCCATTTCGGGGAACATATCGCCTGGGGCGATACCGGCACAGTGATTTACGCCAACTCGGTTCTTGGCGCCCGCAGTAATTTCGAGGCCGGACCTGCCGCTCTGGCGGCGGCGCTTACCGGACGGACGGCAGAGTATGGTTTTCATCTTGATGTGCATCGCAAGGGAAACTTGCATGTGCAGATAGATTTTGCGCCGCAGGATCTGGCCGATTGGGGCGTCATCGGTAAACTGGTGGGAGAAGCGAACCAGAATTATTTCAGCGTTCCGGTCTTCACTGGCATTCAGCGCCAGATTTCATCGGATGAGCTTAAGCATCTGGGGGCGTCGCTGGCGTCGTACGGATCGATGGGCATGTACCACATCGTCGGCGTTACGCCGGAGGCCAGAACCGTTGATGAAGCATTTGGCGGCAACCGGCCGGCACAGACGATGCGCATCACCCGCCAGCATATCGAGAGCGTCTACGACAGCTATGACGGCGGCGGCCGGGCGCTGAATCTGGTGGTTTTTTCCGCTCCGCAGTTGTCCGTGCACGAGATGAAATATCTGGCCGAATTATTTCGCGGCCGACGGGTAAGGTCGGATACCCAGGTGTTTATTACCACCAGCAACGGCGTCAGAAGCCATGCGGGCCAACTCGGCTATCTGCAAACGCTGGAAGAGGCCGGAGTGCTGATTATGGAGGGCGTATGCTTTTATATCCTGCAAAATCTGCCGCAAATGCGCGAACAGAACGGCTGGCACAATATTGTCACCAACTCGGCCAAGCTGGCCAATATTATCAGGGCACATAAGTTTAATTCCATTTTGCGCTGCACCAGGGAGTGCGTCGATATTGCCACCGAGGGCGTTTGAGATGAAGCGGGTGAACGTAATTAGCGTTAATCGCGCCTATGGACGGGTTGTTGAGGGAGAAGTGCTGATTTCCGCAGAGGGGTTTAGTCCGCGTTACGACCTGGATCGCTGGAGCGGAGTGATAAGCCGGCCGGGACATGCGCTTGAAGGAATGAACATCCGTGACAAGATCCTCTTTTTCCCCAGCGCCAAGGGAGGCATTGCTGCGGGGTGGGCATTTTATGACATCAAGGCAAAGGGATTTGCGCCCAGAGCGTTGATCTTTGGCGTCACCAATCCGGTGATGGTGCAGGGTGCTATCTTTGCCGATATCACCATTACCGAAGGGTGGGATATGAATCCCGCCGCCGTGCTGACGACGGGGGACTGGGTCCGCGTCGATCCGCAAAGGCGCGCCATTACCGTTATCAATAACCGCCGGTAACGCGGGTTATCAAATAGGGGAGCGGGGTATTTGGTGATAACATCGCTCACTGAAACTGGCTGATACCGGGGCAAGGCATGGATTACAAAAAACAGGTACTGAATATACTGCACAGCACATCCGAGTCCCGGGCGGAAATGACGAAAAAGCTTGGCATCACCAAGGCATATATCACGAAAATTACCGCCTCTTTGATTCAATCGGGGTTAATTGAAGAACGTGAAATAAAGGATATTTCCTTTGGCAGGCCGCAGCAAATGCTGGCCGTCACGCCCGGCCGTTTTTTTAGCGTCAATATGATGCTGCGCCAGTCGGGATTTCAGGCCACGCTAAACGATTTTAATACCACCCGGCCGGCCCTGGCGGCCTGTTCTCGCCCATTGACGGGATTGCTCTCGCCCGCTCAATTGGGCGACATCATCATGGAGACGATCGATACGCTGACGGAACAAGCGCCGGCGGCGCGTGAAAATATTCTGACCTTTAGCCTGGCGCTGCAGGGCGGTATTGAGCAACACACGGGGCTGGTGCGCTGGTGTCCGATATTTAACGAGGAAAATATTAATCTGCAAGCGCTGCTCGAAGAGAGGATCGGCATTCAGAGCAATATTATCAATATCGCGCACTGTACAAGCTACATGCTCGAAAAGACGCGCCCCGGATCGGCGTCATGGATTGCCTTTATGCCGGGGTTCGGCAGCCTGGGATACGGCTACTGCATTAATGGTCGGCTGGGGCTGGGCGATAATGGATTTTATCCCGAGATCGTGCACTTACCCTATCCGGGGGGCATCGAGCAGGCGTTTTTCGTCGATGAGAGCAATAAGGAAGCGACCCTGCTGAAAACGGCGGATGCGTTGTATTTCGCCATCTGCTGCACCGCGCCCATCCATAATATCAAGTGCGTTATCGTTACCGGCGAACTCTTCGAAGACTATGGCGAAGAGATTATTCCGTTAACGCAACGGCTGATTATCGATAACCCGAACCGCCATATAAACACCATCCGAATTCATCATATCAAGGCCGGCTACAACTACGGTATGGTCGGCCTGGTGCAGATAAGCTCGGACGCCATAACCGACAGGATTATCACCTGACGCGCCGATGAGGATGCCGGCTTTTTATCATGCGCTTCGTGGATTGATAAGGCCGCGACGTTTACCCGTCCATCCCGCTGGCTGGTTGCCAGGTGTCATTTTCGCTAAAAAATCTTCATTTGGTATCAAAATTGAAGGTGGGATAGCGTTTTAGGTGCTTAAATGGTATCGTTTTCAAGTTGTTTTATTGTTTTAGTATCATATTCGCGGTTTGGATAAAGGATTCTTGTTATATGCAGGTTGGCTTCAAGGTGTTAGAACGTCTTTACGGCGTCGAGCTGGCACAGCCGCTGCGCGTCAAGTCGACGATTGGGGCGGTGCGCGTCCGCCGCGACGAAGACGGGCGAGTAGATAACCAATATCCGGCCAGTTACCGGCCGGCGGATGAATTTGCGGGGCATTTCGAGTTCGGGCTCAAGTACGAAGAGATCCACTTAGAGTTCTTTGCTCGCCTGTTTGCCGTCGTCGGCCCTGATCCTGTCGCGGCCTGGTGCCGACGCGAGCCTTTCGGCCAGTATGCACGCCGTGCCGGTTTCCTGTACGAGTGGCTGACGGGAGAACGGCTGGACGTGCCCGACCTGACCAACGGCAGGTATGTCGATGCCATCTCCTCGCAGGACTATCTCACCCGGGGCGAACCGCTGCGCGAGCGCCGCTGGCGGATCAATAATAATCTGCCGGGAACCGCCGCTTTCTGCCCTCTGGTTCGTCGCACCGCCGCGGTTCAGGAGGCGCTGCGTTTTGATTTCGCCGCGGCGCTGGCTGAACTCGATCGAACGTTTGGCGCCGACGTGCTGATGCGCACGGCAAGCTGGCTGACGTTCAAGGAGTCCCGCGCGAGCTTCCTGATCGAAAAAGAGGCCGACCAAACCGACCGCATCCAGCGGTTTGCGCATGTCATTGCCCAGTACAGCGGACGTATTGAAGACCCGTTGGGCAGCGACAGCCTGCGGATCTTGCAAGCCGGCATTCTGGGACGGGATGCCCTGGGATTGGGCCTGCGGCGCTCGCCTGTCTTCGTGGGGCAGGCCACCATGCGTGAAGATATTGTACATTACATCGCCCCTCACTTTGAGGACGTCGCGCGTATGCTGGAGGGGCTCAAGGTATTTGAGGTCGCGACGCGCGGAGCAGAGTCTGCGGCACGCGCTGCGGTATTGGCTTTTTCTTTTGTCTACATTCATCCGATGAGTGATGGCAACGGCCGGCTCCACCGTTTCCTGATCAACGACATCCTGGTGCGGGATGGGGCGGTACCTGACGGCGTCATTCTGCCGGTGTCGGCCACCATCACCAGTTCTATCGACTTTCGGGCGGGTTACTATCGCACGCTTGAAGTGTTTTCGCGTCCCTTTATGCGTCGCTATGCGACGGCTTACCGCTTCGGCGAGGTAGTGACCTGCGAGGATGGCACCCGCAGCAATTTCATTTTTGACGACTATAACGACGCGTGTTTCGCCTGGCGTTATCCGGATCTGACCGAGCACGTGCTTTACACCGCGCGCGTGATTGAGCACACGATCCGCCATGAGATGGCCGATGAGGCAAGGGTGCTGGCGACTTTTCGACTCGCGCAAGAGCGCCTCAAGGAAGTCATGGAGATGCCAAGTCAGGATGCTAACCGGATCATTCGCTCAATCAAGGAAAACGGCTGGCGGGTGTCCGGCAATCTGAGGACCGAGTATCCGCGCCTGGAGGACGAGCGTACGGCGCTTCGCGTCGTGAAGGCAGTGCAATCGGCGTTTGAGGATAGTGATGACTCCGGGTCCATCGGGTATTGAGCGCAGGGCGCGCTTCGCCAACGCCATTCGCCATTGTGTCAAAAGGAGTCTCCTTCATGCATTACAGCAAGTCTGGCAATAACGACCTCGATGTTTCGCCAAAGCGGCGCACACCGAGCTGGTGGAAACTGCTGGCGATCGTTCTGCTTATGCCGATAGCCGCGGTTGCCTATGTAATCTATCGGGTGGCGATGAACCCGGTACTGGGCGGCAGGCCCAACGGTGAACGTCTGGCGCGTATGCGGCAATCACCGCAGTGGCGCGATGGTCGATTTGTGAACCCGCAGCCGCAGTGGGCGGACTTTCGCAGCGCCTGGAAGCGCCTTTTGTTCGGCAAGACGAATCCCCATGGCAAGCCCGATGCGCCGGTTCCCACGGTGCGTACCGACGTCGCTATGCTGGCGACGGCGCCGGCTTCCGGGCTGCGCGTGACCTGGTTCGGCCACTCTTCCTCGTTGATCGAGATCGACGGCAGCAGGGTGCTTATTGATCCGCTATGGGGCGATCGCGCCTCGCCGTTGTCGTGGTTCGGGGCGAAGCGCTGGTATCCGCCGCTGGCGGAGCTGGAGTCATTGCGGGATATCGTCGATGTGGTGGTGATTTCCCACGAACATTTCGACCACCTGGATTACGCCGCCATCCATGCCATGCGCGCCTGGTCCACGCCGTTCGTCGTCCCGCTCGGCGTGGGCGCTCATCTATTGCGCTGGGGCATTCCTGAAGCGCGCATCCGCGAAGTGGACTGGTGGGAGTCGGTATCCATCGGCGGTCTGGACGTCGTCGCCACGCCCGCCCGGCATTCGTCGGGGCGCTTTTCTTTCGGGCCGCGGCCCTTATGGGCGGGGTTTGCGCTGATTGGCGCCCGGCATCGCGTCTGGTATTCAGGCGATACCGGCTTTCATGCCACGCTCACCGACATCGGCGAGCGGCTGGGGCCGTTTGATCTCACCCTTATTGATGCCGGTCAGTACGACGCCTTCTGGCCGGATGCGCACCAGGGACCGGAACTGGCGGTGGAGGCTCACCGGCGCGTGCGCGGCAAGGCCATGCTGCCGGTGCACTGGGCGTTGATCAAGCTGGCGGAGCATACCTGGACCGAGCCGGTCGAGCGGGTGCTTGCCGCCGCCCGCGGCCATGGGATTAGGGTGCTGACGCCCCGGCCCGGTGAAAGCATCGAACCCGCTAGCGCCGCGTCGGCCCGTTGGTGGCCGGAACTTCCGTGGCGTACCGCCGACGAAGCCCCCCTCTACGGCACCGAGGCGGGCGCGGCTTCCAGCCGCATCCGCCTCGGCGCCTGCGCGGACAATGGCCGCGAATAGATATATTCGCCGGTCGGGATTACTCCACCCGGACGTCAAAGCCGGAGAAGTATTGTTTGGCAAGCTTCTCGACGGTGCCGTCTTCTTTCACCTGCTTGATGGCGTTATCCAGCGCCTCTTTCAGCTTGGCGTCGTCTTTGCGCAGACCGAAACCGATGCCGCTGCCGAGAATGGTGGTGTCGTCAACCGGTTGGCCGATAAAGGCGAAGCCTTTGCCCTCCGGCCGGTCGAGAAAACCGGTTTGACCGGCCGCCGCCATCACCAGCGTACCGTCCAGACGACCGGCCGCCAGATCGTCATAGGCCAGATTCTGATCTTTGTAAGAGGTCACCGTGACGCCCTGTTTCTCCCAGTGCTCTTTGGCATAGATTTCCTGAATGGAACCCTGAAGCACGCCGATGGTTTTGCCTTTCAGCGCCTCCGCCGTCGGCGCCAGTCCGGCCTCCGGTTTGCCCAGCAACTGGGTGGGGATGCGGTAAATCGGGGTGGTGAAATCAATGGCTTCTTTACGCTTTTCGGTGATGTTCATCGCCGAATTGATGGCGTCGAATTTTTTGGCTTTCAGCGCCGGGATCAGCGAGTCAAATGAGGTTTCGACCCAGGAGCATTTGAAGTTGCCGGCTTTACAGATGGCATGGCCCAGATCGATATCGAATCCTTCCAGCTGGCCTTGCGCATTTTTACTTTCAAACGGCGGGTATTCGGCTTCCACGCCGAAACGCAGTTCGGTCTGCGCCATGGCGAAGGAGGAAGAGAGTAAACCAAGCGATACCATCAGCATGTTTAATTTTTTCATATCGGGAACGATCTCCGCTAATTCGATGAGTTGTGATTAAAATAGTGTCCCACAGCGTAAACACACCGCGTTAACGCCTGTTGCCCGCCACCTGGCACAGCGCTTTCGCCCCTGCCAGCAATGTCGCATCATCCTTGGAAAAAGAAAGACGAATCAGTTTGTTATCGGTGCCATCGGTATAAAACGCCGACAGCGGAATAGTCGCGACGCCCTGTTCCACGATCAGCCGTTTCACCATTTCGCCGTCGCTTTCGTCGCTGAAATGCCGGTAATCGGCCAGAATAAAGAAAGATCCGGCGGAAGGTAACAGTTTAAACGGGCCGTCGCGCAGCGCATCGACCAGCAGATCGCGCTTCTGCTGATAGAAGGCGCCGAGCGACAGGTAGGTCGCCGGGTCGGCCATATATTCCGCAAAGGCGTACTGCATCGGCGTGTCGGCGGAGAACATCAGGAACTGATGCACCTTGAGGATTTCATCCATCAGCGCGGCGGGGGCCAGACAGTAGCCCACGCGCCAGCCGGTCACGTGAAAGGTTTTGCCGAATGACGAGACAATCACGCTGCGCGCCGCCAGCGTCTGGTGGGTCGCCATGCTGTGGTGGCGCTGATTATCAAACACTACGTGCTCATATACTTCATCGGACAGGATCACGATGTCGGTGTTGCGCGTCAGGCGGTCCAACTGCGCCAGATCGTCGGCGCTCAGCACCTGTCCGCTCGGGTTGTGCGGCGTGTTGATGATGATCATCCGGGTACGGGAGTTGATGGCGGCCTGAACCTCATCCCAGTCGATGCTGAAGGCCGGAACGGACAGTTTTAGCGCCACCGGTTTGGCGCCCTGTAGCCGGACAATCGGCGCATAGCTGTCAAACGAAGGTTCAAAATAGATCACTTCATCGCCCGGATGCACCAGCGCGGAAATGGCGGAATAGAGCGCTTCGCTGGCGCTGGCGGTGATGGTGACCTCCTGATCGGCGTCGTAGCGCTGGCCGTACAGGCGTTTGACTTTCTCCGCCACCACCTCTTTGAGCGACACCAGCCCGGTCATCGCGGCATACTGGTTATGGCCCTGTTCCATGGCGCGGGTCACCCCGGCGATAAGTTCGGGCGCACAGGGAAAGCTGGGCGCGCCCTGCGATAGGTTGATGGCGTTGTGCTGGCTTGAGAGCTGACTGATAACGGTGAAAATGGTGGTACCCACATCCGGTAATTTTGAGCTGAATTGCACCGGGGTTTGAATCGGCATGTCTATCTCCGTTTTCGCCGTAATAAGTGAATAATTATTCATTTATTAGACGTTGCGGCGGCTGGCGCCACAATCGAATTGTTGTCATAATAGCCATGAGTAAAATTCATGGCTTAGCCGTTATTTCCCGCTATTCCGGCATAAATCTCAGCGGGAGCGACGGGTTGGCTACGGATTGCCATCAATTCGCAGCCGCGTTTTTCCTGACGGCCGCTAACATATTTATGTAGTCGATTTTCTTATGGCTCGTTGCTTGAGGGCAGGTTTCGATAATGAATAAACGTATTCCCCCCTTGAATGCCCTGCATGCGTTTGTGGTGACGGCCCGCCACCTCAATTTTACCCGCGCCGCGGAGGAGCTGTTCGTCACTCAGGGCGCGGTCAGCCGCCAGATAGCCACGCTGGAAGCCTGGCTGGGCGTGATGCTGTTTCAGCGCCACGCCCGCGGTCTGCGGCTGACGCCGCAGGGCAGCCGGCTGCTGCCGGAAATCAGCGAGATATTCGAGCAACTCTTCAACGTGACGGGAAAAGTCCGCGAGCGCGGCGCCGTCCGGATGAAAGCCCCCACCTGCGCCATGCGCTGGCTGCTGCCTCATCTGATGAGAATGGAGCAGGCGCGGCCGGATATTCACGTATCGCTCACCACCACTACCGAACACGACGTCGATTTTCGCGCGGAAGACTATGATGCGGCGGTGGTGTTCGCGCCGGACGGCGCGGCGCGGCGGCATGGCGTCAAGCTGTTTGACGAGGTGCTGTCGCCGGTGGCGGCGCCGCATCTGCTGCCGGCCGGGAACGACAGGCTGACGGCGGAGCAACTGACGTCGTTCACGCTGTTGCATCCCACGCAGGATCGGCGGGACTGGAAACTCTGGCTGAAAGCCCAGGGTATGGATGAGCGGGTTATGCGCCGCAATCAGCAGTTCGATACCATGGATCTGGCCATCAGCGCCGCGATCCAGGGCTTCGGGGTGGCGATGGCGGATGTCACGCTGGTGGTGGAAGATATCCGGCGACAGCGCCTGGTAAGGCCTTTCGACGAAACGGTAAAAACCGGCGCCGCTTATTATCTGGTGCATCGCCCCGATGTGCAGGCGCAATGGCTGACCGATTTTCTGGACTGTTTTACGCACTGTATTGAAACGGATTGTTGAATCTTTATCGCTGGTTGGTGTTGCATGGCAGGGGCTTTGCCGACATTGAACGTTATTTCACATCCGCCAGCCGTTAATCAATTCGCATCGCGGGGCTCCGGGTAGGCTAATAGGTATCGTTGATACGTTAACCTGCCTATATCTCGCGGATAAATTTCATTTCTCCATAAGCATTAGGCGATCTCGTTCAAAAAAACATAAAAAAGGCGGCGTACATTTTTACCATCCCTCCCTTCTTCCATTGAGTGTGAGACGTGTCATAGCATCTCGCGGCCGGATGGCAAATAATATACCCCCGTTATAAATAGGGTTTTAAGTAATCTATTAGGCTACGGCGGGGACGATCTCTAACCTGACTGGCTAATCCGATTATTATGAACAACAAATACCAATTGCATGAAATCTTTGACGTTAGCCGGTTGCAAACGTTGCAGGATAGTTTCAGCAAATCCATGATGATTGCGTTGGTGGTTGTCGACGAACAAGGCGTTCCCGTCACCAAACCCAGCGGTTTTTGCGATTTTTGCGCCCGTTCGCGGCTTAATCCCGTCCTCGCCACGCGTTGCTACGAATGTGACAACGCCGGTGGCCGGGCGGCGATGGATGCCTGTAAGCCGGTGGTTTATCGCTGTTACTGCGGTTTCGTCGAATTTGCCGTGCCAATCATGATCAATAATCACTATCTGGGCGCGTTTATCTCCGGCCAGGTGAAAGTTGAAAGCGAAAAAGAAGAGGTTATTCCCTATATTCTGGATGAAAATTGGGTGTGGCAGGAAAATCCGCTTTTGGTGAATATGCATGAAAATATGAAACGCATGCCCTACGAGCGTTTTGAATCCACCGCCTATACCTTGCTGCACGTGGCTTCTTATCTGGTCGAGCAGGCCTATACCAATAATATTCAGCGTGAATTGCACCAGAAAGATCTGGAGCTGGCTACCGAGCTGCGTAAACGGGTCGAAATTGAACGTTCCCTGCATGAGGCCGAATTCAAGGCCCTTTCCTACCAGATTAACCCGCATTTTCTGTTTAACGTGCTTAATACCATTGGTCGCCTGGCATTTCTGGAAAACGCGCAGCGAACGGAAAATATGGTGCATGATTTTTCCGATATGATGCGTTATTTATTGCGTAAAAGTAATAATGGACTGATTACCCTGCGCAATGAAATCGGCTATGTAAACAGTTACATGTCGATTCAAAAGGTGCGGATGAGCGATAGGTTCGACTATATTTTCAATATTCCTGATAAATATCTGGACGTCATTTGTCCTTTTTTGATTCTTCAGCCGCTGGTGGAAAATTTCTTTAACTATGTGGTCGAGCCCAGGGAAATAAAAAGTCATATTCTGATCAGGGCGACTGACGACGGTCGGGATGTGATTATAGAGGTAACGGATAATGGGGATGGCATTTCACCACAGGATATCGACGGTATCTTATCCGGTAATGAAAACCGCAAGAAAGGCGGGATAGGCATTAATAATATTAAAAATCGACTCCAGCTATTGTTTGGTGAAAGCTACGGTTTGGAGATATCCAGTCCACATAAGCCGAATCTGGGAACGACGATAAAATTGCGTTTCCCGATGCAGGAAGCCGGATAATAAAGGGGGAGCGCATCATGTATAACGTGGTCATTGTCGAAGATGAACATATCGAGTCTGAATCGTTGCGGCGGATTATTGCGGAGAACATTGAGAACGCCAGTATCCATGAAGCCTCCACGGGAAGAAAAGCGATTCAACTGATTGATCAACTTAATCATATCGATATGATCCTGGTTGATATCAATATTCCGCTGCCCAATGGCAAAGACGTCATCGAATATTTACGGCGTACCAATGACGACACCAAAGTGATTGTCACCACCGCAAACGATGACTTTGATATTGTGCGCAGTATGCTGGGTTTGAAAGTGGATGATTATTTACTCAAACCGGTAAAGCAGAGCATATTGACCGATGTGATCAAAAAAACGCTGCATTACGATGCGGATGACAATATTGCGACGCGTGAACTGAAACAGAAAGTATTTTCCTTGATTGATGGGGGCGACTATCCGGCATGGAATGCGCTGGTTTTTCAGACCATTGATGGAGCCTATTGGGATAAATTCGGCGATCGCCGTCAGACCGTGGTGGATTTTCTGGAACTGCTGAACCAGTATCTCAGCACGAAAACGAATACTTTTGCCGCATCGCAGGCGACGTTGAAAACGCTGATTAAAGAGGTTTCGACCCGGGGATTAATCGATTCGCTGTACTTCCGTATTTTGCAGTGCGTTGTTACCTTAAGCGGCGAGCTGTTCGAAAACGGATTTAAACATGCCGCGCATCTGACGGACTTTATTGATAGAGCAAAATTTCATATTGAAAAGAATCTGTTGCGCCACATTACGCTGGATGATATCGCCGAAAAATCGTTTGTCAGCGCCTGCTATTTAAGCCGGGCGTTTAAGAAAACGACGGGGACGGGATTTTCTACCTACGTCGCCAAGCGGAAGATCAAAATTGCCAAATCATTATTGCAGTTCAGTGACTTGCAGGTAAACACCATCGCGCTCGAACTGGGCTATCAGGACGCGAACTATTTTTGCCGCATCTTTAAAAAAGAGACGGGAATGTCGCCTTCCGATTACCGCAAAACGATGGTGGCGGAGGCATAATAGCCGTGGCGCCGGGGTAAATGCGGGATTTTGCTGGCGCCCGGGGGATAAAACAAAATAATCCATCGCGACAGCAAGAAAGTTCACCGGCCTGTGGCGTCCCGCCTTATAAAATAGGCGAAAATATCAGGCGGGAAACGGTGCAGGCGTGGATGATTATCTGTTTACTTCCGAATCGGTGGCCGAAGGGCATCCGGATAAAATCGCCGATCAGATTTCGGACGCCATACTGGATGCCATCCTGGTGCAGGATCCCTGGGCCAGAGTGGCCTGCGAATGTCTGGTTAAAACGGGCATTGCGATTGTGGCGGGCGAAATCTCGACCTCGGCCAGCGTGGATATGGAAACCATCATCCGCCAAACCATCAAACAGATCGGCTACGATCGTTCGTCCCTGGGCTACGACGGCAATACCTGCGGCGTACTGAACCTGATTGGCCGGCAGTCGCCGGATATAGCGCGCGGTATCCGGCATGATGCGCCGGACCAGTTAGGGGCCGGCGATCAAGGCATTATTTTTGGCTACGCCACGCGGGAGACGCCGGAGCTGATGCCCGCGTCGCTGGTCTATGCCCATCGGTTGATGGAGCGTCAGGCCCGGCTGCGCAAATCCCGGCATTTACCCTTCCTGCTGCCGGATGCCAAAAGCCAGGTCACGTTGCGCTACCGCAATCACCAGGTGCGGGGCGTGGATACCATCGTGATTTCCACTCAGCATCAGGCGGATGTCTCGCAGGCGACGCTGCGCGAAGCCGTCATCGAAGAAATTATCAAACCGGTTATCCCCATGCGCTGGCTGACGCCGCAAACCCGCTTTCTGGTGAACCCGGCGGGGCCGTTTGTCACCGGCGGGCCGGTGGGCGATTGCGGCTTGACCGGGCGCAAGATCATTGTCGATACCTATGGCGGCGCGGCCTGTCACGGCGGCGGGGCGTTCTCCGGCAAGGATCCTTCCAAGGTCGACCGCTCCGCGGCCTACGCCGCGCGCTATGTCGCCAAAAATATCGTCGCGGCGGGGCTGGCCGCGCGCTGTGAAGTGCAACTGGCGTGGGCGATTGGCGTCGCTCGCCCCGTGGCGACACGGATCAATACCTTCGGCACCGCAACGATAGCCGCCGAAAGGCTGTCGCAACTCGTCGACGCGCATTTCGATCTCAGCGTTTACGGCATTATTCAAATGCTGGATTTATTGGCGCCGCGTTATCGCCAGACGGCCTGCTACGGCCATTTCGGTCGGCCTCACTTTCCCTGGGAGAGGACGGATAAAGCACAGCAATTGCGTGAGATGGCTTAGCGCCTATCCCGCTGGCGCCAGCTTAATCGTTTTACCGGGAACGGCCTGGAGCCGCTGCCGGTACGCAAAAGCCGACGGCAGGGCGTTGGGAAAAACCTCCAATGCAACAATAAACAGGAATGGATTATGGCTAAGCAAAGTTTAGGTCTGATAGAAACCGTCGGCCTGACGGCGGCGATTGAAGCGGCGGATGCCGCGGTGAAGTCCGCCAACGTCAATCTGGTGGGATATGAACTCGCTAAAGGGGGCGGTATGGTTACGGTCAAGCTGGAAGGCGAGATCGGGGCGGTCAACGCCGCCATTTCCGCCGCCAGCCATGCGGCCGGTAACGTCGGGCGGGTCTACGCGCAAAAAGTGATAGCCCGTCCCGCCGATCATCTTGAGCCGTTGATTCGGTCGCCGGAAACCGTGGGGATTAGCCGCGCAGAAACCGGTACGGTTTCTGAAACGCAGAGACTAGAGGATTCGTCTCCCGCAGTCGCAGAGCCAGAGGCGCAAGCGCCAACGATCCCGGTGGTTAATCTGGATACTGGCGTTGATGATACGACATCGCCATGTGGCGATGGTTTCGCGTTGTCTGAGGCTGAAACAACTCCGTTGGCAAGCAAATCGAAGAGAACGAACGCTCCTGAATCTGCTACGCCGGAGCCGCCTCAAAAGCCAGGCCGTCAGTCAGGTGGAAAAAAATCGCCGCGTAGAGACTAATGGCGTTTACCAAGCGTGGAGTGTTTGTCGTTGCCTGACCCATATTAATGGGTCACCACTGGTTAACTCGTGGCGAGTCCGTTCAGCCACATCGACATACCACTATAGGTTTGATGTGTATCACTGGCCAATGCGCCATAATGTTCGATAAGCGTACAATATGAGAGTGTTGCCAATCCCGCAGCACGAAAGTCCTCTGCAACATAAACCGATTCAACCTGAGGTAAAAGGCTAGGGAACGCATCTGGTGCGGTTAGATTGAATGTAAGAACAAGATTGGCGGCGATACACCCTGTGGTTTTGTGACGAATATGAAGACGTACGGTATTATTTTTTTCGGTTGTCAATACAGCATCATATCTATCCGCGTCACGGTCCTGAAGCTCCGGCAGCCATGTGGCTGCTACTGAATCCGACTGTAGTTGGGCAGGCCATTTAAGGGTTTCATAATGTGATGAAATCAGTGCTGGCATCAGACGTGTGCTTGCTTATAGCGACGATAAATGGCCAGCGCCTCTTCGCCAATTTTTGAATATGCGCTTTGCGTCTTATCAATTTGATTATTAAAACGTGTTGAACCATTTTGTTCGACATTCACCACGGCAACGGGGGTGACGTACTCCCAGGGTTGGTGTTGATGCCAGGATTCATGCACAACCAGTAAGCGAGGCCGCTTCTGACGCTCCTTAAAACTCAGCACCTCAAATTCACCAGGAATGCCGGGTAATTGTAGCGTGCCAACCGGTTCTGTACGCATCAGCAATGTCGTAGTGGAATGGGAGATCAGTTCATTATTCTTCATGATTGATGACCTATCGCTGAATACAAGGGTATTCGATAAGCATATAAGACAATGCGCGAGAATAAAACCTTTCGGTTTGACGATCGCGAGATCAGCAGATATCCCTGCCTGAGCAGGGACACGAAGGGAAGGATCACAGCAACGGCAGCAGGGTGAAAAAGCCGATGGTTCCCAGCAGGTTTACCAGCGTCGTCATAATGGCGATGGTAAAGGCGGGCGGGTCGATATGCGTGTCGGCATGCACCAGGAAAAGACGGGAAAGCAGTTCCCCCAGCAGAGCGCACAGGATGCCGATAAGCGCGGCCCAGATCAGGCTGCCGGAGAGTACGGCGGTCAGCGCGGCGGGCAGGGCGATATGGTGGGAAACCGGCACCAGGGTGTTGAAATGCAGAAAGATTAGCGAAAAGGCGGCAATGCCGAAGGCCAGCAGCGCCCCGTTGCCGCCGAACGCATCGCCCAGATAGCCCGCCATCAGGCCGATACCGAGTCCCAGCACGCACAGCTGGGGGATTTGGCTGTGATAGGGCATCCAGCATTTTTCCTGCGGCGGATAGCAGCGGCGAATACCCGCTTCCGGTTTTCCCAACAGGCCGGTTTGCCCGAAAACCAGCCGCACGACGATGCCGGAAATCACCACCGTGAGGGCGACGGTATCCGTCCAGGCCAGACCGGTCGGGAAAGCGGGGATCTGGTTCAATCCCCAGGCGATAACATAGCCCAGCGCGCCAAACACGCCGCCGACCAACAACACATCGGGAGCGCCCAGGCCGCTCAGCCCGGCGGTGATGTCCCGGCCGGAGGCGAGTTTTCCTTTTTTGGCCGCATAGGCGGTGGCGGCCACGCCCGCGGCGAACCCGCCCACATGCGGACCAAAATAGCCGAAGGGAAACTGGATAAAATCGGAGGGAGCGCCGGTGATGATTTGTACGACCGCCATGGCGATCACTAATATTCCGACAAATTCAAATGCCGCCAGCGCGCCGATGGCGGCGCCGAATATTCCGCCGCCAAAGGCAATTAAAATATCAACGCTATTCATATAGCCGACCTCAATAATAGTTATACCCGTCATACTTCAAGCTGCAGATGCGTTGGCTGCGCTCTGTCACCCGAATCACTTACCTGTGTAAGCTCATCGGGATTGAATGAGAGACATCCTGTCTCTCACCGGAGGCCAGCCGTTGGCTGGTCAAATTCGTTCCCGACGAATCTGTCCTTCACTTGCCGCCTTCCTGCAACTCGAATTATTTAGGGTATAAACAGGGTATGAAATAATAAAAATAGGGCGTTGCCCCTCCTGGAATAAATATCAATTTATTTTTTTTTAATTTATATAAAACCGATTAACCGCCGACCTGGCATTGGAATCCCAGCGATTCTATTTCCTGTTTTAATCGGTTTGCTTTTTCTTGCGCGATACTTGGCGTATCGCCCATCGGATAATCCCGCCCCAACAGCGAATATTTATTTTCCCCGTAGGTGTGATAAGGCAATAAGTGAATGGTATCCACATTTTGCATCATGCGGGCAAATTCACCGATTGCACGTATCTCCTGTGAATTGTCATTGACGCCGGGAATCAGCGGAATTCTGACAATCGTTTGGGCGATAAACGATATTCTGATGAGATTCTCCAGAATCTGTTGGTTATCCACGCCAGTATTGGCGCGATGCACCGCCGGATTCAGGGCCTTAATATCGGTCAGCGCCAGATCGACATACGGAAATACGCTTTCGATAACCTCCTTGGGGGCGAGCCCCGCGGTCTCTATGGCGGTGTGCCAGCCTTTTTCCTTACAGGCTTTCAATAGCTCGCGCGTAAAGTCAGGTTGGGAAAGCGGCTCTCCGCCCGATAGCGTAATCCCGCCGCCCGAGCGGCGATAGATACTCTCCTCTTTCTGCAATTCCCTCACCACCTGGCGCACGGTGAGGCGTTCGCCTTTCATCTCCAGCGCCGCGGTCGGGCAGACCCGAGCGCAGTCCCCGCAGTTAATACAGCGCGAGCGATCGATAAAACGCGGGTTTTGCACCGCGATAGCCTGTTGCCGACAGGCGGCCAGACATTTGCCGCAATGAATGCAGTCGTTTTTTTTGTAGATTAATTCAGGTTCGGGCCGCTGCGACTCAGGATTGCTGCACCATTTGCAGGACATCGGGCAACCTTTTAAAAAAGGGATGGTGCGTATGCCGGGGCCATCGTGCAGAGAATAGCGCTGAATATTAAAAATGACGCCTTCTGTATCATACTGAACTTTATTCATAACATTACTCGTAAGAAATGCGTCAGCGAGAGCGTATCAAACGACACTGCCGTCAGGTTGCCGGGGGGCTATACGCCGGGGTGCGGGTATAGCCCCTGTCATTGCGTCCGCGGTTAGAAATGCTGTTCCGTACGACTGATAATGTCGTCCTGCACTTCTTTGGCCAGCACCACGAACTGCGCGCTGTAACCGGCGACGCGCACCACCAGATCGCGATGCTTTTCCGGATGCCGCTGGGCTTCCAGCAGGATATCGCGGTCGATGACGTTGAACTGCACGTGCATCCCTTTGCGGTCAAAGTAACCCCGCACCATGCCGCCGAAGTTACGCAGGCCCTTGTCTCCCGCCAGCGAGGCCGGCAGGAATTTCTGGTTGTACAGCGTCCCGTTGGAGGCGATGAAATGGTCCAGCTTGGCGACCGAGTTGGCGGCGGCGGTCGGCCCCTGGGTATCTTTCCCCTGACGCGGCGAAACGCCGTCGGCCAGCGGTTCTTTGGCCAGGCGACCGTCAGGCAGCGCGCTGACGTCTTTACCGAACAGCACGTTGGCGGATACCGGGTAGATGCCGGCCTGGAACTGGCCGCCGCGCGGGTTGGTATATTTCTCCACCTCCCGGCAGTAGATCAGCGCGCACTGGCGCGCGACCAGATCCACATCGTCGATGTCGTTGCCGAAGCAGGGAGTGCTTTCCAGAATGCGGCGGATCTCCTGATAGCGCTCGTTGCCGTTCGGGCTGTCGGCCGGCTTGATACCGGACGTGAGCTGACGGTAAACCTCGTTTTTGATTGCCGCCGGATCCAGTTCGCCGTTCTGTTCGATCACCCGTTTCACCACGGCGTAGATATCCTGCTCATCGGGCGATGACGTCGCCGCGGCGGCGCGAGCGCCCACCGGGTAGCCGAAGTTGGCGTCCAGCGCGCTCTTCAGCTCTTGCTGGGTGATTTTGCGCTCTTCAAACACCTGCTTCTGGATGGCGTAGACCGAGTCGCCGGTGTCGGCGACGCCGAAGGCCTGCGGGCCGGTGAAGTTATAAATGGCGCCGCCGTCCTGTAACGATTTGCCGCGCCCGATACAGTCGTCCACCAGCGCGGACAGGAACGGCAGCGGGCAGCGTTCGGCGTGGGCGATATCCACGCTGTTGCAGGCTTCCACCAGCTGATGAACGAAATACGCCATCTGCGTCTGAAAGGCGGTATAAAAGTCCTCCATGCCGGTGAACTGGGTAAATTCACCCGTGACCGGGCCCAGTTGCTTACCGCCGGCTTTACCGTTGTTCAAGGTGATTTCCAGCACCTTGGCGACGTTGAAGAAGGCGGCGTCGTGCCAGCCTTCGGTACGGTGCGGCGCCTGAGGTTCAACGCAGCCGATAATGCAGTAATCGCGCGCGTCGCGCAGGGAGACGCCGCGGTTTTGCAGCGCCGGGATAATCACTTCGTCGTTGTACATCGCCGGCACGCCCAGACCGAGGCGCACCAGTTCACAGGCGCGATAGAGGAACTCGTCCGGGGAGCCCTGCCATACGCGAATGGAGAAAGACGGCTGCGGCAAACGGACGTGCGCCGATGCTTCCATACACATGTAGCTCAGTTCATTGGTGGCGTCGCGGCCGTCTTCCGTCTGACCGCCGACGCACAGGTTCTGAAACACGGCGTAGCCGGCGAACGCCTGCGCGGAGACTTCGTCGCGGGTTTTGTTGATGTCGTTAAGCTTGATCCAGCAGCAGTCGATCAGCTCCTGGGCGAATTCGTTGCCGATCCCCTGGTCGGCGGCGTAGTACGGATACATATACTGGTCGAAACGTCCCGGCGAGATGGAGTGGCCGCTGGATTCGATTTGCAGCATGCTTTGCAGGAACCAGAAGGTCTGGCAGGCTTCCCAGAAGGTCGTCGCGCCGTGCTCCGGAACGCGGGTACAGTTCTGGGAGATTTGCAGCAGTTCCTGCTTCCGCGTCGGATTGCTTTCCTGCTGCGCCAGCTGCGCGGCATGTTCCGCATAGCGATGCGCGTAGCGGATAGCGGCGTTGTAGCTGATAAGGATGGCCTGATAGAACTGCTCTTTTTTAATATAATCCACATCGAGACGGTTCAGGTTTCCCTGCGCGCGGTTCACTTCGTCGATGATGCCGCGAAAGCCGATGCGCAAAATCTTGCCGTAATCGACGCAGACGTGGCCCACGCCGCCGTAGAAATAGTTACCGACGGTGAAAACGCCGTTCGCTATGCTGTCTTTGGTGTTTTCGGACATATAGGAGGCGGCCAGGGCGCTGGTGGTACGGCCCGGCCAGTATTTGAAGGCCTCATGCAGGGCGTTGGCGGTATCTTTCGGAATGATAAACGGGTCGGCCACGCGGGATTCCATGGTGTCGAACTCTTTTTCCACCCATTCATACGAGAATTCCGGGCAGATTTCCGTTGAGCGCGGATTAATGGTGACGGCGCCGACGATTAATTCATCCGGGCGGATGGTGACCGGTAAATGGTCGAATATTTTCTCGACGACTTTCGCGCGGCGCATAATCGCCGGCAGACCCTCGGTTTCTTTATAAGCCTCGGTGGCTAATACGGCGCGCTCTGATTCGACATAGGGCCTGGCGTTCAAAATGCTATTTTTCAGTCTGACTACACGCTCTGTCGGATTTAAAAAACCTTTCTCTAACATATCCATGACTCCTGAATTTTAAATTTTTATCGGGTAGGCGATACGGACGCATTCATGACTTGCCGCCAATCAGGGTAATAAAATGACGCAGCAGTTCCGGGTGTCCCATCCAGCTTGTCGCCGTGACGAGATTGTCATCCACGACGGCCTCTTCGGCGCCGACGCTGCGATAAATACCGCCGGCAAGTTCAATTTCCGGTTTTACGGTAAAATAGGCGGTCAGCGTTTTTCCTTTGACGACGCCCGCGGCAACCAGTATTTGCGGACCGTGGCAGATAGCGGCAATCGGCAATGAAAAATTCATGGCGTATTGAACAAGATTCAACACGGATTTATTCAGCCGTAAATATTCCGGCGCTCGTCCGCCGGTAATATAAAAGCCGCAGTAATCCTGCAGGCGAATATCCTCGAAAGAGGCGGTCAGTCTGAATAAATGGCCGGGCTTTTCGGTGTATGTCTGGTCGCCTTCAAAATCATGAATGGCCGTTTTGATAAATTCCCCGGCTCTTTTCCCTGGGCAAACCGCATCGACCCGGAAACCCAATACGCTTAATGCCTGCCACGGCACCATGACTTCATAATCTTCAGAAAAATCGCCTGTCAGCAGTAATATTTTCTTCATAGGTCAATTCTCAGAATTTATTGTCGTCATCTTCGATGAACCGCATGGCTTCATTGACCGCTGAAACCTCGCCGAAAATGGCCAGGGTGGTAATGTGCTGCGGGCAGCTACCGTATATTTCCGCAACCACGACATTGGCGTTTTTACAAGCCGCATCGGCGTAGAAATAGAGATCCGGCACCGGCAGCATGATAAGAGCAATGGCGTCAATGCGTATCAGATCGAGCCTGGCTCGAAATTCGCCGTGCATTCTGCGTTTCAGCATGGCCAGAATGTCGGGCGTCGGCGCATTAATGATTCGTTTTTTCATAAGACAGCAACCCTGAGCCCGTGCGCCGGCTAGCGGATATTAAGGGATTCAACCATCACGCAGCGGCGTTGCCGGGTAAACGATCGGGCCGACGTCAGCCCTTCCCCGGTCGGTCCGGCGATGGTGAACGTAACATGCCCTTCGCCGCCGACCCCGATACCTGCGTAAGACGGTCCGTTTTTGACAAAGATGGTGGTTTGGATCAGCTTCGCCATCCTGGTCAGTTTTTCGACGTTGGTGGAGTGCATGATGGCGGTATGACGGTTGCCGTTCTCGACCTTGACGGCCAGATCGATAGCGTCGTCCACATTATCCACTCTGACCAGCGGCAGCACCGGCATCATCAGTTCATGCAGCACGAAGGGGTGGTCTTTTTCCGTTTCAATCAAAATCACCTTGATCTCCGGTTCAGCGGAAATGCCCAGCTGTTGCAGGATGAAACGGGCGTCTTTGCCTACCAATGCGCTATTCGGCCCGCTGCCTTTCTCGTTCATCGCCAACGATTGCAGGCGCTGAATCAACGGCTTGTCGCTCAGCAGATAAGCGCCGCTTTTCTTCATGCAGTGGATCAGATAATCCGCCACCTGATTGACGACGATCACCTCCTTTTCCGCCACGCAGGGCAGGTTATTGTCGAAGGCGCAACCCTTGATGATGTCGCGGGCGGCTTTTTCAATATCCGCCGTTTCATCCACCACCGCAGGAGGGTTGCCCGCGCCCGCGCCAATCGCTTTCTTGCCGGAGGACATCACGATTTTGACCAGCGCGGGGCCGCCGGTGGCGACCAGCATATTGATGCGAGGATCGCTAATCAGCGCGTGGGTGTTATCGATAGAGGGATTGGCGATGGTGACCACCAGATTGGCGGGCGCCCCCAGCTGAGCCAGCCTGTTGTTGATCAGGGTTACCGTGTGCAGCGATACCCGACGGGAACGCGGATGCGGGCTGAACACCACGGTGTTGCCGGCCGCCAGCATGCCGATGGCGTTATTGATGATGGTTTCCGTCGGATTGGTGGTCGGGGTAATGGCTCCAATCACGCCAAACGCCGAATGCTCGATCAGCGTCAGGCCGCCGTCGCCGCTGCACGCGCTGGTGGGCAGATCCTGCAATCCCGGCGTTTTCAGGGCGGCAATGCGGTTTTTGATGCGTTTATCGTTATAGTTGCCCATGCCGGTCTCTTCCACCGCCATCCGGGAAAGGGTGTCCAGCACGTCGTCCTGCAGAAAAACCTCGCGCAGGCCGTTGATAAAGGTCTCCCGGTCCTGCATGGAACAGTGGCGATATTGCACCTGCGCCAGCGCGGCGGCGGCAATGGCGTCGTCCATGCCGTTAAAGATACCGGCGTCGGAAACGCCGATGTCCGCACCGACCGCCGGAGTGGCGGATAAGGCCGCCGGTACGCCCGGTTTTTGCTGCGCCAGCACCTGCGCCACAATATCATCCAGCCGCGTCAGGCCGGACGGCTTCGGTTCGCCGGCGACCGGGCGTTCGTCAGGCGCGGGAGCGGTTGCGCCATATTTTCTCAGGATGGTGGAAACAGCCTGAGCGATTTCAAGATCGTTCATCTTTCAGTTCCTTACCTCATATCGTACTGCGCTCACGGTGCCCGCAGGGATCAGATATAGGGCGTGGTGGTCGATTTGATTTCCGCCGGGTCCAACGTGGCAAGCAGCTGCAGGCCGACATCACGCGCGGCGATCACCGCCTGGCGCACCGCGCCGGAATCCCCGGCGAAGGTGAAAATCACCTCGTTGCTGAAGCTGGTTCCCTTGCTCGGGCTGGCATAACCAATCGGCTCCACCACCGCGGCTTTGGAAGCCGCATCGGCGAGCACCACGCCAATGGCGGCGGGAGAGGCGCAGGTCATCCCGAAGGATTTACCGACCGGCGCGCCGAAGGCCTTGTTCAGCGCATAGCTGGCGCGCGCGGTGTACTGGAATTCCAGATGACCGGCGGGCGAACCGTAGACGTCACCCATGGTGCGGTCGATTTCGGACAGCGCGACCTCCACCGCCCGGCGCACGTCGGAGACGTCTTGCGCGCCAAAAATGATCAGGCAGCCGTGTCCGCCGCCGCCCTCGGTATCGCGCGCCAGTTCGATAATCAGGATTTCGCTGTTGGTGGCCTTGACGGCTTCATCGGCGGCGAAAATATGCGGCCCCGCGCCAGTGCGGGCGCCGAGAATACCGATGG
This sequence comes from Brenneria tiliae, assembly GCF_023347575.1. NCBI lineage: Bacteria > Pseudomonadati > Pseudomonadota > Gammaproteobacteria > Enterobacterales > Pectobacteriaceae > Brenneria > Brenneria tiliae. The sequence goes on along the minus strand of NZ_JAKPCB010000102.1, from coordinate 347,795 downwards.
AACGAAACTTTTTATCGATATTCATCAATTCATGCAGCTGGTGATCGACGTTGGCGATCACCAGGCCGATGGTATGCCCCAGCGCCGTACCGACAAATTCCGTGAGGCCGCATCCGGCAACGGCGGCGAGCGCCGGCGTGCGGTTGGGCGCGTCGGTCGGCTTTTTCATCACTTCAGATATAATCTGTTCGACAAGATTATCTCTCATGGGAATGACCCTCTCGGTTTAGCGGTTAACCCAGCGCTTTCGGCAGGATTTTTTCCACTTCGGTGTGGGGACGCGGGATCACATGCACGGAAACCAGCTCGCCTACCTTGGTCGCCGCGGCGGAGCCCGCATCGGTTGCCGCCTTGACGGCGCCGACGTCGCCGCGAACCATCACGGTCACCAGACCGGAACCGATTTTTTCGTAACCCACCAGCGTCACGTTAGCGGATTTCACCATGGTGTCCGCGGCTTCGATGGCGGAGACCAGACCTTTTGTTTCAACCAGACCCAACGCTTCTTGTTGCATATCAACCTCGATAGTTTTAATAACGATGAATAAACCCGGCGGTATTGTCGTAATGGCGGTAATACCCGGTAATAAATAATTTCATTGCCCTGGAATATTATGAATTTCGCCGCAAAATGTTTTGCCCGGCAGCGAGACTTTTTTGTTTTCCTGGCGGTTGGGGAGACAATAAAATCCACGCCGTGGTAAAAAATATTTCATTTCATGACGCGCGTTTTTAAATCGGTCATTTCTCGGGGGAAATAAATATCCACCACCAGATATATTTGTTATTCGGATCACATTTAATCGCGTTTAATAAATCAACGGCGCTATACCAGCCGGGCAATTTCCGCCGCATCTCTGGCGATCATTTTTTCTTCGTTGGTGGGGATTACCGCAATGGTGGGTGAGCCCGCGGCGGAAATCACCCCGCTGCGTCCGCCGACCAGCGCGGCATTTTGCCGTTTATCCAGTTTTAACCCCAGCACCGACAGACGTTCGACGGTTAACTCTCTGATCAGGGCGGAGTTTTCGCCAATACCGCCGGTAAAGACCACCGCGTCGAGTCGGGAAAGGGAGACCAGATGCGCCCCCAGATGGCGCGCCAGCCGATGCACCATAACGTCAATAGCCAGACCGGCCCGTTCGTTGCCGTTTTCACGCGCCTCCTGCAATACCCGGCAGTCGCTGGAGATGCCGGAAATGCCGTACAGGCCAGAGGCGTTATTCACCGTCTGGTAGATGGTCTCAATGGACTGCCGGGTACATTTGGCGATGTAGGCGGCGGCGCCGAAATCCAGATCGCCGCTGCGCGTGCCCATCACCAGCCCTTCCAGCGGCGTCATTCCCATCGAGGTATCCACGCTGCGGCCGTTTTTAATCGCGCAGACGGATGAACCGTTGCCGAGATGCGCGACCAGAATGCCGTGATTGTCCGGCGGCAGATCCAGCATGGATAAGGTTTCACCCGCGATATAACGGTGCGATGTGCCGTGGAAACCGTAGCGTCTGACCTGGTATTTACGCTGGTATTCGTAAGGGATCGCGTAGGTATAGGCCGCCGGCGCCAGCGTTTGGTGGAAGGCGGTATCAAAGACCGCAACCTGCGCCAGCGCGGGTAAAAGTTCCATGGCGGCTTCAATACCCGTCAGGTTCGCCGGATTATGCAACGGCGCCAGCGGCGACAACGCCTTTATTTTTTCCATCACCTGCGGCGTAATTAATACGGAGTGTTTAAAGTCGCTGCCGCCGTGCGCCACCCGATGGCCGATGACGGCAAGATTATCGATCAGCTTTTTTTCTGTTAATGTTTTAAATAACACGTTTAGCGCCTCGCGATGATTGGCCTCCTGCAGTGAAATAACCGATTTATTTCCGTCATTATCTTTAAAAGTAATCACGGCATTATCTAATCCCAACCGCTCCGCCAGGCCGAAAAGAATAGGCTTTTCCCCGTTAACCGCAATAACGGAAAATTTTAATGATGATGAACCACAATTAATAACCAGAACCAGGGAAGATAAGGACATAGGTAGTCCCCCCATAATGAGAAAATAAAATGGCAACGGTGACGTGCGGTGTATTTCGCTATCCCCCTCGACGGGGATGTCGGCCGCCAATACATTACGTTAGCGAAAATCGTTTGTGACCGAACTCATGCAGGACGCGCCGGGCGATGGCGATATCTTCCGCCACCGTGCCGCCGCTGATGCCGATCCCGCCCAGCAGCAGGCCGTTGCGCCGGCAGGGAAAACCGCCGCCGATGGCGCACAGATTGGGCTGATGCGGTAAACCATAGAGATCGCCGCCGGGTTGAATCAGCGCCGCCAGTTCGTGCGTCGGCCGCCGTAACGCCACCGCGGTATAGGCTTTTTGATAGGCCAGCGTATGACTGATCAGCAGCGCGTTATCCATGCTGAAAAAGTAACGCTGCCGGCCATGGGCATCGACCAGACTGAACGCAATCGGCAGCGACATGGCCTGTGCGCTATCGTGCGCCAGCCGTGCCAGCAGGGCGATCGCCTCCAGGCCGAGTGAACGTTGGGAAAGCGGCGATTGCAACTCGTCGATCGCCCGATCGATCCGCCTCTCCAGCGCGGCGTCAGGATGCATCAACCCGCCGTTCATTTTCCTTACTCCTCGCCGCGTTTCGTGGCATCGACGATGCCGACAATCGCGGCGTCAATGACCGAATGTTCTTTACTGTCGGTCATGCGCGCCGAGCTTCCCGTCGAGACGATCACTATTTCGCCATTACCCGCGCCCAGCGTATCCACGGCGACCTGGGACCGTCCGGTCGGCGTCAGATGCTCGTCCAGACGAGAAACAATAAGCAGCTTCATGCCGTTCAAAGAGGAGTGTTTGGTGGTGGAGACCACCGTTCCCGTCACTGTTGCCAGATACATGCAGCCTCCTGCGGATGGGTTATCAGGGTGATTTTTCTATTGGCGATTTCATCGCGGGCCGCGGGGGTAATCAGTACGTCCGCGTCCACATACAGAGCCTGCCGGGCATCATGCAGCCTCACCTCCCGTTGCGTAATCAGACGCTTGCCGCCGCCGGGGCGGGGCAGGTCGGCCGGATGAGAAAAGGGGCGGTTTAGCGTGGCGCCTGCGCTGGCCCGCGGGGTGATAAAATGGATGCCGATGCGCTGCAGCGTATCGACGTAGCGGCGCAACTGCGCCAGATACGCCGCCGGTAATACGCTCGCCTGCCGTGCGGGGTCGCACTCGCGGTTAAGCGTCGCCATTATGCGCAGGTTTTGCGCCAGCGCCTGAAAAACCATGCGGCCTGCCAGATTGTCGCCTATCCCGAGTGCGATTTTGGCCAGACTGTTGCTGGATAGCGCAGGCAGCAGCAACGCTTCGCTGTTTTGCCAATGGGCCGGTTCGATATCCTTTTCGGTCAGTTGGCGCGCCCGCGGCAAGGCGTGGCTAATCTCTCCGGCCCAGGCGGCGCCAAGGCTTTGCGCACTATGGGAAAACAGCAAATACAGCGCATAGCCGCCCCGTTCCAGCGCCGTCAGGTAGCGCAGCGTGGCCGGAAACCCGGCGGCATCGTCGCCGGTGATCGCCACCAGCAGGGCCGGTCGCGGCGAGGCAATGGCGTGCCGCACCTTATCGGCCATGATTTCCGCGATGATGTCGTCGATCAGTAATGACAGCGTCTGGCTATTCATTGGTCATGCGCCTGTGAGGATGCTTACCCGATCGCCATTGCGTAATCCGTAGGCGTTGGCTTCCTCCACATCGATGTGCAGTTCCAGCACCGATGCCTGCGTTGCCCGGACAATCACGCGTTGCATCAGGCCGCCGCGCTTGCCTGCGGCCTGAATGCTGACTTCCATCCCGTCGCGCAGACCCTGGCTTTCCGCTTCTTCCGGGGATATGTGGATATGCCGCCAGGCGACGATCGTCCCGCGGTCCTTTTTCACGCTGCCTTGCGGGCCGACAAGTTCGATACCGGGCGAATCTTCCAGGTCGCCGGACATTCTGATCGGCGCGTCGACGCCGAGAGTAAAGCCATCGGCGACGGAAATTTCTATCTGCGTAACGGGGCGCAACGGACCGAGCACCCGGACATTTTTGATATCCCCTTTCGGGCCGCGCAGGATAACGGTTTCCTCGGCGGCGAACTGACCGGGCTGTTTGACGGCCTTCATCCGCGTCAGCGTCGAGCCGTAGCCAAACAGGATATCCATATCCTCACGGGCGAGATGAACGTGGCGATTGGAAATGCCCACCGGCGCCTGAAGCGTTGCCGGGCGCCGCGCGCCGCCGGCGGCCAGTTCCTGAACAATTTGCCGGGTGATCCGTTCTGCTTGTTGCTGGGTAGCATTCATAGGTTCCGTTACCTGGTGTGATCTTTTTTGCCGTTGACGGTGAAAATGGGTGAATAAGCCTGATGACGTTTCACTCCACTGAGCATCAACATAATCAATGCGGCGCGCTAAGTTTTGCTATTCAGGAGGACTTTATTGCCCTGCTGACGCGGGGCGTGACAATTCCGTCCAGATTAGCCTGCGATCTGCGTAATCAGGCCGTCAATATCGCCATGGGTCGGGACGTGCGGGTTGGTGGCGGTGCAGCCATCGGCCAGCGCGGCCTGAATCAGGCGTTCGCGGTGCCGAGCGATATCGGCCTGAGTAATGTTCAGCTCCAGCAGCGTGGCGGGAATGCCGAACCGGCGGTTCATCGCCCGAATCAGCCGGGTGAACTGTTGAATGCTTTCCCGTTTGTCCGCCTGCGTCGCGCCGAGTATCCGGGCGCAGCGCGCGTAGCGTTCCAGCGTTTCCGCGGATCCGTTGGCGGCGTTGTAGTCAATCACCAGCGGCAACAGCATGGCGTTAATCTTGCCGTGGGGAATATGAAATACGCCGCCCAGCGCATGCGCCATGCCGTGTACCAGGCCGAGCCCGGCGGCGTTGAACGCCATGCCCGCCATACAGGAGGCGTTGTGCATTCTGCTGCGTGCGGCGAGGTCTTTTTCGTGGTCGAACACCTGCGGCAGATAACGCCAGACCAGCCTGATGGCCTTTTCGGCCAGCGCGTCGCTGAAATCGTTGGCGGCGGGGGAGAGGTAAGCTTCAATCGCGTGCGTCAGAACGTCCATTCCCGTATCCACCGCCACGGCGCGCGGGACGCTCAACACCAGATGCGGGTCGAGAATGGCGATGTCCGGCAGCAGTTGATCGGCGACCAGGGGGTATTTTTGCCCGTGTACGGTATCGGAGATAATGGCGTAGGCGGTCACCTCCGAACCAGAGCCGCTGGTGGTGGGAATGGCGATCAGCGTAATGGTTTTTTCCGGGCAATACTCCTGCAAGGTCACCTTGATGCCTTTAGCCGCATCCAGCGATGAACCGCCGCCGAGCGCGATAATCACCTCCGGTTGAAACGCTTTGAACTGCGTCGCGCCGGTTTGCAGGATATCCACATCCGGGTCAGGGGTGACGCCGCTGAAAATAGTGATGCGCGCGTCCGGCATAAAGCCTGCCAGATAGTCGGTTTTACCGGATTTGACCATAAAGTCATCGGTCACAATGGCGATGTTCTTGCCGTTGAAAGCGCGCAACGCCTCCGTTGCCGCTTCGCCAAAATAAACGCGCGGATTGGCAAATAATAAAGGATTTTTCATGCTGTTCGGGCTGCCTCCGTTCTGATGCGGCCACTACCCTAGCATGGGCGAAAATGGCGCCGTAGCGGCGGGCTTGTTCAGCAGAGGGATTCTTTTGTCTTCCGTGGCGCGGCAAATCAAAATAGTCCACCGTTCACATCATGGCCGGCGGTCGGCGGAGCTGAACGATGAAGAAAACAGGCGCTTCGTCGGGGCGGGGATGACAGTTCTCCTTGAACTATTCAGGTATATATTATTTTCTTTGGTTATTTGCTGGCCGGACGGCGGGGGCGAATACTTTATGCTCCCTATAATGTGAGAATGGTGCATGATTATGCTGCAACCGATCTTCACCGGACTGTTATGCGGCGCATTGCTCGGCTTTGTGATGCAACGCGGCAGATTCTGCCTTACCGGCGGCTTTCGCGATATGTATATCGCCAAAAACAACCGCATCTTTTACGCCCTGTTAATCGCCATTGCGATTCAAAGCGTCGGGGTTTTCGCCCTGATCGCCGCCGGGCGATTAAACTATGACGCCGGCGCTTTTCCCTGGTTCGGCACCGTGCTGGGCAGCTATGTGTTCGGCATCGGGATTGTGATGGCGGGCGGGTGCGCCACCGGCACCTGGTATCGCGCCGGCGAAGGGCTTATCGCCAGTTGGATCGCGCTGTTCGCCTATATGCTTTCCAGCGCCGTGATGCGATCCGAACATTTGACCGTCTTCAACCGGCAGATAAAGTCGCTGAGCACCGAACATAACTCCATTGCCGAAACGCTGGGCCTGTCGCCGTGGCTGTTTATCGCGCTGCTGATCGCAGTGACCGGCTGGCTGGCGGCGAAAGAGCTGAAAAAGCCCAGGCTGAACGTTGCCGCGCTGCCGCGGCGGAAATCCGGCCTGGCGCACCTGTTATTTGAAAAACGCTGGCATCCGTTCGTCACCGCGGTGCTGATTGGGCTTATCGCCCTGCTGGCCTGGCCGCTCAGCGCGGCCACCGGGCGGGTGTTCGGCCTGGGCATTACCACGCCCAGCGCCAATATCTTGCAGTATCTGGTGATCGGGAATGACAGGTTCCTTAACTGGGGCGTGTTCCTGGTGCTGGGGATTTTTCTGGGGTCGTTTATCGCCGCCAAAGGCAGTCGTGAATTCCGTATCCGCGCCGCCGACGCCGCGACCTCGGTGCGCAGTGTCGCCGGCGGCATTCTGATGGGATTCGGCGCCAGCATCGCCGGCGGTTGCTCTATTGGCAACGGTTTGGTGATGACCGCGCTGATCACCTGGCAGGGCTGGGTCGGGCTGGCCTGTATGATTCTGGGGGCATGGACGGCGTCATGGTATTTATTCGTCCGTCCGCAGCGCCGGGCGAATCTGCAAGCTGCCTCCAACTGATCGCGTTATAGGAGTCGTTATGATTAAAAAGCTTAATGTTATCAACCAGGTCTGCCCGTTTCCGCTGATTGAAGCCAAAGCAGCGATGGCGACGCTACAATCCGGCGACGAACTGGTGATTGATTTCGACTGCACCCAGGCCACTGAGAGTATTCCGCTGTGGGCGGCGCAAGAGGGGCACGTCGTCTCCGACTATCGGCAGGTGGGCGACGCCCAATGGAGTATTACGGTGAGGAAGAGCTGATCCTTACCATCGCCGGACCCGCTCACTGCCCGTCGATCCTGACCCGTTCCACCAGAAAGTCCAGCAAGGCGCGCACCCGCAGCGGCAGGTAGCCGCCCTGGCCGACGAACACGGCATGGATCTCTTCGATATCGCCCGGATTGAGCTCTTCGAGCACCGGCCGTAAGCGGCCGGCGGCAATATCGTCGCGCACCCGGAAGGCCGCCAGACGGGCCAGACCCACGCCGGCGAGCGCCAGTTGGTACAGCGCTTCGCCGTCGCTGGCCTGCACGTTGCCGGTGACCGGCACCACGATATCCTCGCCGGCGTAGCGCAGCGGCCAGCCGGGCTGGGCGCGCGCATAGTTGGCGCCCAGTCGGTTATGCCGCGCCAGTTCATCCGGCGTGGACGGCGTGCCGTGGCGTTGCAAATAGTCGGGCGCGGCGACGATGGTCATGCGCGTCTGGCCGAGTTTGCGCGCCAGCAGATTGGAGCTTTTAAGCGGGCCGGCGCGCACCGCCACGTCGGTGCGCTGCTCCAGAATATCGATGACCTCATCGGTAAGGACGATGTCCAGCATCACGTCGGGATAACGCGCCAGAAATTCCGCGGCCAGCGGCAGCAGAAAATGGTTGCCGAAGGTGACGTTGGCATTGACCCTCAGCCGCCCGCGCGGCGTCGAGTGGGCGCTGACGCAGCGCTCCGCTTCGTTCAGATCGTTCAGGATGCGTACGCCGCGCTCGTAAAAGGCGCAGCCTTCCGGCGTAAGTTGCAGTTGGCGCGTGGAGCGGTTCACCAGCCGGGTGCCCAGGCGGCTCTCAAGCCGCTTAATCAGTTTGCTTACCGCGGAGGGCGTCATGCCGCAGGCCCGGGCGGCGGCGGAAAATCCGCCCAGCTCGATGGCCTGTACAAACACCTCCAGTTCCCCGGATCGGTTGACGTCCAGACGAGACATAACGGCCTCCTTGATGACTTCAATTCATAAATGTTTTTCCTGACGCCAGTCTAGTTCATTTATGTCGTTGAGTTCATTATTTATCGACATATTGCTACTGAATTCACTGATATGAAAACACTCACTCAATTCTCCGGCTCCCTGATGCTGAGCGTGGCGCTTGCCGCCGGTCTATTCCCCGCCGCCGGGCGCGCCGCCGATGAACCGTCTTGGGTCGCGACCTGGAGCGCCAGCCCTCAGCCGGTGTGGGGTACGGATTTCCTGTTTCCTCTCAATGCGCCGAGCGAACTGCATCATCAAACCGTACGCCAGATAGCGCGCGTCAGCCTGGGCGGAGAGCGGATACGTATCCTGCTGTCCAATGCCTATGGCCGTCAGCCCGTTACGCTGGGGAAAGCGACGCTCGCGCTGCCGGCAACGGACGTTGCTCTGGTCGCCGACAGCCTGCGTACCCTGACGTTCGGCGGACGGGAAACGGCGACGATCCTCCCCGGCGCGTCGCTTATCAGCGATCCGGTCGCCCTGTCCGTGCCGGCGCTGGGGCAGGTGGCGCTAAGTCTGTATCTGCCTGAAAAAACGCCGGTCAGCACGTTCCACTGGGACGGCCGGCAGAGCGGCTGGATCGTTCCCGGCGATCGCGCGTCGGACCGCCAATGGTCCGACGCAGAGGGTGCGGCGCAGATTACCACCACGCGGCTGCTGTGGTCGGGCGTTGAGGTTGAGACGCCCGCGCCGGCGCGGGCGGTGGCGGTAATCGGCGATTCCATTACCGACGGCGCCGCCGCCTCGCTGGATAAAGACCGCCGCTGGCCGGACCTGCTGGCCGCCCGGCTGGCGCCGCATGGGGCGGCGGTGATCAACGCCGGCATCTCCGGCGGCCGTTTGCTCTCAGACGGCATGGGCGTCAATGGGCTGGCGCGGCTGGAGCGCGACGTGCTGGACCAGTCGGGCGTGCAGAGCGTTATCGTGATGCTGGGTATCAATGATATCGCCTGGCCGGGAACGGCGTTTGCACCGACCAGCCCGCGGCCGACGCTGGCGGCGCTGACGGCGGGCTATCGCCAATTGATCGCCCAGGCGCACCGCCGCGGCGTGCGCGTTATCGGCGCTACGCTGACGCCGTTCGCCGGCGCGCTGCCCGACACGCCGTTGGACGACTACTACCACCCGGAAAAGGACGCCTTGCGCCGCCAGGTCAATGACTGGATTCGTGACAGCGGCGCGTTCGACGTGGTGATTGATTTCGATGCCGCGCTGCGCGATGCGGCGCATCCCGAACGTCTCGACCGCGACGTCGATTCCGGCGATCGGCTGCATCCCGGCGATGCGGGCAACCGCGTGATGGCGGACGCCGTCGATCTCAATGCGCTGTTTGCCGATCCCACGATTTTGGACGGGAACCATTCGGCCGCGACACAGGAGCAATAAATGATGCTTTTCACCCCCTATCAACTGGGCGACCTGATATTGCCCAACCGTATCGTCATGCCGCCGATGACCCGTTCGCGCGCCGGCGACGGCAACGTGCCGACCGCGCTGATGGCGGAATATTACGCGCAGCGCGCCTCGGCCGGCCTGATTGTCAGCGAAGGTACGCAAATCAGCCGGCAGGGTCAGGGATACGCCTGGACGCCCGGCATGCACACGCCCGAGCAGGTCGCCGGCTGGCTCGGCGTAACCAAGGCGACGCATGCCGCCGGCGGGCGTATCTTCGCCCAGCTATGGCACGTCGGCCGGGTATCGCACACCTCATTACAGCCCGGCGGCGCGGCGCCGGTTTCCTCCTCGCCGCTGGTGGCCGAAGGCGTGATGTCGTTTATCGACCCCGCCGGCAAAGGGCCGCTCTCCGGCGCAGGCGAAATGGTGCAGCATTCGGCGCCGCGGGCGCTCACTACGGCGGAAATTACCGACGTGGTGCGCAGCTACGCCGACGCCGCGCGCAACGCGCTGGCGGCGGGCTTTGACGGCGTCGAGCTGCACGCCGCCAACGGCTATCTGATCAATCAGTTTATCGATTCGCAGGCCAATGCGCGCACCGACGAGTACGGCGGCAGCCTGCCCAATCGCCTGCGTTTTCTGCGCGAGGTGGTGGAGGCGGTGGCCGACGTTACCGGCGCGCAGCGTCTTGGGGTGCGGCTTGCGCCGCTGACCACCTTGCAGGGCGCCGTGGATGACACCCCGCAGGCGACCTACCTCGGCGCGGCCCGGTTGCTGGACGATCTGGGCGTGGCCTACATTCATATCGCCGAGGCGGACTGGGAGGATGCGCCGACTATGCCGGCGGCGTTTAAAGAGGCGCTGCGCCTGATCTACCGCGGTACGCTGATCTACGCCGGCAAGTACGATCTGGCGCGCGCCGAGCAGGCGCTGGGCAACGGCTGGGCCGATCTGATCGGCTTTGGGCGGCCGTTTATCGCCAATCCGGATCTGCCGACGCGTTTGCGGCTGGGATTGACGTTGAATCAACCCGACGCCAGCCGCTTTTTCGGCGGCGGGGCCGAAGGCTATACCGACTATCCCAGAGCGCGGTCGGGAGGCAAGGAATGAGTCGGAGCCGCTCCCATCCGGGCGTTTGGGCGCTGGCCGTGACCGCTTTCGCCATCGGCGTGGCGGAGTTTATCGTGGTCGGCGTGCTGCCGGCCATCGCCGCCGATCTTGACGTGTCGCTGGCGCGCGCCGGCGGACTGGTCGGCTTATATGCGCTGGCGCTGGCGATTGGCACGCCGCTGGTGGTATTGGGGCTGGCGCGTTGGCCGCGCAGGCCGGTGCTGCTGACGCTGGTGGGCGTATTCCTCGTCGGCAATCTGCTGGCGGCCTTGTCCTCTAGCTATGCCATGCTGCTGACCGGACGCATCGTCACTGCGGTGGCGCACGGCAGTTTCTTCGCTATCGGCGCGACGGTGGCCGCGCGGCTGGCGCCGCAAGGGCAGGCCAGCCGCGCCATTGCGCTGATGTTCGCCGGGCTGACGCTGGCGATGGTCATCGGCGTGCCGCTGGGAAGTTATATCGGCAATGGTTTTGGCTGGCGGCTGCCGTTCTTTGCCGTGGCGTTGCTGGCCGCAGTCGCCTGGGCGGCTACCGCGCGCTGGGTGCCGGCGCTAGCGGCGCCGTCGGCGGGCCGGGCGACGACGCAGTTGGCCGCGCTGGGCCAGCCCGCCATCCTGGCGATGATGTGCGTCACCATACTGGGTTTCGGCGCCAGCTTCGCGGCCTTCACTTTTGTGACGCCGATTCTGACCGACATTTCCGGGTTTTCCGTCCACGGCGCCAGTTTGCTGTTGATGGTGTTCGGCGCGGCGACGCTGATCGGCAATCTGGCCGGCGGTCGGCTGGCGACAAAACTGGGCTGGGCGGCCGCCTTGCGGCGTCTGCTGGCGGGGTTGCTGCTGGCGCTCGCGGCGCTGGCGCTTTTGATGCCTTATAAGCTGGCGATGGTGCCGCTGCTGTTTATCTGGGGCGCGCTGGCCTTCGGCATGTCGCCGGGCTTTCAGGCGGGTATGCTGGAGACCGCAGAGCGCTGGACGCCGCGCGCGGTGGACTTCGCCTCGGCGCTGAATATCTCGGCTTTCAATCTGGGGATTACCCTGGGCGAGACGGCGGGCGGCGCGCTGGTGGCGCAGGATCGTCTGACGCTGACGCCCTGGGTGGGCGTGCTGCTGGCGTTGCTGGCGCAGTTGCCGTTGCTGTGGCTGGCGCAGCGGCATCGCCGTCCTATACGCAGGTAAAAAAACGTCATTGCATTCCCTCGGCATCAATGCGTAATATTGGCTTAAATTGTATTTTTATCTATTTTAAGACATGCGCTCATTTCTGATTATCGTCCCCGACGGGGGAATGCTGTTTGAAGCCACGGGCATAGCCGACATTCTGATGCAGGCTAACCGTTTACAGCCGGCGGATGCTGTTCAGCCGCGCTACCAACTGACGATCGCCACCACCCAGCCTCACAATGTGGTGCATGGCATGTCGGGGTTAAACCTGCTGGCGGACCAGCGTTTATCCGATCTCGACCCCGAAGTTAAGCGCGACACCCTCATGATTACCGGCAGAGGCGTTAGCGAGCAAGAGCGCATTGATGTCGCGAACTGGATGCGTCAGGCCGCTCCTTATGCCGAACGTATCGTTTCCATTTGCGGCGGGGCTTTACTTCTGGCGCAGTCGGGTCTGCTCGACGGCCGCCGGGCGACCACGCACTGGCGCTTGCTGGACGCGTTGCAGGCGGATTATCCCAGGGTAAAAGTCGAAAGAGGGCCGATTTACATTCAGGATGGGGAGATATGGACCTCCGCCGGGGTCAGTTCGGGCTTCGATTTGACTCTGGCGCTGGTCGAAAACGACTATGGTTTTACTCTGGCCCGCGATGTGGCGCAAGATCTCGTCATGTTCTTGCGTCGGCCTGGCGGACAGTCTCAGTTCAGCCGTTATCTTCTCAATCAGTCCCGGCGCGCCGGCCCCATTCGCGACCTGCAAAGCTGGATCCTGGAAAACCTCGCCGGCGATCTCTCGGTCGACAAACTGGCCGGGCAGATTGCCATGAGTCCGCGCAACTTCACGCGCGTGTTTACGCGTGAAGTGGGGACGTCGCCGGCCCGATACGTTGAAGAGGTGCGGTTGGATGCGGCGCGCCAACTGCTGGAGCAAAGTCGGGATGGGATTGAGCAGATTGCGGCGGCCAGCGGATTCGGCAGCGCTCTCAATCTGCGCCGCGTGTTTGAAAGAAACTTGCAGCTTACCCCGACGGAATACCGAGAGCGGTTTCATGCTCGCCAGTTTGGCGTAAATTGATCTATTTACGTCATTTACGACACATCCAATCCGGCCTAAATTAGATCCTGTGATTAACAACGAGGGTTCTGATATGGTCAACGTAGGCATCAATGGATTCGGCAGAATCGGGCGCAATGTGTTGCGTGCCGCTTTAGGCAAAGACAATTTCCGCGTCGTGGCGATCAACGATTTAACGGATAGCAAAACGCTGGCTCATCTGCTGAAATACGACTCGCTTGCCGGCGTCCTGCCGGTCGCCGTCGAGGCCGCCGAGGGGGCGTTGATTATCGACGGCCAGCCGGTTCGCGTTTTCTCCGAACGGGATCCCGGCGCGATCCCGTGGCAAAGCGTCGGCGTCGATATTGTTATCGAAGCCACCGGTTTTTTCACCGACAAGGCGCAGGCCGAAGCGCACATCACCAAAGGGGGAGCCCGGCGCGTGATCATTTCCGCCCCCGGCAAGAACGACGATATCACCATAGTGATGGGCGTCAATCATGAGCAATACGATCCGGCCCGTCACCGCATCATCAGCAACGGCAGTTGTACCACTAACGGCCTGGCGCCGGCCGCTTTGGTCCTTCATCAGTCTTTCGGCATCGAACATGGTTTGATGAATACCACGCATGCCTATACCAATAGCCAGGCTTTGCACGATCAGCCGGAAAAGGATCTGCGCGGCGCCAGAGCGGCGGCGCTCTCCATCGTGCCTTATTCCAGCGGCGCGGCCAAAGCGATCGGCAAAGTGATCCCGGAATTGGATGGGCGTTTGACGGGATATTCTTTAAGAGTGCCGGTTCCGGTGGTTTCCATCGTCGATCTGTCGGTCACGTTGAAGCGGGCGGTGACGGTGGATGAAGTCAACGCCGCCTTCCGTAACGCGGCCGAGTCGGGCGCGCTGAAGGGCATTCTTGGCTATAGCGACGAGCCGCTGGTCTCGTCCGATTACCGGGGGGATCCGCGCTCGTCCATTATCGACGGGCTTTCCACGCTGGTCATCGGTGGCAATATGGTCAAGGTGCTGGCGTGGTATGACAACGAATGGGCGTTTTCCAACCGTCTTATCGATCTGGCCCTGTTGCTGGAGGAAAAAGGCCTATGACCGCCCGCTTCCCCCAATAGGTTGCAGGATACGGCAGGGCGCTGCCCGGCGCGTCTTCCCTTCGCGCCGTTTTTTGCCGCAATTCCTTTGCACTTCTTGTGATAGATTGAAAAAAAACCGTATAAAGTGGCGGTATCGGATAAGGCCGCCGCGGCTTATCCGGTGACGGATGGCGCTCGCCAATCCCTCCTTTTCATTCTTTCATCGGGGTAACTGAATAGATGAGCTATCTCAAGGTGTTGACGATTGGTTTTGTCTGTGTGCTGCTGCTGTCATTTTGGCAGAGTTATGCTAAAGCAACGCAGCGCGGGGAGACCTTCACCGGCCAGAGTTGGTGGGGAACCAGGCGCGACTCCGCTGGGATGGCGCCGGATGCGGTGAAATTCCGTCAAACGGCGATAGTGCAAATCTATGCGGCGCCCGCCTACGGCTGGCGAGGGCTGGTGGCGGTGCATCCGTGGATCATCTTCAAGAAAGCCGGCGAAACCCAATACAGCCGCTATGAGGTCACCCGCTGGGGCGATGAGAATGTGATTCGTCTTAACCGCTCGATCCCGGATGGTTACTGGTATGGCGCGCGCCCGTCGCTGTTGGCGGATCATCGCGGGGCGGTGGCCGAAGCGATGATCCCGCGGATTGAGGCGGCGATCAAAAGTTATCCCTATCCCCAGACCTACCGCGCCTGGCCCGGTCCGAACAGCAATACCTTTATCGCCCATATCGGCAGGGAAGTGCCGGCGCTGAAGCTGGATATGCCGGCCAACGCCATCGGCAAAGATTACCGTGCGTTAACGCGTCCGATCGGCTTGCCTCCTTCCGGCAAGGGCGTGCAGGTTTCATTGCTGGGCGTGCTGGGTTTTACCTTGGGCGCGGAGGAGGGCATTGAGGTCAATGTGTTGGGGATTAATGTGGGTGTGGATCTCACCTCCCCGGCGCTGCGCTTGCCGTTTATCGGCCGGTTTGGCTATGACAATGTGCAACAGGAAGAGAGCTGAGAGCCGGCTTATTCATCAACAGGCTTCGCCCGAATAGCGAAATATTAACCACTATTCGAACGGCAATTATCCGCGCCATAAACGGCGCTTTTATTAAATGCAATTAATGGGAATCCTTTTTCATTTTTTTGTTTTGACTGGTCTGAACCCATCAATTACCGTCGGTAATCAATAAATACGACGGGATTGCCGAGAATAATGATTAGGTTACCGCCATATATTTCCCATAAATTTCGGCTTGCCGAAAAACCATCAGTAACTAATTCCGCTTCGGATATCACGGGCGTATTCAGAATATTATCAGCAGTCATGGTCCAGTAAAAAGCTGAGCCGCAAAGAGGAAATATTATAATGAAAAATAGATATGTAAGGATGTTGAGCAAACTGTTCGCCGGCGCGCTGTGCTCTTTGGCGCTAACGGTTCAGGCTGCGGAGGTGGTGAAAATCGGCTCCACCGCCGGGGCGACGTCAGACGCCATTCTGGCCGTGGTCGATGAGGCGAAGGCGCAGGGGATCGATGTGCAACTGGTGGAATTTACCGACTGGACTTTGCCTAATGAAGCGCTGAATAACGGCGATATCGATCTGAATTTTTTCCAGCACGAGCCATTCCTGCAAAATGCCATCAAAGAACGCGGATATAAATTAAAGAATATCGATTTTGGTTTATTGCAAAATATCGGTATCTATTCGAATAAAATAACCGATCTGAACGCGGTGCCGCAGGGCGCGAAAGTCGGCGTACCCAACGATCCGGTCAATCAGGGTCGCGCGCTGTTGCTGTTGCAGAAAGCGAATCTTGTCAAATTGCGCAACGGCGAGGCCACGGACGCCACGCTGGATGACGTGACGGATAATCCGCATAAGCTGAAATTTTTCGAGATAGAAGGGCCGCAGCTGATCCGTTCCCTGCAGGATCTCGATCTCTCCATCGTCTGGCCTTCCTATTTCTTTAACGCCGGGATCCCGGAGAAAGCCAGTCAGGCGCTGCTCTATTCCGGCGTCAGCGATACCTACTACGCCATGAATTTCACCGCCCGCAGCGATCGCGCCGACGATCCGCTGTTACGGAAATTTATCAGCATTTACCAGAACTCCGCCGCGGTGCGCGATACCATCGCCAAACGCTTCAATAACGATCCCAACCTGTATGCGCTGCCCTGGCTCAAGGAGGGCGCGAAGCCATGAGTCTGGCGGGCGCGGTGATGAAAACGATACTGGATTGGGGTAAACCGGCGGCCGGCGCGCAGTCTGTCGCCGGGGCGTCCTCCGACGTATCGGCGCCGCGCGGCGCATCCGGCTCTTCGGTGACCTTTGAGCGCCTTTCCCGGGTTTACCCCTCGCCGGATAAGCCGGTACAGGCACTGACGGATATCAGTCTGATCATTCCGGCGGGGTGCATTTTCGGCATTATCGGTCGCAGCGGCGCGGGCAAGTCCAGCCTGCTGCGCACCATTAACCGCCTGGAGAGGCCGACGGTCGGCAGGGTGCTTATCGACGACGTCGATATCAGTACCCTTGATGAAAACCAACTGGTGAACCTGCGCCGCCGCGTCGGCATGATTTTTCAGCATTTCAACCTGCTGGCGGCCAGAACGGTCTGGGAAAACGTGGCGCTGCCGCTGCGGGTGGCCGGCGTGCCGCAGGAACGGATCAACCGGCGCGTGGCCGAGCTGCTGGCGCTGGTGGGGCTGCAGGATAAACACAATGTCTACCCGAGCCGGCTGTCAGGCGGGCAGAAGCAGCGGGTCGGCATTGCGCGCGCCCTGGCCACCGCGCCGGACGTGCTGCTGTGCGATGAGGCCACCTCGGCGCTGGATCCGGAAACCACCCAGTCCATTCTGCAGCTGCTGCGCGATATCAACCGGCGTCTGGGCATTACCATCGTGGTGATCACCCATGAGATGAGCGTGATCCGTGAAATAGCCGAACGGGTGCTGGTGCTGGAACAGGGGAGGATCGCCGAGTTGGGCGAAGTCTGGCAGGTTTTCGGCTCGCCGCAACACGAGGCGACGAAAGCGCTGCTGGCGCCGTTGCAGCACGGCGTGCCGGATGATTTGCTGCGCCGCCTGCTGCCGCAGCCGCCGTCGGACGGCGCCGGCGAGCGGATTTGGCAACTCTCATACAGCGGCGAAGGGGGACTGGAGCCGGATTTCACCCGCATCGCCCAGGCGCTGCAAACGCCGGTGCGTCTGGTCTATGGTGGGATGGATCGCATTCAGGGCCATGCGCACGGACGTCTGTTGCTGGCGGCGTCGGCCGCGGCGCCGCTGACGGATTTCACCAGTCTTACGCAGGGGCCGCAGGCCATTGCGCATCAAATTGAGGTGATTGGTTATGTTCCCTTCGCTTTCCATTCCGCCTGACCGCTATACGCAAGCGTTTGTCGATACGCTGACCATGGTCGGCGTATCGGGGAGTATCGCCTTTGTCGCCGGTATTCCGCTGGCGGTGATGTTGATTATGACCGCGCCGGGCGGCTTGGTTGCCTCTCCCCGTTTCCACCGCGTGGTGGGCGGGGTGATCAACGGCTTCCGCGCCACGCCGTTTATCGTCATGCTGGTGGCGCTGATCCCGTTTACCCGTTGGGTGGCGGGCACCACCATCGGCGTGTGGGCGGCGATTGTGCCGCTGGCTATCAGCGCCACGCCGTTTTTTGCGCGCATCGTCGAGGTTAACCTGCGTGAAGTCGATCCCGGCCTGGTCGAGGCGGCCCAGGCGATGGGCTGTAAAAAATGGCATATCGTGCGTTATGTCTATCTGCCGGAAGCGCTGCCGGGGATTGTCGGCGGTTTCACCATTACGCTGGTGGCGCTGATCAGCTCGTCGGCGATGGCCGGCGCGGTGGGCGCCGGAGGGTTGGGGGATCTGGCGATCCGCTATGGCTACCAGCGCTTCGACAGTCAGGTGATGGTCATCGTTATCGCCATCCTGATCGCCATGGTGACCGTGGTGCAGCTTATAGGCGACCGCTACTCCCGCTGGCTGCGCAATCGCTAGGATTGCGCTTCCGTTGAGCTAATTACCCGATCGGCGCGGCCGTTGCGGGCCGGCGCCGCGGACGTTACTCGATATGCGCCGCGAAACCCGACCGGCCCGGCGCAATATCCGGCTTCAGCGTAAGTTCCGGGATCTCGTACGCTCCCGCATTCTGCGGCCGGAAAGCAATGGGCGGCGTATCCCACAGATGATCCAGTCGTTGTCCGAGTTCGCCGCAGACCTGCGTGAACCGGTCCGCGTCCATGCGGCTGGTGTGATAGACCACGAAAGGCGGCAGCACCTCGAAACCGGGGTAGAACAGGGTCCCATGCTGGATCGGAAACAGCAGGTCATCGATCGGGCCGTTGACGCCGCGCGGACCATAGTGGGATTCCCAGCCTCCCGCGGTAACCACCAGCATGGCGCGTTTGCCCGCCATGGCGCCCTCTCCGTAGCGATCTCCCCAGTGATTTTCTGAATGCTCGCCGACGCCATAGGCAAAACCATAGGCGTAGACGCGTTCCACCCAGCCTTTGAGAATCGCCGGCATGGAGAACCACCACAGCGGAAATTGCAGAATCATGGCGTCCGCCCAGCGCAGCTTCTCCTGTTCGCGCGCGATGTCCGCGCTCTGCGTACCCTGTTCAAATGCGCGTTTGGAGTCGAGTCCCGGACTAAAAGGCTCGCCGTCGGGTTTGTCGGTGCGGTCGTCGGCGTCCAGCGTCGCTTTCCACCCCATAGCATACAGGTCTGATATCTGGACCGCGTGTCCGGCGCCCTCAAGATAGTTGACGGCGAAATCTTTTAACGAGCCGTTCAGGGAACGGGACTCAGGGTGGGCATAAACAATAAGAACATTCATAAGCGCATCTCCATAGCGTTGACAGACGCAGGGTAGATCACTATCAGGTATACTAGAAATGAATTGCTTTTATATCAGGTATAGCTATGAACAATTTCCGTAATCTGGATCTCAATCTGTTATTGACCCTGGATGCTTTGCTGGAGGAACAGAATGTCACCCGCGCGGCGCGGCGTCTGCATCTTTCCCAGCCATCGGTCAGCATTCAACTCGCCAGATTGCGGGATGCCTTCGGGGACCCTTTGCTGCTGCCGGGACCGCGCGGCATGCGGCCGACCGCCAGAGCGGATGAGTTGCGCGAGCCGCTGCGCCAGGCGCTGGAGTCTCTGGAACGGGCGGTATCGCCGTCTAGCCCTTTTGATCCGGGGCTTGCCAAGCTTACGTGGCGGGCCGCGGCCTCCGACTACAGCGAATTGACAATCCTGCTGCCTGCCTTAAACGGGCTGCGTATTGTCGCGCCGGGAACCCGGCTGGCTATTCTGGAAATGACGCCGTCCGGTATCGCCAAATGGATGGCGGATGGCGAGATCGATCTGGCCTTTCATACCCGCGAAGGTGCGCCGTCTGGTTTACATCAGCGGGTGCTTTTTGCCGAACGCTATGTTCTGGCGGGACGCGTAAACCACCCGAAGCTGAAAAAAGGGCTAACGATGGAGCAATTCAGCCGGCTCGAACAGGTGATTGTTTCGCCGGATGGCGGCGGATTTTGCGGCGTCACCGATAACGTGCTGGCAGCGGTTGGCCTGACCCGCCGGGTAGTGCTGTCCGTTGCGCATTTTCTGTTTGTTCTCTCCGTACTGGCGAGCACCGATCTCGTCGCCATGTTGCCGTCGCGTCTGATGAAAGATAATCCGGCGCTACAGAGCGTTGAGCCGCCAGTCGCGGTACCCGGCTTCGAGATGTCCATGCTGTGGCATGAGCGTGCTCACCGCGATCCGGCGCATCAATGGCTGCGCGAATTTATTTCCGCTTCTATATGAATTTGCGAGGTGACAATACGCCGTACCGGCAATAAACAATGACGCGGGGTTGTGACGCGGCCCCGCGCCATTGTCGTCAACAAGGTTAAATATGGCTGCCTATGGAAAGACACCCCGTCAACATCAAGGTTGACGCGATACAGGCCAGCCAAAATACGTTTTTCATATAATCTCCGAAGGCATCAAAAATACCAGAAGGTGGACGGACAAATTAATCAAAACAGCGACACGCAGCCCGTTAACATAAACGCTGAAGCAATGCAGCCCAGCAGAACAATACTTTTCATACAATCTCCTGTGGTATCGAAGATACCTGACGGCTTGAACGTAAAACAAACAAAAACAAACTGTACGGTACAGTTTTGCATTGGCTGAGTTTTAGTGTCAAGAGAATGTGTCGGTTTAATTTATTATCCGGAATTGTCTGAATCGTCCGGTTTTACGCGGCGGGGTAGCGGCGCGGCAAATCTGGTGAAGGGAATAAGGCCGGGAGTAATTTTAAACGACGGTTCAAAAGGAGGAGCGGGCAAGGATAGCCCGCTATAAAAAAGACGGGAAGCTATGGCGTCAAATGATGGCCTGCAAGCCCTTGTCGGCGATAACGTTGAGCAGTTTGAGCGCAGGGCCAGCGGGGCGGGTTTCGCCTTGTTCCCACTTGCGCACGGTCGAGGCCGTAGTGTGCAGATGCAGCGCGAACACCGGCTGGCTAAACTTCAACTCTTCGCGCAGGCGCTTGATGTCGGCGGCGCTGAACTCCCGCACCGGCGGCGGGCAAATCGTGTTGAACTCCCGCATCGTTATCTTACCGATCGCGCCCGCTTCGTGGAGCGCGGCCAGATCGTCACGCAGCGATTCAATGATCTTGCTCACAATGCACCTCCAACAATACACCCGACTGCAATGCCTTCAACAAGGCTTCCGCGGAAAGTTCGAGGAATACCTTGCCTGCGTATTGCAGTGCCTTTTTCTCGTCCTGCGTGATGTTTGCCTTGTCATTTTTCGGGAATCCATGCAGGAACACATAACGGCCGCCGATCCGGGCTGATAGCAGCGTGCGGTAGCCGCCGCTCTTGCCACCGCCGGGGCGTGCCACTCTCTTCTTGTAGAGAAAACCGCCCAAGTCCGCGTCGATCAAACCGTTTTCCATCTCCTTGACCGCCTTGCACAAGGCGACATCGGGCAACCTCTCGCTTGCCTGCCATCGAGCAAAGTCCTTTCGCTTGAGGATGCGCATCATATTGACCTCTAAACTGTACCCGAAACGGGTATACCTGTCCATGCCTCAATGAAATGCCCATGAGGAAGAAACAATTGGGCCAGCGCCGCAGTTCATGAGAAGACCGTTTTAATATGACGGCTACTATCTTGCTGCATTGATGGCGGGACTCGGTGAGTTTGATTTTTGCCATGATGACGCCAGGGAAGCCCTGGTTTCCACAAGCCACATGGAGTCAAGGGGATGGACGCCGGGCCAAGCGACCATGGGGTAAATTCCCATGGTCGTATCAAGCGGATGTATCAGCGCACCAGTACGCTCATGGCGGTAACGATCGGGCCGCCCACGGCGCGTTTTAACGCGCCGATCGCCAGGCCCTTCAACAGCGTTTTTGCGCCGCGACGGATGGTGCTGTCGATGTAGTCCCGGTCTTTGGCCGAACTCAGCCAGCCGAGCTGTTCAAATTTCTCAATCAGTTGATCGACAGCGACTTTCCGGCTGTCAAAACAGATAGCCACCGACCCCGCATAGATACGATGGGTGACCTCATGCACGCCATCCTGCCGGCCCAGTTGGCTGACAACCCGCGCGACCTGTTTGGGATTACGCTGGATATAGTCGGAACGGACGCGAATGCGGTTCTGGGTCTGGTGCAGGTAGGGGGTCATGGCAACCTCAAACACGGAATAATAATGCGAATAATTTACGTTACCAATATTGTCCTGTCCACTTGGTTGCCGCTAAATCCGCCGTTTTTTTGTGGCTTGGCATCTCTGGCCGCCGCCCTTGCGGGCCGCCGCTGCGCGTTTCTTCCTGGATGATGCGCCGTCCGGGCTCTTCGACCACGGCATGGCCGCGCCGTTTGAGTTCGGTCAGGAGGGTCGATTTGCCGCCGCCTGAGCAACCGGAAATAATGACGAAGTGGTTCATGGGATCGGTATCCGTTTCAAGGTAGAACATGCGGCACGGGCTAATCGTGGGAGATTAGTCGCGGCGAGCAGGTTTTTCAAAGGAACCCAGCCACCCGCCGTGCTGGAACGCATTGCCGGCCGCTATCGGGACAATGAACCGGCTAGGTCAGCGACCAAATGATGCCGCCGGCGCCCTGAATACCAGCGCCAACCCGGCCAGGATCGCCGCCATGCCCGACACGGCCAGCGCAGGCATGGCATTACCCAGGATCAGGTAGTCGAGGATCACCGTGACCACCGGCACCAGGTAGAACAGGCTGGTGACGTTGACCAGATTGCCGCTGCGGATCAGCCGGTACAGCAGCAGTTGCGCCCCAATCGAGATCCCCAGGCCCAGCCACAACAAGGGGACCAGAAATCCCAGGTTCGGCTCGAAATGGAACGGCTGGAATGGCACGAAGCCCAGACACAGCAGCAGCGTCACGGCATACTGCAATGGCAACACCTCGACAGGCGCCTGCTGGATGCGTTTTTGCAGCATGGCGCCGAACGTCATACACAGCAGCGCGCCCAGCGCAAAGCCCATGCCCAGCCCGGACAGCTTCGTCAATACCAGGCTCTGGTAAACCACCAGCGTCAGGCCGGACAGTGCCAGCAGCAGGCCGCACAAACGCCATGCGGAGAAACGCCGTTCGGTCAGCAGCAGGGTCAGGATCGGCTGTACGCCGAGCAGCGTCGCCAACAGCCCTGGAGTGATGCCGTGGGCCATCGCCTGGAAGTAGCAGACCGAATAGCTGCCGATCAGCAGCAACCCCGTTGCGGCGACCTGCCAGCGTGTACCAGGCTCGGGCAGCCATCGCCTGCCGGGCAGGCCGATCAGCAGCAGGGCGCCCAGTGCCAGTGAGAAGCGCAGGATCAGCAGCGCGAACACGGAGCCGTGATCGAGCCCCCAGCGAGTGAAGATAGCCGCGCTGCCCCATAGCAGCACGAATGTGGACATGGCGGCGAAGGCCGCCCATGTGGAGGACTTGGAAATCATGTTGCGCTCACTTGTCGAATAAAGAACAGGCCCCGGCCATCCACTGGACGCAACTGCGCCAGTGGAACTCAATTGGTTTCAGGAGGAGCCGCGAGGCGGGCTGGGATCAGCCCAGGACGATCGCGCGTGGCGGATGGACGCCAGCCACGGCGATGTCCGCCGGAGGCGCGACAGATGAGGCGGGAGGCGGATTCGTTGCGCGCAAGCTGCAAGCCACATTATTTGTGGTCCAGGCAGACTTGGAATGGCGTGCAAATGGAATCATACGATGGTACTCGACGCTCAAAGTAAACGGTCAAGCTCAAATATAGCACTGCGTCGCGTATGACGCATCTGGATTGGGGTGTTCTGGATACAGTCGTTTGTCAACTGAGGCGCAGCAGAACCTGCAGTGAGGGGGGAAACACGAGTGGCGGACGAGGCTGGATCGCATAGGACCAACGCGGAGCCGAAGACGATTTCCGGGTGCAGATCGAACGCTTCAAAGAATCTACGCTGCAACGCCAGCGCCTGCTGATGATTGGCTCCACTTTCGCCGCCTTCAGCTACTTCACGCTGATCCTGGCTCAGATCACCGGATTCTCCGTTGCGTCGATCCCGTGGCACCAGGGAAGCTATGGCGCAGCCAATGTCATCGGCAACGTGGACATCGCATCGACCATCAAGGTGTCGGCCGCCAATGCAGGATTGTCAGATCGCATCCCACGGCGCATCCCGCCAGCGTTCCAGCAGGAAATCGCTGAATGCCGTCAGCCGGCGCGGCACGGGTTCGCGCCGTGCCCGCACCAGACTGATCTTCGAGGGCAGGGCTTCCCATTCCGGCAACACGCGCACCAGCCGTCCGTCGCACAGTTCTTCGTGAATGTCCCAGGTCTCGCGCAGCGAGATGCCCATCCCGGCCAGGCACCAGGCATGCAGCACGTCGCCGCTGTCGCTGCACAGCGTGCCGCTGATCGCGACGGGTTTCTCCCGGCGACCCTTGCGCAGCGGCCAGGTGCTTTGCAGCAGGCCCGGATAGGCGAACACCAGGCAGTTGTGCCGCGCCAGTTCTTCCGGCTGCGCGGGCTGCCCATGCGCTTTCAGGTAGGCGGGAGAGGCCGCCAGGATACGCCGGTTGTCGGCCACGCGTCGCGCCACCAGCCGCGAATCGGCCAGTTCGCCCATGCGGATCGCCAAATCCAGGTCGCCGCTATACAGATCCTGCACCTGATCGGACAGGCGCAGATCAAAGCCGACTCGGGGATGCAGGCGGCAGAAATCGTTAATCGCCGGGGCCACGAACTTGCGACCGAACGGCGTGGGCGCCGTCAGACGGATGGCGCCGCTCAATTCTTGGCTGCCGCCGGTCGCCAGTTCCTGCATTTCTTCCAGCACCGCCAGGGCGACCCGCGCCCGTTCGGCAATGGCGCGGCCTTCGCTGGTGATACGCAGATTGCGGGTGTTGCGCTCGAACAGCGTGGTGCCCAGCGCTTGTTCCAGCCGGGCGATCTGCTTGCTGACCGTCTTGGGCGCGAGGTGCAGGTCGCGCGCGGCGGCGGAAAAGCTATGCCGCTCCACCACGTGTACGAATACCGCCAAGTCATCCAGATTGCGCAGGGACATTTGGTTCATTCCGGGGAAAGTGTTTGTCTATTTTGGTTATTTTAAGGGTATAGCAAAACCGCCAGAATGACACTCCTTATCCCCATATGCTGCGTTGCCCGCGTGCCATCTTCAGGTGCGTCCGGCCGCGCACCCATTAGGAGTTTCTGATGACCCACCGCATTCTTTTCGTCCTGACCGGCCATGACCGCAAAGGGCCTGCCGGGGCAGCCAACGTCGCGCCCAGCGGGTTCTATCTTTCCGAAGTGACGCACCCGCACGACGTGTTGAGCGCCGCCGGCTACACCGTTGATTTCGTCAGCCCCAAGGGCGGCAAGGCGTATGTCGATGGCCTCGACCTGGACGATCCGGTCAATGCCGCGTTCTGGAACGACGCGGCGCTGCGCAACGCCACCGACACCACGCTGGCGCCGTCTCAGGTCGATCCCGAAGCCTATGCCGCGATCTTCTATGCCGGCGGTCACGCGACGATGTGGGATTTCCCCGACAACGCTGAACTGGCGGCCATCGCCGCACGCATCTACGAGCGCGGCGGCGTGGTCGCGGCGGTGTGCCACGGGCCGGCCGGGCTGGTGAACGTCAAGCTGTCCGAGGGCCGCTATCTGGTCGATGGCAAAGACGTGTCGGCTTTCACCAACGACGAGGAACGTGCGGTCGGCCTGCGCGATACGGTGCCGTTCCTGCTGGCCGATGCCTTGACGCAACGCGGCGCCCGGCATGTGCCCGCGCCGAACTTCCAGGCGCAGGTGGTGGTCAGCGGGCGGCTGGTGACGGGTCAGAACCCCGCTTCGGCCAAGGGCGTGGCCGAAGCGATGCTGACGTTGCTGACCGTGGTGCCGGCGGGGCGGGCCTGAGCCATGAACGAGCGCATGCCTTTCGTCATCTACATCTTCGCGCTATGCGCGTTCGCCCTGGGCTTCACCGAGTTCGTCACCATCGGGCTGGTTTCCACCATTTCCGCCGATCTGCATGCCAGCGTCAGCCAGGTTGGCACGGCGGTCACGGCCTATGCGCTGGGCGCGGTGATCGGTGCGCCGGGCCTGACGGCGCTTGCCACACGCTGGCCGCGCAAGCAGCTGCTGCTGGTGGCAATGGGGCTGTTCACGCTGGGCAACGCGGTGGTCAGCCTGTCCGATGCGCTGACGCCCATGCTGGTCGCCCGCTTTGCTTCAGGCTTGGGGCACGGCGTGTTTCTCGCCGTGGCGTCCAGCGCGGCGACCCAACTGGCGGGGCGGCATCGTGCCGGTGCGGCGGTGGCCGTGGTGTTCGGCGGCCTGACGCTGGCACTGGCGCTCGGCGTGCCGCTCGGCACCTACCTGGGCGGCGTCTTGAGCTGGCAGGTCATCTTCATGGCCGTGGCCGCGAGTGGCGCCATCGGCTTCCTGGGTCTGCTGGCTCTGATGCCGACGGATCGGAAGGACGGCTCAAAGCAGGCCAACGCGATGGACGGCCTGAAAGCCATGTTTAATCCGCGCCTGCTGGGTGGGGCCGGCATCACCGTGCTGGCCTATGCCGGGTCGTTTGCGCTCTACACCTACATTTCGCCAATCCTGCTGCAAGTGACGAAAGTCAGCGAAAGTACGGCCAGCTTGCTGATGCTGGGCTACGGCGTGATGGCGGCCATCGGCAACGTCTGGGGCGGGCGGCTGACCGACCGCAAGGGCGCAGATGCGGCCGTGATGACGGTGCTGGTCGGCCTCGCCGTGGTGCTGCTGGCGATATGGGTATCGGCGCCGTCCTTACCGTTGATGGTGCTGCTGACGGGCCTGCTGGGTGCGCTGACCTACGCGGCGGTTCCTGCCTTGCAGTCACGGGTGATCGGACTGTCGCACCGCCACGCGCCGCAGGCGCCTGCGGTGGCCGCCGGGCTGAACATCGCCGGTTTCAATGGCGGCATCGCGCTGGGTTCGTTGCTGGGCGGGGCCAGCCTGGAAGTGATGGGCCTGACCAGCGCCGCTTGGGTCGGCGCAGTGGCCGTGGGCCTGGGAATCGCCTGGATGCTGTGGCAGATGCGGCATCCCGCATTCCTCGGCACAAGGCTTCGTGGGTAGGTGAACGATGGCGCTTCGGCATTTGCGTTTTTTCCCGCGGTCGCCGAAGAACTGCACTTCGCCTGCGCAGCGGAGAAGCTGCACATCAAGCAATCGCCGCTGTTTCGCACCTGCGGGGCGCAAAAGACGCGCTAGCGCTTTGTACCCTGGCAACCGTTGTCGGTCTCGACGCCATTCAGGAAGCTCGCGACTATTTGCCTGCTCTCGCCAAGGTCGCGCAGCTTTTCGTCCAGCTTCTCGACTTCCTGCCGCAATGCGGCCCGCACTTCCTTGCACGGTTCAAAGCGAGGTTGGTTGTCCAGAATGCAAGGCAACAGGATACGGATCGTCTCGATCTTCAATCCTGCCGCGCTCAGTATGCGTATGCGTTGGGCGACCTGCACTTCTGCATTGCCATAGTCACGGTAGCCCGCGTCCGTGCGCGCTGGTTGCAGCAGACCTTCCTGCTCGTAGTAGCGCAGCATCCGCTCGCTGACGCCGGTGCGGCGCGCCAATTCTCCAATCCGCATGATAAGCCTCGCATTTCCTCTTGACCTTGACAGCACTGTCAAAGTTTAGCCTAAAGCCTTCTTTGATAAAAGCGAGGTTGGAAATCATGGCGATGGTTGAAGTAGATAGCGCGAAAGTCTTCTATCGGGTCGATGGAGATGGCCCTGGACTGGTGCTGGTTCACGGCACGGGTGGTGACGGGGATAGCAACTGGGGGCATCTGGTCGAACGCTTCACACCATACTGGAAGGTGGTACGACCCGATTACGCCGGGTCGGGGAAAACGGAGGATGATGGTAAGCCTCTGCTCATTCGGGAATTGGCCGCACAAGTCATCGCGGCTGCTCGGGACGCGAATGCAACACCGTTCGATCTTGTCGGTTTTTCGCTAGGGGCAAGTCTGGCGGCGTATATCGCGGCAGAATATCCAGAAGATGTGCGCGCCGTCGTCTTGTTGGCTGGATTCGCTTCCGGTGAGGACGGGCGTATGCAACTGGAGTTTGGACTTTGGCGAGATTTGATCCACAGCGATCGTCGAGCATTGGCCCGTCTCGTATTATTGACCGGCTTCAGCCCCAATTTCCTTGCCAGTCTCAGCCCTCAACAAATCGAGGAAAACATCGAGGCGATCGTCATTGGCAACCAATGGGAAGGCATGGGGCGCCAAGTAGAACTTGATCTCTCCTTGGATGTAAGCGAGCAGATCAAACGCATCACCAAACCCGCACTGGTAATTGGTTGCACCCATGACCATATGGTGCCGCCGGCTCATGCACGCGCACTGGCGGCGGCGATCTCGGGTGCGCGCTATGCGGAACTGAACAGCGGACACTTGGCCCCGCTGGAGTGTCCTGATGAATTCGCTCAACTGGTGACAGATTTCCTGCGCACCGGAGAACGGTAAATGCATAGGCTCCTGGTATTGATGCTGGGGGCCTTTGTCGCCCAGACTACGGAATACCTGCCCATTGGCTTGCTGCCGGCCTCGCTCCAGGCATGTTTTCTCCCGGAAGTTTTTACCCCTCCAACTAACATAAACCAGAACCACTTGATAAACCGCAAAGAATCACAGCCGCACCGGCCGATAATAACAATGTTTGTAAGGTTATTGGCAGGGTCTGGCGTTTGTCCGCCACGATCGCAGAGGTGGGAAGCCGTATGGAGTCAGAAGATTTAAGCGGAATGATGATGCTACGCCGTTTTGTGACTATCGAACATCATATACCGGGACGTATCCGTTTACGCTTCGCCAACCGGCTGATCCCCAGTCTCGGCAAGGGCAAGCTGGAAAAACTTGAGGCGTTATGCCGCCCGGAAAATGCGCTGCGCAGTTACGCCCTCAATAGCCGCACCGGGAGCGTGCTGCTGGAGTATGACGCCGGGCGAATCAATCCGGCGGTGTTGACGCAGCTTTTCGGCGCGGATGATACCGCGGCCCGGCAAGCGCTGGAGCAGTTGATTCAGTCGCTCTCGCCGTTATCCTAATTATTAAGGAATCGAATATGAGCAATGATAATAGCAATCCAGTGAATCAGGGGGGCGCCTATTACCCGCCGTTTGGCTACCCTTATTATCCGCCGGCGCCGGGCACGCCGCCTCAGCCGTCGCCCGCGTACTGGCAGCATCCGCCGATGTGGTATCCGCAAATGATGCCGGGATTTCCGCCCATGGGATATCCGGCGCCGCCGCAGGCGGGCGTACCGCCACAGACGCCGCCTCCTCACCATCATCATCACGCTCAGCCCGCCGTTGACTGGAACGCCCAGGCGCAGAGCGTGGTGGAAAATATGATGGGCGAACAGGCGGGAGTACTGAAAAACATTATCGGGACGATTGGTATGGACGATAAAGAGTTCTGGAAAGGCGCCATGATCGGCGCGGCCGTCACGCTGCTGTTAACCAATGAAGGCGTGCGCAATCTGCTGTTGCAGACCGTCGCCAGCACCGGCGATTTACTTAAAACGGGGGGCGCCAAGGTCAAGGACGGAGTGAAAAGCGGCGCGGAAAGCCTGAAAGAGACCGCCGCCACCAGCTCCACCATTTTCCGCGATACGCTGAAAGCGGGGAAAGAGGGCTTTAATGAATCGGTAGAGCGCCATCGCCAGCAGGAACAGCCGGCAAGCGAGGAGCCGCAGAATGAGCAACAATCGTGACAGTCTGAGTCCGGTTAGCCGGGCGGTTATCGCCGGCGCGCTGGTAGGCACCGCGGCTTCCTGCGTGGAGCAATGGCGTTGCTATCAGCAGGGCGAAAAAACTCTGCATCAGACCGCCGCCGCCGTTATGTATGACGCCGCCAAAGGGGGCATGGTCGGCGGCGCGGTGATGGCGGTCGCGAATGCCACCGCCGGCCGGCCCGCGCTGACCCTGCTGACCTTGCTGAGCGCCGGCGCCGCCGGTATCTATCTGCTGGATGCGATCGCTAAAAAGGACGTAGATAATGAAACAGCCTGATTATCCTTATGCGTACTACCCGTATTACACGCCGTATCCTCCGGTACAACCGTTGTCGCAGACGCCATATCCCCCGGCACAGCCGTTGCCGCCGGCCCCTTATCGCCAGGCCAACGGTCGGGCGCACCTGATTTCCGGCGTGGTGGCCGGCGCCGCCATCGCCTATCTGCTGAGTAATCGCGAGGTGCAGCAAGGCATCTCCACCACGGCCAGTAAGGCATGGGGGACGGTGCGCGGCGAAGTGGAAGAGCTGAAGGAGCGGTTGGCCGATTTGCAGGCCGAGCTGGATTACTACCGTAATCGGGAGCAGGATGCCGAGTGATCCGCCATTTGCCTGAAACCATCACGCCGGTTCATCAACTGCCGGGGCGGATACGCCTGCGCATTCCACAGATGCGGCGCCGTCCCCAGGGGCTGGCGTGGCTGAAACGCCAGCTCCTCTCGTTCAGCGGCGTTAACGGCGTGCGTCTGCGTCCCGAGGCCTGTTCAGCGGTGATTACCTACGAAAGCGGGCGGACCAACGGTGAAATCCTGTTGCAGAAGGCGCAGGAGCTGGACTGGACGGCGTGTTCCCACGGAGACTATGAGGCCGAATATTGCGGCAGCGATAACCTGCTTAATCTCGGCGGCGTGGCGCTGGCCCAACTGCTGCCTGGAAACTGGGCGGCGCTGCCGGCCCTGCTGCTGACCGCGCCGACGCTGGCAGAGGGCGCCGACAGCCTCGCCCATGGCCAACTGAAAGTGGCGGTGCTGGATGCGCTGGCGCTGGGGCTGTCGATGGCGCGGGGCGATCACCGCACGGCGATGATCACCCAGTCGCTGTTGACGCTGGGCGAGTATCTTGAGCAGGAAACCAGCCGCCATTCCGATGCGCTGCTGGCGGACCTGATGCAGCCCAGAGAGCACCCCGTCTGGGTTGAGCGGCAAGGTAAGCGCGAGGAAATTCAGAGCGGCGAGCTGGTTAACGGCGATCTGATGCTGCTGGGGCCGGGAGACAATATCCCCGCCGACGGCACGGTGCTGCGCGGCGTGGGGCTGATTAATCAGTCCTCGATGACCGGTGAAGGCGTGCCGGTGCGCCGGGAGCGGGGCGCCTGGCTGTATGCCGGCACGCAGGTGCAGGATGGCAATATTACGGTCCGCGCCGAGCGGGTGGGCGATGAGTCGTCCACCGCCAGTATCCGGCGTTTTATCAGCGATTCCCTGAGCCAGCGCAGCGAAACGCAGCAGGTGACCCAGCAGATGGCCGACCGGCGCGTGGCGATCACCCTGGGCGCCGGCGCGGCGGTGTTCGCCCTGACGCGTGACTGGCAGCGTTTGGCCGCGGTTTTTCTGGTGGATTACTCCTGCGCCCTGAAGCTGAGCACGCCGATTGCGTTTAAATCGATCATGAGCCGGGCGGCGCGTCAGGGGCTGCTGCTGAAAGGCGGACGGGCGATTGAGCAACTGGCCGCGGTCGATACGGTGGTGTTTGATAAAACCGGCACCCTGACCCACGGCGATATGCTGGTAACCGATGTGGTCAGCTTCGACCCGCAAAAAGCCTGGGCCGAGCGTTTGCTGGCGATAGCCGCTTCCGTTGAGGAACACAGCAATCATCCGTTGGCGAAAGCGGTGGTCGCCGCGGCGGCGCACCTTGAGCTGCCGCATATCAACCATGGCGAAGTGGAGTATGTGATTGCCCACGGTTTACTGTCCGAGATGAACGATCACCGGATGGTGGTGGGCAGCCGTCATTTTCTCAGCTGTCATTATCAGATTGATTTTTCAGAGTTTGAAGATGAAATCGACCGGCTGGAGTCGCTGGGGCGTCATCTGCTGTTTATCGGCCTGGATGAACGTCTGGTCGGCATGATCGGCCTGCAGGACAACGTGCGGGAAGAGGCGGTTGACGTGATCCGGCGGTTGCGCGATCTGGGAGTGAAAAACGTCGTCCTGCTGACCGGCGATAAAACCGAGAAGGCGCGGCAGATGGCGCAGGCGTTATCCATCGATGCTTTCTTTGCCGAGGCGACGCCGGAAAGCAAAGTGGACGTGGTGCGCGATCTGCAACGGCAAGGCCGCCGGGTGTTATTTATCGGCGACGGCATCAATGATGCGCCGGTGCTGACCCAGGCGGACGTCGGCATGGCGATGAGCCGCAGCACCGAGTTGGCGCAGCAGGCCGCCGACGCGGTATTGCTGCGGGATAATCTGCAAGGCGCGGTGACCGCCTGTGAAATGGCGCAGGAGGCGATGCGCCTGGTTAACAGCAATATTCAGCTGACGGAGTGGGTGAACAGCGCCATTATGCTGGCGGCGGCCGTGGGCTGGCTGAAACCGACGGCCAGCGCCTTATTGCACAACGGCACCACGCTGGGGGTGCTGCTGCGTTCATTGGCGGCTAAAAACCGCCGGCACAGCGCGACAAACGTGGCCGATTAATGCCGGCGTCGCTAGTTCGGCCGGCACTGGCTGCTCGCCCGAACGGTCATTACCGCGGGAAAGCGGTAAGACACGACGGGCTCGCCCGCGATGCGCTTAAGCAGGGTTTCAACCGCCAGATACCCCTGCTGGTACATGCAGGTGCTGATACTGGTCAGCGGCGTCTGTAAATGCGCTGCCAGGGGGGTATCGTTATAGCCGATAACGGCGATATCCCGCCCCGGGATCAGCCCGCGGCTGCGCATGGCGCCGAACAGGCCGATCGCCAGAAAGTCATTAACCGCGAAAATGGCGCTCGGACGATCGGGTCGATTGAGCAAGGTCGCCCCGATGGCAAAACCCGTCGCCGCGTCGAAGGGGCCGTGGATGATATTGTGGGCGGGAATGCTGATGCCTTGTTCACGATAATAGTTCAGAAAATGGGTTACGCGTTCAAGGGCGTTGCTGCTGTGGGCCTGCCCGGCGATAATGCCGACCCGCGTGTGTCCCTGCTCGAATAAATGCTGCGCGGCCATTCGCCCGCCCGCGCCGTCGTCCGAGGTGACGGAGCATAACCCCTCTTTGCGGCGGCTGACCAGCACCAGCGGGATGCGCCGTTGCTCCAGTTCCAGGATAAAATCCGTGTCCGGCGTGCAGTGCGCATCGCTGATGATCAAACCTTCGACGTTCCTTGCCAGCGCCTTTTCCGCCAGCTGGCGCTGGCGTTGCGGACGATCGAGCGTATTGGCGACAAAGGCGGTGTAGCCGTGCTCGCAGGCGGCGGCGTCGATGCCCTCATAAATATTCGCCAGCACGATATCGGACAGCTGCGGCACCAGTACGGCGATCTCGTGGCTATGCCGGGTTTTCAGGCTGATGGCGTGCGGGTTGGGCTGATAGCCAAGCGTGGCGGCCAATTCACGAATACGTTCGATGGTTTCCTTGGATGCCGCGCTGGCAATGCTCGCCATATCGCCATTCAGCACGCGTGAAACGGTGGAAACATGAACATTCAGCTGTTCGGCGATACTGCGCAATGTGGCGGGGCGTTTGCTCATGGGACGGCCTTGTTAAAAATAATCGCACGGCTTAATGGTAAGGGGACGGTGATATTTTCGGCACAAAAATTATCGCAAAAGGCCACCGTCATTGCTTCGCATCGCGAGTGCTCCAGTTTGGTGAACCCTGCCCCATTTTATCGCACATGCGGTTTTTACCTTCTACCCAAACGTTTGGGTAAAATTTTAATTGGTTTTTATGCAAAAGTAACGTCTTGATAAAAAAATAAAATTATCCATTTCCCCGGCCAAAGAGAACATCCCTATAAAAGTTGGTACATTCATTGCCTCTGTCACTGCAAACGACTTTGCCACCGATAGGGAACCGCCGATATGTCATATAACACAAACCGCCATTCTCCTCGTTTTGCCCGTTTGACCGCCGCCGCCGCGCTGGCGGCGTGCGCCTGGGCTCCGTTCTCCGCTTCCGCCAGCACGCTGAGTATCGCCATGACCGCCGCCGATATTCCTCTGACGCTGGGGCAGCCGGATCAAGGCTACGAAGGCAACCGTTTTACCGGGATTACGCTGTATGACGCACTGGTGCTGTGGGATTTGTCGCAAGGCGAAAAACCCAGCGAGCTGGTTCCGGGGTTGGCGATGGAGTGGCACGTGGATCCCCAGGACCATACCAAATGGATTTTCAAACTGCGGCCGGAGGTTAAATTTCACGATGGCACCGCGTTTAATGCCGATGCGGTGGTGTGGAACGTCGACAAGGTGCTGAATAAGGAGGCGCCGCAATACGCCCCGGCGCAGATCGGTAATACGGCGTCCCGCATGCCGACGCTGCGATCCGCGCGCAAGATTGACGATCTGACCGTGGAGCTGACCACCAGCGAGCCGGACTCCATTCTGCCGTTCAACCTTACCAATCTGTTTATCGTTTCCCCCGCCGCCTGGCAAAAAGATTTCGACGCGGTGCCGGCGTCAGTGACCGATGCCGCCGAACGGGCCAAACAGGCCTGGGCGGCCTTCGCCTTTCACGCCGTCGGCACCGGCCCGTTCAAAATGAATAAGCTGGTGCCCAGGCAACAGCTTACGCTGGATAAAAACTCCGCCTACTGGGATGCCAAACGCATCCCGAAAGTGGATCAGGTCCTGCTGATCCCGCTGCCGGAGGCCAATGCGCGCACGGCCGCGTTGCTGTCCGGGCAGGTTGACTGGATCGAGGCTCCCGCGCCGGACGCGATGGCGCAGATTGAGAGCCGGGGTTTTAAAATTTACGCCAATTCGCAGCCGCATATCTGGCCGTGGCAGTTCTCTTTTGCGCCGGGCTCCCCCTGGCTGGACAAGCGCGTGCGGCAGGCGGCGAACCTGTGCCTGAACCGCAGCGAACTCAAGTCCTACCTTGGCGGCTATATGCAGGAGGCCACCGGCACCTATGAGCAAGGTTCGCCCTGGTACGGCAACCCCAGCTTCAAAATCCGCTATGACGAGGACGCCGCCCGCAAGCTGATGAGCGACGCCGGCTTCAGCGCCGGTAAGCCGGTGAAAGTGAAGGTGCTCACTTCCGCCTCGGGCTCCGGTCAAATGCAGCCGCTGCCAATGAATGAATATATTCAGCAGAGCCTTAAGAACTGCTATTTCGACGTCAATATCGTGGTGACGGAGTGGAATACCCTGTTCAGCAGCTGGCGTCTGGGGGCCAAAGATCCGGCCGCGCAGGGGGCTGATGCGATTAACGTCAGCGCCGCGGTGATGGACCCCTTCTTCGGTATGATGCGTTTCGCCAGCGAAAAAACCTTCCCGCCGGTCTCGACCAACTGGGGCTATTTCACCACCCCGAAAATCGAGGCGCTGATCGAGAAAGCGCGCAACACCTTTGAGCCGAAAGCGCTGGACGCCGCCACCGCCGAACTGCATCAGGAAATGGTGGATGAAACGCCCTTTTTGTACGTCGCCCACGATATGGCGCCCCGGGCGATATCGCCAGCGGTCAGCGGCGTGGTGCAGGCTCAGAGCTGGATGATCGACCTTACCTCGGTGGCGAAGAAGAACTGATCGGCGGCGTAGACGGCCATTTTTCTCTCTGAGCTGCGAGGGTTTTCATGCTTACTTATATTATTCGTCGCCTGCTGTTGGCGACGCCTATTCTGCTCGGCGTGGCGCTGGTCTGTTTTATGCTGGTGCATATGACGCCGGGCGACCCCCTGGTTTCGGTGATGCCGCCGGATGCGTCCGAAGCGCTGCGCCAGCAACTGATCCGCGACTATGGCTTCGATAAGCCGTTGCCGGTGCAGTTCGGGCTGTGGCTGTGGCACGCGGTGCAGGGCGATCTTGGCACCTCCATCGCCAGCGGCCGTCCGGTAAGCAGCGAGGTGATGAACGCGGTGAGCTATTCGCTGCGTCTGGCGCTGCTCGCCTCGTTTATCGGGTTTGTCCTGGGCAGCCTGTGCGGCTTTGTGGCGGGATATTTCCAGGATAGCTGGATCGACCGCCTTGCCTCCGCCTTTTCCATCTTTGGGGTCAGCGTGCCGCATTACTGGCTGGGCATGCTGCTGGTGATTATTTTTTCCTCCCAGCTTAACTGGCTGCCGGCAACGGGCGGCGGCCCGATGGGGGCGATGGACTGGGCCTGGGATTGGGATCATCTGAAATTTATGTTGCTGCCCGCCATTACCCTTTCGGTTATTCCCACCGGGATTATCGCGCGCACCGTGCGCGTTCAGGTGGCGGAAACCCTGGCGCAGGAGTTTATCGTCGGGCTGTGCGCCAAGGGGATCGGCGAGTTCGCGCTGTTTACCCACGTGGCGAAAAACGCCGCCCCTACGGCGCTGGCGGTGATGGGGCTGCAGATTGGCTATCTGATGGGCGGCTCGA
This sequence comes from Brenneria tiliae, assembly GCF_023347575.1. Lineage (NCBI taxonomy): Bacteria > Pseudomonadati > Pseudomonadota > Gammaproteobacteria > Enterobacterales > Pectobacteriaceae > Brenneria > Brenneria tiliae. The sequence goes on along the minus strand of NZ_JAKPCB010000102.1, from coordinate 311,887 downwards.
TCCTGGTTGAAACCGTCTTTGCCTGGCCGGGCACCGGCCTGCTGCTCAATTCGGCGATTTTTCAGCGCGATTTGCCCTTGCTGCAGGGCACCATCTGGGTGCTGGCGCTGTTCTTTGTGCTGCTCAATTTGCTGGTCGATATACTGCAAACGCTGTTTGATCCGCGCATCAAGAGGACCTGACCATGAATCTGAATCTGGCTCGTTCGGTGCCGCTGCCGGTGCCGACGGAAAAGTCGCCGGGATACTGGCGGGTGGTGCTGGGACGAGTAATGCGCGATCCTTCGGCGCTGATCGTCGGCGCGGTGATTGCATTACTGCTGATTCTGGCGCTGCTGGGACCCTGGATCGTCCAGGGCGATCCCTATGCCACCTCGATGTTTAAACGTCTGAAACCCATCGGCACGCCCGGTTTCCCGCTGGGCTCCGACGAGCTGGGGCGCGATATGCTTTCGCGTTTGCTGCTGGGCGCGCGGCTGTCGCTGTTTATGGGGATTACCCCGGTGGTGATCGCGTTTTTTATCGGATCGACCATCGGCATTATCGCCGGTTACGCCGGGGGATGGCTGAATACGGTGATCATGCGCACCGTCGATATTTTTTATGCCTTTCCTTCCGTGTTGCTGGCCATCGCCCTCTCCGGCGCGATGGGCGCCGGGGTGGTCAACGCCTTGATCTCCCTGACGCTGGTTTTTGTGCCGCAGGTGGCGCGTATCGCCGAGAGCGTCACGACCCAGGTGCGTAACCGCGACTATATCGAGGCGGCCCGCGCGTCCGGGGCGTCGGCGTTGACCATTATCCGCACTCAGGTGCTGGGCAACGTGCTGGGGCCGATCTTCGTATTTACCACCGGGCTGATTTCGGTATCGATGATTCTGGCGTCGGGGCTCTCTTTTCTCGGCCTCGGGGTAACGCCGCCGGAGCCGGAGTGGGGGTTGATGCTTAATACGCTGCGTACCGCGATTTATACCCAGCCGTGGGTGTCCGCGCTGCCTGGGGCGATGATTTTCATCACCTCGATCTCTTTTAATATTCTGGCCGACCGTCTGCGGGTGGCCATGGCGATACGGAGTTGACGATGGATAACCACGATATCGGCGGGCCGGCGCAGCCGCTGCTTATGGGGCAGAAACTGGTCAAGCATTTTCCCGTTAAAGGGCAATTGGGGAAGCGCGCGCTGGTGCGCGCGGTGGACGGCATCGATTTCGCGGTGCTGAAAGGCGAAACCCTCGGGGTGGTGGGGGAGTCGGGGTGCGGCAAATCGACCACCGCGCGCGTGCTGATGCAGCTGATTGAACAGGATAGCGGCGAGCTTATTTTCGACGGACTGTCCGTCGGCAGCCAGCCGCTGCCGCTGCGCCGTTACCGCCGTCAGGTGCAAATGGTGTTTCAGGATAGCTACTCCTCGCTCAATCCGCGCCTGACCATGGAACAGTCGGTGGCGTTCGGTCCGCTGGTGCACGGCGCCGGCAAGCGGGAAGCCGAGGAGCGGGCGCGCGACCTGATGGCCCGCGTCGGGCTGGAGCCGGCGCGTTTTGCCGGACGCTACGCGCACGAACTCTCCGGCGGGCAGCGCCAACGGGTGAATATCGCCCGCGCCCTGGCGGTGGATCCGCGCCTGGTGATCCTGGATGAGGCGGTATCCGCGCTGGATAAATCGGTTGAGGCCCAGGTGATCAACCTATTGCTGGATCTGAAAGAGAGCCTGAATCTGACCTATGTGTTTATCAGCCATGATTTGCACGTGGTGCGTTATCTTTCCGATCGCATCATGGTGATGTATCTGGGGGAGGTGGTGGAAATCGGGCCGGCGGAGGCGCTGTTCTCCGGGGCGCTGCATCCCTATACCCGCGCGTTGCTCAGCTCCATGCCGTCCATGGATCCCGCGCGGCGCACGTTGAGCTCCCCGCTGAGCGGCGATCCGCCCAGCCCGATCGATCCGCCGGCCGGCTGCCGTTTTCACACCCGCTGCCCCCACGCCGAGGCGGTGTGCGGACAGCGCAAACCGCGGCTGTATTCCGCCTCGGCGCGGCATTCCGCCGCCTGTCTGATGGTCGAACCCGGCGGCGGACACTCGCAGAGCCCCGCCGCCCCTATCTTTGTCAAGGAGGCCTGAATGGCGGAACAACTGATGATTGACGTTCAGGATCTCAAGGTGCGTTTTCGCCGCGGCAGCCAGACGGTATCCGCCGTCAACGGCGTGAGCCTGGAAGTGGCGCGCGGCGAAGTTCTGGCGCTGATCGGCGAGTCGGGTTCGGGGAAAAGCGTGACCCTGCGGGCCTTGATGCGTCTCCATCCCGAGCGCAGCACCACTATCGAAGGGCGTATTCATATCGCCGGTCAGGATGTGATGGCGCTGGGCAAAAGCCAACTGCGCGCGCTGCGCGGCCCGGTGGCGGCGATGATCTTTCAGGAGCCGTTGCTGGCGATGGATCCGGTCTATACCGTCGGCGAGCAGATTATCGAGGCGCTGCGCCAGCACCGCCCGATTTCATACGCCGACGCGCGGCTCGCCGCGTTGGAGGCGCTGCGGCGGGTGCGTATTCCCAGCCCTGAGCAGCGGCTTGACGCCTATCCGCACGAAATGTCCGGCGGCATGCGCCAGCGCGCGATGATCGCCCTGGCGCTGTCGTGCCAGCCGCAGCTCTTGCTGGCCGATGAGCCGACCACGGCGCTGGACGCCACGGTGCAGATTCAGATTTTGATTCTGCTGCGCGAGCTACAGCAGGCGCTCGGGCTTTCCATCGTCTTTGTGACCCATGATATCGGCGCGGCCGTCGAAGTGGCCGACCGCGTCGCCGTAATGTACGGCGGGCGCATCGTCGAACAGGCGCCGCTGGATGAATTGCTGCATAATCCGCTTCACCCCTATACCCAGGTGCTGCTGAGCACCCGCCCCAAGGGGGGCCTGAAAAAAGGCGAACGGCTGGTCAGCATTCCCGGTTCGCCGCCGGATCTGACCCGCCTGCCCGCGGGATGCGCGTTTTCTCCCCGCTGTCCGCGCGCCAGCGAGCTGTGCCGCAGCCAGATACCGGCGTCCCGGCAGGTGAGTGCCGGGCATCAAATCAGTTGTCATCACTGGAACGACGGCGTGGAAGAGCCATCCGCCGTCGTGAATTTAAGGAACGATCATGCAAGATAATGCTTTCGCTTTTATGCCCTATCCGCCGGCCGCCGTTGAGCATGCGCCTCAGGGACCGTTATCCGGTTTTACCTTCGCGGTTAAGGATCTATTCGACGTCGCGGGGTATCCGACCGGCGGCGGCAGTCCCCACGTGCTCGCCATGTCGGGCATAAAGCAGCGCACGGCGCCGACGGTGCGGCGGCTGCTGGAGGCGGGGGCGGAATTCGTCGGGAAAACCCATACCAACGAGATGGCGTTTTCCATGAGCGGCAAGAATGCGCACTATGGCACGCCGCGCAACGGCGCGGCGCCGGAACGCATTCCCGGCGGGTCGTCATCGGGATCGGCGGCGGCGGTGTCCAACGGTTTGTGCGATTTCGCCCTGGGAACGGATACCGGCGGTTCGATCCGCACGCCGGCGAGTTACTGCGGTCTGTTCGGCCTGCGCCCCAGTCACGGACGGATTTCCCTGGATGATTGCCAGCCGTTGGCCCCCAGTATGGACACGGCGGGCTACTTCACCCGCGACGCCGACTTATTCGAGCGGGTGGGGGAGTGTTTGCTGGGTGAGGACGACGCCCCGCTGGCGCAACAAGCGCAATGGGTCATCAGCCATCGGCTGTTTGACCTGCTTCCCGCGGCATCGCAACAGGCGTTGCGGCCCGCGCTGGAAAGCATCAAGGACGTTGCCGGCGAACTGTCGCCGCTGTCCGGCGAGCTTCCGGCGCTGGAAGAGGCCTACTGGGCTTTCCGTTTTATCCAGGGGCGCGAGGCCTGGCTGGCGCAGGGGGAAAAAATCACCCGCTACGGTTTTGCGCTGGGACCGGATGTGGCCGGACGTTTTGCCTGGGGCGCCGGCGTGACGGACGAGCAGTATCAGAACGCCTGTCGCGTACGCGAGCGCTTTCGCCAGGACTGGCAGGCGCTGTTGGGCAATCGCATTCTGGTATTGCCCACGGTGCCGGATATTGCGCCGCTGCTGGACGCGCGGGACGAGGATATTGAACAGACCCGGCAGCTGTCGCACCATTTGTTGTCCATTGCCGTGCTGTGCGGCATCCCGCAGCTGAACCTGCCGCTGACGTACAAAGAGGGGGCGCCGCTGGGGATTTCGCTTATCGGACCGCGCGGCAGCGATCTGAGCCTGGTGCGCGCCGCGGCGCGCGTTGCCCGCCGCCATCTTGCCGCGAATTAAGCACAAACTTGCCGCCGCGCGGCAAATTGGCATTGTTGTCGCGGCGTTTGTTGGCGATACTGTACAGGCCTAGCCATAGGCGATGAATTACATGACTCGGGGTGCCCTGGTTTATCAACCACAGGGCTGAGAAATACCCGCATTACCTGATCTGGATTATGCCAGCGTAGGGAAGTCACGGTATGCCGACCAACCGGTTACCGCCTTCTTGAACGCCGGTTGGGGGAATGATGAACGCTCGACCCGTCGATTTACCGGCTGCCCAGGCGGCGGCCTCGCTAACGCAATTTCACGCCTTGTCTCCTTTAGTGCACTGTCTCACCAACGATGTGGTGCAATCTTTCACCGCCAACGTGCTGCTGGCGCTGAACGCGTCGCCGGCGATGGTGGTGGACCCCGCCGAAGCCGCGCAGTTCAGCGCATTGGCCGATGCGCTGCTGATCAACGTCGGCACGCTGGAGCGCCATCGCGCCGACGCCATGCTGGCGGCGGTCCACGGCGCCAATCAGTCCGCCACGCCGTGGGTGCTCGATCCGGTGGCGGTCGGCGGGCTGACTTACCGTAGCGAATTCGCCCATGAACTGCTGCAATTAAAACCGGCGGCCATTCGCGGCAACGCTTCCGAAATCATGGCGCTGGCCGGACTGGGCGCGCGCAGCCGCGGCGTGGACAGCGCCGACGATTCCCATAGCGCGCTGTCCGCCGCCCGCGAGCTGGCCCGCAGGTTCTCCACCGTCGTCGCGGTGACCGGCGAAGTGGACTACGTAACGGACGGTTCATTTGACTGGGCGATTAGCGGCGGGGATAAAATCATGACCCGCGTGGTGGGAACCGGCTGCGCATTGTCCGCGGTGGTCGCCGCTTTCTGCGCGCTGAAGGGCGACCGCTTATCCCACGTTGCGGCGGCCTGTTACGTGATGTCGCTGGCCGGGCAACAGGCCGCGCGCCGCGCCCAGGGGCCGGGCAGTTTTATTCCGGCCTTTCTTGACGCTCTCTATCGTCTGCGCGGGGAGGATTTGGCATGAAACGAATCAATGCGTTAACCATTGCCGGCACAGACCCCAGCGGCGGGGCGGGCATTCAGGCCGACCTGAAAACGTTCTCGGCTCTGGGGGCTTACGGCGCCACGGTGATTACCGCGCTGGTGGCGCAGAATACGCGCGGCGTTCAGTCGGTCTACCGCATTGAGCCTGAATTTGTCGCGGCCCAGCTTGACTCCGTGCTGAGCGATGTGCGCATCGACGGCGCCAAGATCGGCATGCTGGCGCAGACCGATATCGTTGACGCGGTGGCTGAGCGTCTGCGTCATTACGCGGTGCCCTATGTGGTGCTCGACACGGTGATGCTGGCAAAAAGCGGCGATCCGCTGCTCTCTCCCGACGCGGTGGCGTCGATCCGGCGTTTATTGCTGCCGCAGGTGTCCATTATCACGCCTAACCTGCCGGAAGCGGCCGCCCTGCTTGATTGCGCGCCGGCCGTGGACGAGCGGGAAATGCGCCGGCAGGGGCAGGCGCTGCTGGATATGGGGTGTCGGGCGGTGCTGATGAAAGGCGGTCATCTGAGCGAGGAGGAGAGCCCGGACTGGCTGTTTAGCCGCAACGCGGTGCCGCGACGTTTTACCTCTCTCCGTGTCAGAACCCGTCATACCCACGGCACCGGATGCACCCTGTCCGCCGCGCTGGCGGCGCTGCGGCCGCGCCATGCCGACTGGCCGGAGACGGTCGCGGCGGCGAAAAATTATCTGCAAAAAGCGCTTGAACAGGCCGATACGCTGGAAGTGGGGCAGGGGATAGGCCCGGTGCACCATTTCCATGCCTGGTGGTGATGGCGGGCAAGGCTAAAGGCGCGCGGCGCTAAGTGATTGTCCGGCCGGCGCCATAATCCGCCGGCCGGACAATCTCCGACGGACTAGGCGATGGTGATGCTCTTATCGAGATAGGTATCCTGCACGGCGTTGATCAGCGCCACCCCTTCCCGCAGCGATTTTTTAAACGCCTTGCGCCCGAGGATCAGGCCCATGCCGCCGGCGCGTTTATTGATTACCGCGGTACGCACGGATTCCTGCAGATCGTTATCGCCGGCGGCGCCGCCGGAGTTGATAAGCCCGGCTCGGCCCAGGTAGCAGTTGGCCAGTTGATAGCGCACCAGGTCGATCGGGTGATCGCTGGTCAGTTTGTCGTAGACGCGGTCGTCGGTATAGCCGAATTTGATGGCGCGATAGCCGCCGTTGTTTTCCGCCATTTTCTGCTTCACGATATCGGCGCCGATGGTGGCGGCAAGATGGTTGGCCTGGCCGGTGAGATCGGCGCTGGCGTGGTAGTCTACGCCATCTTTTTTGAAAGCGGAGTTGCGCAGATAGGCCCACAGCACGGTGACCAGGCCCAGTTCGTGGGCGCGTTCGAACGCGGCGGATATTTCTTCGATCTGGCGGCGCGACTGTTCAGAGCCGAAATAGATGGTGGCGCCCACGGCGACCGCGCCCAGATTGAACGCCTGCTCAACGCTGGCGTACAGCGTCTGGTCGTACTGGGTGGGATAACTCAGGGTTTCGTTGTGGTTGAGCTTGACCAGAAACGGGATCTTGTGCGCGTAGCGGCGCGAAACCGAGGCCAGCACGCCATAGGTGGACGCCACGGCGTTGCAGCCCGCTTCGATCGCCAGTTCGACGATATTTTTGGGGTCGAAATAGATCGGGTTGGCGGCGAAGGACGCGCCGGCGGAGTGCTCGACCCCCTGATCGACCGGTAAAATCGACAGATAGCCGGTGCCGGCCAGTCGGCCGTGGTTGAACAGCGTTTGCATCGAGCGCAGCACGGCGTTGGGGCGATTGTTATCGATCATCACCCGATCGACGAAGTCGGCGCCCGGCAGGTAGAGGTTTTCAACGGGGATGGTGGTACAGCGGTGTTGCAACAGATCTTCCGCTTCCTTACCTAATAACTGTGCAATATCGGTCATGATTAACTCCTGGTTTGGCTTTTCCTTATCGCCGTCTCAGGTGATTTCGCTTGTTATTCTGAGTGTGTAGCCATTATACGGACCCTGCGTCTGCTCCAGGATCAATGGTTACGGCGTAATGAAAAAGCGATGATTGAGGTCGTTAAGACAGGATGAATAACATCCTGACGATCGAAACAATAGATGCAATTGCCGATAAATGCCATTTTGCGCGGCAAATTAGCCGCGGCGACAGGCCGTTTTGTGAACGCCTTCAGAGGTATGCGCCAACACGCGGCGCAGAGGGGCGACGCTTTGCCCGGCGAGGGGCCGCAACCTGAAATATAAAGCGGCGTGTTCTCGTTAATTTTGCTTACAAATAAGCAGGTTGTCTCCCTGATGGGGGATAAGGGTGATAACCTGTGAACGATAAGACATGACGGATGGTAATTAGAGGTGAGGAAAGTAAGTATGGCGGGTTCAACGCGCAGCATTATGGTTTCAAAGGGACTTCAGACGATACTCAATATCGGGCTGCTGATATTGGCGACCATTCTGGTGATCTTTCTGGGGAAGGAAACCTACCACCTGGCGCAGGTGCTGCTGGTCGCCAATGAGAAAGAGTCGTCCTATCAGCTGATTGAAAGCATCGTTATCTACTTTCTCTATTTCGAGTTTATCGCGCTGATCGTCAAGTATTTCCAGTCGGGATACCATTTTCCGCTGCGCTATTTTGTCTATATCGGCATCACGGCGATTATCCGGCTGATTATCGTCGATCATAAAAATCCCATCGATACGCTGATTTACGCCGCCTCCATCCTGCTGTTGGTGATTACGCTCTATCTGGCGAACAGTAATCGCCTGAGGCGCGAATAATGCGCGGCTGACCCGTTAGCACCTCCCCCTGACAAGGGGGAGGCCGGGAGGGGGGAGCGGCAGGCGTCGCCTGAGAGGTGATTCACCCCAGCAGCGCGCACTGCGGCGGCAGACGACAGCGAATGGCCGCCGGGATCACTTCGATATGGAAACGATTCGCCTTTAGCGGTTCGCCGTCCAGATTAAACGTCATCTCATCGGGGGCGGTAATTTCCAGCCAGGGCAGGGTGGCGGAAATCAGATTCTGGTTTTCGCCGTCGGTAAACCAGGCCTGCAGCATATTGGGCAACAGCTCCTGCGCCGACAGGATGCGCAGTTCCAGCAGGCCGTCATTGATTAATCCGTCCGGGCAGAGCTGCTGGCCGCCGCCGGCCTGGCGCCCGTTTCCCACCGCAATGACCAGCGTGTCGCCCGACCAGTTGAAATCCGGCCCGCGGATTTCGCAGCGTTCGGCTTGCAGCATATCCATGCGCAGCAGCGCGTGCAGAATATAGGACGCGCCGCCGAGCGCCGACTTCATTCTCGCCGGGGTTTCGGTGGTAATGCGGGTGGCGAATCCGCCGGTCGCCATATTGATGAAATAGTGCTCGTCATTCACTTTCGCCAGGTCAATGGCGCTGGCCCGGCCTTTGACGGCCAGCGTCAGGGCGTTATGCAGGTCGAGAGGGATCTGGCAACTGGTGGCGAAATCGTTGGCGGTTCCCAGCGGGATAATCCCCAGACAGGGACGTACCGTTGCGGGCTGAACCGCCAGCGCGCCGGCAACTTCATTGATTGTGCCGTCGCCACCGGCGGCGATGACGTTCTCCACTTTGAGCCGGGCGGCCTCCTCTACATAGCGCCGCGCGTCGCCAAATTCCCAGGTTACTCTGACGTGCAGCCGGTATCCGTCCTGGCGTAACAGCTCGATTGCCTGACGAAGTTCCTCATTATCCGCGCTTTTCCCATTCAAAATGAGCAGCGTGGCTGGGGGCTGAACCATGGTGTTCTCCAATTTGGTATGGCTGATGACATGCCGGATGCTTAATGCTTTCTAATCATAGTAACTAAATACCCGGGCGGGTATCGGAAGATTCGGTGAACGGGGAGGAAAAGGCAGGGAAGTCGGAAAAGAAAAAGCCAGCTCAAGGGAGATTGAGCTGGCCAAGGAGGTGGTTCCTAGTAGTATCACTACGCTTATTTTTCGTTCTATATTTTCTCAGCGTCGCCATAGTAACCAGAAGCCCGGCTCATTGATGTGATCTGATTCTAATATTTATCAAAAGCCACATCATTTGTGGAACATTCCGCTATTTTTTATTGGGATTTCGTGTTGTGGTGCCCGGCAAATTGCGCAGCAGCAGCGCGTATTGCAGATCGATTTCCTCAGGCACCGGCAGATAGACGATGTGTCCGTTGCCCGGCGCGACGTCGGTCGCCTGCCCTTTCGCGTTCTGCATCGCTTCAATGGTGAATTGAACATTTCCGCCCGGCGTCATCATTTCCACGCTGTCGCCGCAGGAGAATTTGTTTTTCACCGCCACTTCCGCCAGCCCGTTACGGCGCTCGCCGGTGAATTCGCCGACGAACTGCTGGCGGTCGGATACCGAATAGCCGTAGTCGTAATTCTGATGATCCTCATGTACGTGGCGGCGCAGGAAACCTTCGGTGTAGCCGCGGTGGGCCAGCCCTTCCAGCGTTTGCAGCAGGGTGGGATCAAAGGGTTTGCCGGCGACGGCGTCATCGATGGCGCGGCGGTATACCTGCGCGGTGCGCGCGCAGTAGTAAAACGACTTGGTGCGGCCTTCAATTTTCAGCGAATGCACCTGCATCTGCGTCAGGCGCTCCACGTGCTGAATGGCGCGCAGGTCGCGCGAGTTCATGATATAGGTGCCGTGTTCGTCCTCAAAGGCGCTCATATATTCGCCGGGGCGCTGGCTTTCCTCCAGCATAAAGACTCTATCGGTGGGTTCGCCGATGCCCAGCGTCGGCGCGACGTTTTTTACCGCGATGGGTTCATGCTGATGAACGATATTGCCGACTTCATCCTCTTTCCCTTCCTGCACCTTGTATTCCCAGCGGCAGGCGTTGGTGCAGGTTCCCTGATTAGGGTCGCGTTTGTTGATATAGCCGGAAAGCAGGCAGCGGCCGGAATAAGCCATGCACAGCGCGCCGTGGACGAAAATCTCCAGCTCCATCTCCGGCACCTGGCTGCGGATCTCGGCGATCTCCTCCAGCGATAGCTCGCGGGAGAGGATCACCCGGCTCAGCCCCATTTGCTGCCAGAATTTCACCGTCGCCCAGTTTACCGCGTTAGCCTGCACGGAGAGGTGGATCGGCATTTGCGGGAAGTTTTCCCGCACCAGCATAATCAGCCCCGGATCGGACATAATCAGCGCATCCGGCCCCATTTCGACCACCGGTTGCAGGTCGCGCAGAAAGGTTTTCAGCTTGGCGTTATGCGGCGCGATATTCACCACCACATAGAATTTTTTACCCAGCTCATGGGCTTCATTGATGGCCTGCGCCAGCGTCTGGTGGTTGAATTCGTTATTGCGCACCCGCAGGCTATAGCGGGGTTGACCGGCATAAATGGCGTCGGCGCCATAGGCAAAGGCGTAACGCATATTTTTCAGCGTACCGGCCGGAGAAAGGAGTTCCGGTTTAAACATTGCTTGCTGTCTCTCGATTCTGATTACAAGTCAGGCTGCACCCGATGGGAGCAGTAAAGGCGGGGATTCTAGCGCTTATAAAGGCAAAAAGCAGCAGACGGCCTACAAAAAGTAGGCCTATTGGGCGCGTTGACAAAGTAGCCATTGGCAATAGCGAATCCAAATCCGTCGTTCCTGCGTACTCTTGAACAGGGCTATAAACAGTTGCCGCTGGTGGTACCGTTGCTGTTCTATCAGGGAGAACGCAGCCCGTATCCGTACGCGGGATATGCTGGAACTGGCGCGAGATATCGGGTTATTATTTGAGCGCTGGCAGGTGCCGCTGATGCAGAAGCGGGCGTTACTGTATTACATTGCGCAAACCGGCAATACATCCAGACCAGCCGATTTTATCGAAATGGTGGCGGAGCCGTTGTCAACGGATCGGGAGGAGATAATGACGATTGCACAGCAGCTGAAACAAATTGGATTTGAAGAGGGCATGCAGGCCGGAGTCATACAGGGAAGAGAACAAGGCATAGAACAAGGCATAGAACAAGGCATGAAAACCAGTGCGCGGCAGATTGCGCGCCAGTTGCTGCTGACCGGCATGGCGCGCGAGCAGGTCCAGCAAATTACCCGGCTTTCCGACGAGGAGATGGCGCAGTTGGCGCTCTCCGCCAACATCCACGATGATTTATCAGATAATGCTTAATTATTTTCAGGAGATTCCCCAGATCGGGAATGCTTTTGAACACCGCTTGCGGCGGCCCGCAGGGAGAGCCCCAGGGATATGGGGCGAGTAACCAGGAATCTTCCTGATATCAATGCATTAGCTGAAAGCAGATCCCCGCCTACCGCCGCGGGGATGACCGGTGGCGGTAGGCGGGGATGACTATGCCGGAGTCGGGTTGTCAATCTCCTATTGGGCGAGTTTCCTCAGCGGGCGACGGCAACCACGGATTCGCCCAGCGCCGCGCGGTTATGCGGACGCTGTAAGTCGACGAGCGGGCCCAGCGGCACGATGCCGGTCGGGTTCAGCCACAGAATGCCGTAATAACCGGCTTTGATATGGTCGATATTGACGGTCTCTTTAACGCCCGGCCACTGGTAAAGCTCGCGCAGGTAGTTCGACAGATGGGGGTAATCTTCGATACGGCGCAGATTGCACTTGAACGCGCCATGATAGGCCACGTCAAAACGGATTAAGGTCACGAACAGGCGCCAGTCGGCTTCCGTCAGCGTATCGCCGGCGATATAGCGGTGCGTCGCCAGATGCGCCTCAACCTTATCCAGGGTGGCGAACAGCGTAGTGACCGCCTGGTTATAGCTCTCCTGAGTTTTGGCGAAGCCGGTTTTGTATACGCCGTTGTTGATGGCGTGGTAAATGGTTTCATTCCAGCGGTCTATCTCACCGCGCAGCGCCGGCGGGTAGAAATCAAGCCGGTTGTCCGTCAATGAATTAAAGCCGTCGTTCAGGATACGGATGATATCCGCCGACTCATTGTTGACGATGCGTCCTTCCAGACGATCCCACAATACCGGCACCGATACTTTTCCGCTGTAGCGTTTATCCGTGGCGGTATACAGCTGGTGGAGAAAACGGATAGGGCCGACGCGCTCGCCCGCGTCCTGCGGCGTGCTGAACTCCCAGCCGTTCTCCGCGATGCGCGGCTGCGCTACGGACAACTGAACGATCTCTTCCAGCCCTTTCAGCTTGCGGAGGATTAACGTACGCGAGGCCCAGGGGCAGAGATAAGAGACGAACAGCTGGTAGCGGCCTTTTTCCGCGACGACCCTGGTCTGGCGGAATTTTGTCTCCTCACGGTGAAACGCCCCGTTCTTGATCTCTTCCGCCGCCACATCGCCGTTAACCCATTTCCCATCCACTAAACCTGACATCTCGCCTCGCTTAAAATCTGATAACTATTGCCGAGCGGTAAGCCTATCAGCCTGAGATAAAGAAAAAATGATAAATTTTTAACTAAGTCGGACAGATTTTTTGTGCATGCCATCCCTGGCTTTCAGATGGGAGACATTTTTCCAGCGGCCGCTTCCGCCTGCGAATGGCTACACCAGCTCGCAGGGTTCGGCTTCCCAGCGATAGCCCATGCCGTAAACGGTGCGGATAAACGAAGTTTGCTCGTCCAACTGCTCCAGCTTGCGGCGCAGGTTTTTGATATGGCTGTCGATGGTGCGGTCGGTCACCACCCGGTAATCATCGTAAAGTTTATCCAGCAGCGCCTCGCGGGAAAACACCTTGCCCGGTTCGGTGGCCAGGGTTTTGAGCAGCCGCAGTTCCGCCGGCGTCAGGTCGAGGCTTTGCCCCAGATAGCTGGCCTGAAAACTGTTTTTATCAATCAGCAGCGCGGCCTTATCCGCCGGTTTTTGCGCCTCCGCCTGCCAGCCGCAGCGGCGCAGCAGGGTTCTTACCCTTACCACCACTTCCCGCGGGCTGAACGGTTTACAGATATAATCATCCGCGCCGATCTCCAGCCCCAGCAGGCGGTCGACCTCCTCGCTGCGCGCGGTAACCATGATGATGGGAACGTTGGAGAACCGGCGGATGGCGCGGCACAGCGTCAGGCCGTCGGTGCCCGGCAGCATCAGATCCAGCAGGATCAGCGCCGGCGGGTTTTGTTTGACCCAGTCGAGCACCTCATCGCCGTTGCTGAACCAGCGCGTCTGATAATCCGCCGCCTGGAGATAATCAACCAGCAGTTGCCCCAGTTTGGGTTCATCTTCAACGATCAGGACCGGCACGGCGGATTCAGTGGTCATCATTACTCTATTCTGGCGGATGCAAGGGGAGTTCAACGCTAATCAGCAGTCCCCCCAACGGGGAATGCTCAGCATACAGTCGTCCGCCGTGCGCCTCAACGATATTGTGACAGATAGCCAGCCCCAGGCCGGAACCGCCGCTGGCGCGGTTGCGCGAGCCTTCCGCGCGGTAAAAACGGTCGAATATCAGCGCCAGCTGCTCGTCGGTTACCCCCGGGGCGCTGTCCTGCCAGGTGACGACCAGCCGTTGATGGCGCACCGCCGCCGCGATGTGCAAGGTTCCCGGTTCGTCGGTATAGCGCAGGCTGTTTTCCAGCAGGTTGTTGAACAACTGGCTTAAACGGTGCGCATCGCCGAACACTTCGGCCCGCGGCGGAAAGTCGGTGGTCAGCGTAATGCGCTTTTTGCGGTAGCGTTCGTTAAAGGCGGCAATGGCGATATGCAGCAGCTGCACCGTATCCACCGCGTCCTTGCGATAGGCCAGCGTTCCCCGATCGGATAACGAGAGCTGGTGCAGGTCGTCCACCAGTTTGGTCAGGGTGGCCACCTCCGACTGGAGCGATTGCAGCGACGCGGCGTCGGGGCGGCGCACGCCGTCCTGCAAGGCTTCCAGCTCGCCGCGCAGCACCGCCAGCGGGGTGCGCAGCTCGTGGGAGACGTCCGCCATAAAGGCGCGGCGGGACTGCTCGTTTTTCTCCAGCGCGCCGGCAAGCTGGTTAAAATCCTGCGCCAGCCGCCCCAGCTCATCGTGGGCGCTGGCGGTGACGCGGGCGCTGAAATCGCCCGCCGCCAGACGATGAATGCCGTTCACCAGCCGCTTGACCGGCGCCAGCAGGCCGCGGGAGGTCAGCCAGGTGGCGATGATCGCCAGCAGGGTCGATAGCGCGACGATCAGCCAACTGGTGCGCTGTTGCTGCCGGTCGAAATTGATATCGGCGTTGCGGGTCAGGCGTTCGGAGGAGGAGGCGACCACCCAGCCGACGGTCTGATTCTGCGCCCTGATGGGCTGCCAGGTGCTCTCTTCGCTAATGGGCGCCGGAGAGCCGTACAGCCTGTTTTTTTCCGCATCCAGCACCCACAGGCGAACGCGCCAGCCCTGCATGGCATGGTCGTCGTCGCCGTTCTGGTCCATCGAGTGCAGCATTTTGAACACCAGGCGCCCGTTGTTGCGCAAAAAAGACCAGTCGCCGTGCTGCTGATATTGCTCCGCCAGCGCGTCGCGCAGCTGCGCCACGCGCTGTTCGTTGCCGCGTTTGACGTAGTCGATAAATCCGCGTTCGAAGCTGAGGCGCACGCCCCAGTGCATGGTAATCAGCACCAGCAGGCAGGTGGCGAAAATCGCCAGGAATAATTTAGCGGTGATCCCGAATTTCATGGCAACCTCACGAGCGACGGGGGAGCGTCAACTGTTTGTCTGTGTCGGGTGGAACGCGATTAAAAATCAGGGCGGGCAGCGCAATGATGACCGCCATGCTGAGATACGCGTACAGGAATACGCCGTGGGTTTCCGCCGGCCCCATATTCAGGTGCCGGTGTGAAAACATGCCGAGCAGTATCCCGGCGATGCTGACCCCCAGGCTCATGGAGAGCTGCATCGACATCGACAGCAGACTATTGCCGCCGCTGGCCAGCGGGTCGGGCAGATCTTTCAGCGTCAGGGTATTCATGGCGGAAAAGCGGATCGAGTTCACCGTGCCGAGGAAAAACAGCACCACCGGCAGCAGCCAGATCCAGTTCATCATCGCCACCAGGGCGAACAGCAGGGTAACCAGCGCCAGCAGCAGCGTGGAGGCGATCAGCACCCGGCGATAGCCAAAGCGGTTAACGATTTGCACCACCACCCGCTTTATCCCCATGCTGCCCAATACCATGGGGATCATCATCATCCCGGCGTGGAAGGGCGAGAATCCCATGCCCAATTGCAGAAACATCGGGGTCATAAACGGCAGCATCCCGCTGCCGATGCGCGCCAGAAATCCGCCGGTCAGCGCGACGGTAAAGGTCTGGGTGTCGAACAGGCGCAGATTAAACAGCGCCCGCGGGTTATGGCGGGCGTGCAGCCAGTAGCTGAGCAGGGAGATCAGCCCGGTGGCGATCAGGGCGAAAATAACGATGGGCGGAATGCCGAGGTTATGGTGCCCGTCCAGCGCCAGCGTCAGGGTCGCCATACACAAGGCGAGCCACAAAAAACCGGTAATATCAAAGCGCTGGGTTTGCATGGTGTAGTTCGGCATCAGCAGCCAGGTCGCCAGCGCGCCGGCAATGCCCACCGGCAGATTGATGAGGAAAATCCAGTGCCAGCTGGCGTATTCCACCAGAAAACCGCCCAGCGCGGGGCCGATTAACGGACCAATCTGGCCGGGCAGGGTGACGAACGTCATGGCGGCCATATATTGATCGCGCGGGACGATTTTCATCACCGTCAGCCGCCCGACCGGTACCATCATGGCGCCGCCGACCCCCTGAATCACCCTGGAGATCAGCAGCTCGTTCAGGGTTTCCGCCCGCGCGCACAGCAGCGACCCCAGGGTAAACAGCAGGATGGCGGAGAAGAAGATGTTTTTAACCCCGATACGATCCGCCAGCCAGCCGCTGGCGGGCAGCATGATGGCGACGGTCAGTACGTAGGAAACAATCACCGAGTGCATGCGCAGCGGGTTTTCATTCAGGCTGGCGGCCATGGCCGGCAGCGCGGTATTCACAATGGTGGTATCCAGCGTTTGCATAAAAAAGCCAAAGGCCACAATCCACAGTTGCCAGCGAACGGAAGCGGGCCGAGTCACCATGTTTCAGGGATCTCCTGCTGAAAATAATTAATAAACAGAAATACGTTCATGGGTTTTGCGCCGCATATTGCGCAGACGGTCGAAGAACAGATACACCACCGGTGTGGTATAGAGCGTCAGAAGCTGGCTCATCACCAGACCGCCGACGATGGTGATGCCGAGCGGCTGGCGCAGCTCCGCGCCGTCGCCGCTGGTGAGCGCCAGCGGCAGGGCGCCGAACAGCGCGGCTAGCGTGGTCATCATAATCGGGCGGAAACGCAGCAGGCTGGCCTGGAATATGGCGTCCCGCGCGCTGAGTTCGCCGCTGCGCTGCGCCGCCAGCGCGAAATCCACCATCATGATGGCGTTCTTTTTCACGATACCAATTAACAGCATTATGCCGATCAGCGCAATCAGGCTGAACGGCGCGCCGAACCATTGCAGCGCCAGCAAGGCGCCCACGCCGGCGGAGGGCAGGGTGGACAAAATGGTCAGCGGATGCACGTAGCTTTCGTACAGCACGCCCAGCACGATATAAACGGTAATAATCGCCGCCAGAATCAGCAGCAGCTGCGCCGTTTGCGACTGCTGGAAAGCCTGCGCGGTGCCGGAGAACTGTCCGCGCACCGCGGACGGCACGCCCAGCGAGGTCATGGTTCGTTCAACCAGCGCCGTGGCGTCGGAAAGGGTCGCCCCTTGCGCCAGGTTAAAGGAGATGGTGGATGCGGCGGACAAGCCCTGATGGTTGACCGATAGCGGCGCGTTGACGGGCTGCCAGCGGGCAAAATAGGAGAGCGGGATGGGCTTGCCGGCGTCGTTGATGACAAACATTTTTTCCAGCGCACTGACATCCTGCGTATAGGCCTCGTCCACTTCCATCACCACCTTGTACTGGTTGAGCGGCTGGTAAATGGTGGAAATCTGCCGCTGGCCGAAAGCGTTGTTCAATAACGCGTTGGCGCCGGCGACGTCGATCCCCAGCCGGGCCATGGCGTCGCGATCGTAAGTCAGCGCCATTTCCGCGCCTTTGTCCTGCTGATCGGAATTGACGTCGGCCAGTTGGGGCAGTTTGCCCAGCGCCTCGCGAATTTTGGGCTCCCAGGCGCGCAGCAGGCCGAGATCGTCCGACAGCAGGCTGTACTGATAGCTGGCATTGGCTTCGCGCCCGCCGATGCGGATGTCCTGCACCGGCATTAAAAACAGGGTGGCGCCGGGCTCTTTCGCCAGCGTGGCGCGCAGGCGGCCCACCACCTGCTGGGCGCTGACGTCGCGCTGCGCCAGCGGCTTGAGCGTAATAAACATGGAACCGCTGTTGGTGCGCGAGCCGCCGGTAAAGCCGGTGACGTTGTCCACCGCCGGATCGCTGCGCACCAGGGTCATAAAGGTTTGTAGCTTCAGCTTCATGGCCTGAAACGAGATACTCTGATCGGCCTGGATAAAGCCCATCACCCTGCCGGTATCCTGCTCCGGGAAAAAGGTTTTCGGAATGCTGATATACAGCCAGACGTTGAGCGCTATGGTTCCCAGCAGCAACATCAGCACCCAGCGGGCGTGGTTCAGCACCCATTTAAGCGAACGCCCGTAGCCTTGCTGCATGGCCAGCAGAACGCGGCCGAAACCGCGCAAACGCGGCTGGCCGCGCTGCGGCGCGGCGCGCAGCAGCCGGGCGCACATCATCGGCGTCAGGGTGAGCGAGATCAACAGCGAGATAATAATCGCCACCGACAGGGTAACGGCGAACTCGCGAAACAGCCGTCCCGGCAGGCCCTCCATCAGCAGCAGCGGGATAAACACCGCCACCAGCGACACGCTCATTGACAGCACGGTGAAACCGACTTCGCGCACCCCCTGCAACGCGGCCGGCAACGGCTTCATGCCGGCCTCGACGTGGCGTGAAATATTTTCCAGCACCACGATGGCGTCATCCACCACGAAACCGGTGGCGACGGTCAGCGCCATCAGCGAGAGGTTATTCAGGCTGAAACCGCACAAATACATGGCGGCGAAGGTGCCGATAAGCGAAACCGGCACCGCCACCGCGGGGATCAGCGTGGCGCGTCCGGAACGGAGGAACAGGAAAACCACCACAATCACCAGCGCCACGGCGATCACCAGCGATTGCTCTACTTCAGCCAGCGAGGCGCGGATGGTGGGCGAACGATCCAGGGCGATATCAAGCCGGATTTCCGCCGGCAGGCTGGCGCGCAGCTCGGGCAAGGCGGCGCGAATGCTGTCCACGGTGGTAATGATATTGGCGCCGGGGGCGCGGCTGATCACCAGCAGCACGGCGGGCTTGGCGTTGGCCATCCCGGCGTTGCGCGAGTTTTGCACCCCATCCCGCACCGTGGCGACGTCGCTCAGCCGCACGGCGGCGCCGTTGTTGTAGCGAATGACCAGCGGCTGGTAGGCGGCCGCGGTTTTCAGTTCGTCGTTGGTTTTTATCTGCCAGCGCTGCCGGCGGTTTTCAATATCGCCCAATGGCTGGCGCACGTTGGCCTGGCTGATGGTCTGCCGCACCTCGTCCAGGGAAATTCCCTGATTGAACAACGCCTGCGGATTGAGGGCCACGCGCACGGCGGGCAGCGAACCGCCGCCGATGGAGACATCGCCCACGCCCGCCATCTGGGCGATTTTCTGCGCCAGCCGGGTGGAGGCGTAGTCATACAGCTGTCCCGGATTGTAGGTATCCGAGGTCAGCGTCAGGATCATGATCGGGGCGTCGGACGGGTTCATTTTGCGGTAGGTCGGGCGGCTGGGCATGCCGGACGGCAGCAGGCTCTGCGCGGCGTTGATGGCCGCCTGCACGTCGCGCGCCGCGCCGTTGATATCCCGTTCGAGGTTGAACACCAGAATAATACGCGAGCTGCCCAGCGAGCTCGTCGAGGTCATTTCACTCACCCCGGCGATCCTGCCCAGCGCCCGCTCCAGCGGCGTGGCCACCGATGACGCCATGGTTTCCGGCGAGGCGCCGGGCAGCGAGGCGCTGACCACGATCACCGGAAAGTCCACCTGCGGCAGCGGCGACACCGGCAGCAGGCGAAACCCCAGGACGCCGCAGAGGGCGATCGCCAGCGTCAGCAGAATGGTGGCCACCGGCCGATGGATAAACAGGGAGAAGAACCTCACTCGGTTTCCTCCTCCCGACGCGGCGCGCTCCGCAACCGCTGCGCCAGCCGATCAAACAGCAGGTAAATCACCGGGGTGGTAAACAGGGTCAGAATCTGGCTCATCACCAGGCCGCCGACCATGCAAATCCCCAACGGCTGGCGCAATTCGGCGCCGACGCCGGTGCTCAGCATCAGCGGCAGGGCGCTGAGCAGGGCGGCCATGGTGGTCATCAGGATCGGTCGGAAGCGCAGCAGGCAGGCCTGGTAGATGGCGTCATACGGACTCATGCCCTGTTCCCGTTCGGCGGCCAGCGCGAAGTCGATCATCATGATGGCGTTTTTCTTGACGATGCCGATCAGCAAAATAATGCCGATAATGGCGATCACGTCCAGTTCCTTGCCCGCCATCATCAGCGCCAGCAACGCTCCCACCCCGGCGGTAGGCAGCGTTGAAAGGATGGTCACCGGATGGATAAAGCTTTCATACAGTACGCCGAGGACGATATACATCGCCACCACCGCGGCGACGATCAGCCACACCGTATTGCCCAGCGCCGACTGGAAGGCCAGCGTGCTGCCCTGGAAACGGGTGGTGATATCGGCGGGCAGGTTCATTTGCCGTTCCGCCTGGGTGATGGCCTCTACCGCTTCGCCCAGCGCATAGCCGCTGCTGACGTTGAAGGAGATAGTGGTGGAGGGAAACTGGTCGAGATGATTGATGGCCAGCGGTCCCTGCCGCTCTTCGATGGCGGCGATGCTGTTGAGCGGAATGCTGCCGCCGTCGCTGCTGATTAACCGCACGTCGTTTAACGCATCCAGACCGCTATTGTTGGCGGTATCGTGCTCGAGCACCACGCGGTACTGGCTGGCCTGGGTATAAATGGTGGAGATCAGGCGCTGGCCGAAGGCGTTATACAGCGCGCTGTCGACCTGGGCCATGGTGATGCCCAGACGGCTGGCGCTGTCGCGGTCGACGTTGACGTAAGCGATGGCCGCGCCGTCCTGCCAGTCGCTGCTGACATCCTGCAACTGCGGCAGCTTGCGCAGCTCGGTCAATAGCTCCGGCACCCACAGGCTCAGCTCGTCCAGCGACATCGCCTGTAGGGTGAACTGGTACTGGGTCCGGCTGAGCTGGGTATCAATGGTGAGATCCTGCACCGGCTGCAGATAGAGCTGGACGCCGGGAAGCTGCGCGGTCTGCTGTTGCAGCCGGGCGATGATTTCCGCAATACGCTCGCGGCGCTCGTTGAGCGGATGCAGATTGATTTGCAGCCGTCCGCCGTTGAGCGCGGCGTTGGTGCCGTCAACGCCGACGAACGAGGAGACGCTCTGCACCGCCGGGTCTTTCATGATAATGGATGCCACCTGCTGCTGGCGCTCCGCCATATTGCGGAAAGAGACCGACTGCGGCGCCTGCACCGTGCCCTGAATAATGCTGTTGTCCTGCACCGGGAAGAAGCCTTTGGGGATCCACAGATACAGCAGCACGGTGAGCGCCAGCGTGCCCACCGCCACGCTCAGCGTCAGCCACGGATGGTTCAGCACCTTGCGCAGCCAGACGGCGTACGCGCCCACCAGCCGGGTAAAAAAGCGCTCGCTGGCGCGGGTAAAGCGATTCTGTTTACTCAGCGACCGGTGGCTGAGCAGGCGGGCGCACATCATCGGCGTCAGGGTGAGCGACACCACGGCGGAAATCAGAATGGCGACGGCCAGGGTGATGGCGAACTCGCGGAACAGCCGGCCGATAATATCTCCCATAAACAGCAGCGGGATCAGCACGGCAATCAGCGAAAAGGTTAATGAAATAATGGTGAAGCCGATCTCCCCGGCGCCTTTCAGCGCGGCGTGGAGCGGCCTTTCGCCTTTTTCGATATAGCGGGAGATATTTTCAATCACCACGATCGCATCGTCCACCACGAATCCGGTGGCGATGGTGAGCGCCATCAGCGTCAGGTTATTGATGGAGAAGCCGAGGAAATACATCACCGCAAAGGTGCCGATCAGCGATAGCGGCACGGCGATGCTGGGGATCAGCGTGGCGACGGCGTTGCGCAGAAACAGGTAAATCACCATCACCACCAGCGCGATGGCCAGCAGCAGTTCAAACTGCACGTCTTTTACCGACGCCCGGATGCTGAGGGTACGGTCGGTCAGCGTCGATACCTCCACCGATTTCGGCAGGCTGGCGGTCAGTCCGGGCAGCATCTGGCGGATGCTGTCGGTGGTGGCGATCACGTTGGCGCCCGGCTGGCGCTGAACGTTGATGATAATCGCCTGTTGCCGATTCGCCCAGGCGCCCAGATAGGTATTTTCCGCCGCCTGCTCCACGCTGGCGACGTCGCGCAGGCGCACCGGGGCGTCATTACGCCAGGCGACGATCAGCTGGCGGTAATCCTCAACGGATTTCATCTGATCGTTGGCGGACAGGGTCACCGAGCGGGTCGGGCCGTCGAGGCTCCCCTTGGCGGAGTTGACGTTGGCGGCGTTAATGGCGCTGCGGATCGTTTCGCTGGTGAGCTGGTATGCCGCCAGCGCCGGCGCGTTCAGTTTTACCCGCACCGCCGGGCGCTGCCCGCCGGCCAGCGACACCAGGCCGACGCCCGCCACCTGCGAGATTTTCTGCGCGATGCGGTTATCCGCCAGATCCTGCACCTGGGTCATCGGCATGGCGCTGGAGGTGACCGCCAGCGTCATAATAGGCGGGTCGGCCGGGTTAACCTTGCTGTAGGTCGGCGGGTAGGGCAGGTCGGTAGGCAGCAGGTTGGTCGCCGCGTTGATCGCCGCCTGTACGTCCTGTTCGGCAATATCCAGCGACAGCTCCAGCTGGAATTGCAGCGTAATCACCGAGGCGCCGCCGGAGCTCTGGGCCGCCATCTGTTTCAGCCCGGACATCTGCCCGAACTGGCGTTCCAGCGGCGCGGTGATGGCCGAGGTCACCACTTCGGGGCTGGCGCCGGGATAGAGCGTCACCACCTGAATGGTGGGGTAGTCCACCTCCGGCAGGGCGGAAACCGGCAGGGCGCGGTAGCCGATGATACCCGCCAGCAGGATGGCGACCATCAACAGGGTGGTCGCCACCGGACGCAGGATAAAAAGCCGCGACGGTCCGCCGCCGCTGGCCGGCACGCTATCCTGCCGCATCAGGGCTTCTCTCCGCTGATTAGCGGCGTTTTATCCGTGGCGTCGGAGGAGATCACCTCGACTTTGGCCCCTTCGGTCAGACGGTCGATGCCGTCGGTCACCACCAGCACGTCGGCGCTCAGACCGGCGGTGATCACCATTTGCTGGCCGTATTGAATACCGGTGGTGACCTGGCGTTTACTCACCTCGTTTTTATCGTTCAGTATCCAGACAAAGCGCCCTTCATTGCCCATTTGCACCGCGGCGGCGGGAGCGAGGATGGCGTTTTGCAGCGTATCCACCTTCATGCGGATATTGACGAACTGATTGGGGAACAGGGCGTCGTCGCTGTTTTCGAAACGGGCCTTAAGCTTGATGGTGCCGGTGGTTACGTCGATCTGGTTATCCATGCTCAGCAGGTTGCCCTGCGACAGCTTCTGCTGATTGGCGCGGTCCCAGGCTTCTACGATCGGCGCCTGCGCCGATTTGCGCGCCTTGACAATGGTGGCGATCTCGCCTTCCGGCACGGTAAATACCACATCGATGGGCTGCGTCTGGGTGATAACCACCAGGCCGTTGGTATCGCCGCTGGTGATGTAATTCCCCACGTCGACCTGCTTTAACCCCACCCGCCCGCTGATGGGGGCGATGATTTTGCTGTAAGCCAGCTGTAGCTCGGCGCTGGCCACCGCGCCTTCATCCGCTTTGACGCTGCCCTCCGACTGCCGCACCAGCCCCTGTTGCGCATCCAGCTCCTGACGGGAGATCAGATTGGTTTTCACCAACTGCTGATAGCGGGCCAGATCCTGCCGGGCGTTGGCGAGTATCGCCCGGTCTTTCGCCAACTGCCCCTGAGCCTGGGTCAGCTCTACCTGAAACGGCCGCGGATCGATCTCCGCCAGCAGATCGCCGGCGTTGACCTGCTGCCCCTCCTGAAAGTGCAGGGCCATCAGTTCGCCGTCAACCCGGCTGCGGACGGTGACGGTATTGGAGGCGGTAACGGTGCCGAGCGCGGAAAGATAGTAGGGAACCGAGGCGGAACCGGTCCGGGCGGCCTGCACCGGAGGCAGCACGTTCATGGCGGCACGGCGACCGCCGCCGTTTCCCTGGCGCGCCGCGGGCGCGGCACGATCGCCGCTCTGGCCGGCGGTGGTTTGCGGCTGGGTGAAATGACGCCAGAGCAGCAGAGCGGCAACAACGACGGCAACGAATATCAACGGGCGTAAGAGGCGTTTGGCATTCATGGTAATCGGTTAGTCTCTCCGTATGGCGCGGACGGCGCGGGTCCCTGGAACATAGCGTGGTATAAAATTATGCGTTTTATCATACTAGTTTAACCACCCCATGCCGGAAAAATAATGAAGGAAATATGGAAGATATGTCAGGGATTGTCGGCGCGGGGCGGAAATGCCATACCCGACAGGCGGAAATCAGGCCGCGGCCAAAGCCTCTGACGGCGGCGGCGTGCCGGCGGGAGGGGTGTCGGAAACAGAAATGCCGCCTTGTCCCGGCAGGGTGGGGGCAAGGCGGCATTGGCAAGACGTTGTTTTATGCCGTTTGCTCCGTTCGGCCGGCGTGCGGAGATTGCGGCGCCCTTTCCTGGGATAGCGCCTCGATGCAGCGGTTGACCACGCCGTCGAGCGAGGCGGCGATGTCGATCGGCATCACGTCGCTTTCCCGTTTATCGGGAGACTCCAGGGTGGCGAACTGACTTTTCAGCAGGCTTTCCGGCATGAAGTGACCCGCGCGCTGTTGCATCCGTTCTAACACCAACTGGTAGTCGCCGTTCAGCCACAGGAAGGTCATATGGTTATTCCCCTCTCTCAGCCGGTCGCGGTAGCGTTTTTTCAACGCGGAACAGACCAGAAAGCCGGTTTCGTTTTTTTGCTGCAGGCTATAGGCCACGTCGCTCAGGCGTTCGAGCCAGGGCAGTCGATCGTCGTCGTTCAGCGGGCGGCCGGAGGCCATTTTTTCAATGTTCGCCCGCGGATGCAGGTCATCCCCATCGATGAATTTGGCGTTGAGGCGACTGGCCAGCGCCAACCCGACGCTTGATTTCCCCGTGCCGGATACGCCCATGATAATAATGCATTTACCGGACATACTATTCTCTCCCAGAGTCGGTCACACCGCGACCAGCATGCCGCCGTCAACGAACAACAGGTGCCCATTGACGAAATCGGACGCTTTCGATGAGAGGTAGACCGCCGCGCCGATTAACTCTTCCGGGTCTCCCCAACGCGCGGCGGGGGTGCGTTGGCATAACCAATCGGTAAAGGCTTTGTCATCCACCAGCGTTTTGGTCATGTCGGTTTTAAAATAGCCGGGGGCGATACCGTTAACCTGAATGTTATAGCGGGCGAGTTCCACGCACATTCCGCGGGTCAGCATTTTTACCGCCCCCTTGGAGGCGGCGTAAGGGGTGATGGTATCGCGGCCCAGTTCACTCTGCATGGAACAGATATTGATAATCTTTCCGCGCCGGCGTTGCACCATATGGCGCGATACGGCTTGAGAAACCAGAAAGACCGATTTTTGGTTAACGTTAATCACATCGTCCCACTCTTTTTCCGGAAATTCGGTAAAGGGGTGACGGCGTTGAATACCGGCGTTATTAATCAACACATCAATGGCGCCGATGTTTTCTTCGATATGGTGAATGGATTCCTGAACGGCGTCATGGTTGGTAACATCGAATGCCGCCGCATAGGCTTGATAACCGGCGTCGCGTAATTGTCCAACGGCTCTTTCCGCGCGTTCGGCGGTAATGTCGTTAATAATGATTTCCGCGCCAAATTCAGATAACCCTTTAGCCAGCAGAAAACCGATGCCTTGCGCGGAACCCGTAATAAGCACTTTCTTTTTGGACAGTGAAAATAGATCTTTCATAAATAATTCCTGATGGCTGCCTGAATGATTTTTTACGCAATGCCGTTATATTTCCGCGTGTCGTCAATTCCGATTCGGTAAATAATTAACCATCGGCATAGACCGTCCTGAAAAAAACAGGATGGCTGATGTTCAATTTATTTCACTCTGACCGATAAACGGAATGTCACCGTAAATAACGTGGGGCTATGAAACCGTTTTACGACGGGTAAAACTGTGACTAAGATCACTTTAAAGCGTGTTACTACCAGCTGTTACGGATTACGTGACCTTCATCAGGTCGTTAGCGGAAAAATTAGCCGAGCCGCAAGCAAACGCGGCGGAAAATACTCGATGGTTAAATTATAATTATATGATATTTAATATTATTTATTTTTACAGTTTCGGTATTTCCGCTTATAGGGGTAGCGGCAGTCTAGCCACAAATGTTGTAGAGTAAAGGTGATTTTTACCTTAATGATAGAGTATTGCAACAATCGGCGCGGTGGAAATGTCGACCGGATCACGTTACCGGTAACATGATTTGTTAACATCATATAGGGTAGGTAAGATAGTGGCAGAAGGTTAATAGCGTGGCGGTTTTTTATTAAATACCCACCGATAGCGGCTTCTGTTTTTTAATTAACAGGGGAGGGGGCGCTCTTATTTTAAAAGGGCGTGATAAGCGGGTGAAAAATAATATCGCTCATGCCCGCCGGTTACGCGTTGCCGCTCCCATTGTGCCGTTTTTGATTCAGATCCAGGAGACAGTATGAACCCGGTTGTATTACAGGTCACACAGCAGATTATCGATCGTTCAACCGACAGTCGGCGCGCCTATCTTGAGCGGATAGCCGCCGCCGGAGAGAGTAAGGCGCAGCGTTCCCGGCTGGCCTGCGGTAATCTGGCCCACGGCTTTGCCGCCTGCGCGCCGGATGACAAAGCGATGCTCAAAAATATGGTGCACAGCGATATTGCGATTATCACGGCGTATAACGACATGCTTTCCGCCCACCAGCCTTACGAAAACTACCCTGAGCAGTTGAAAGCGGCCCTGCGGGCGGCGGGCGCGGTGGGGCAGGTGGCGGGCGGCGTGCCCGCCATGTGCGACGGCATCACCCAGGGGCAGGACGGCATGGAGCTGTCGCTGATGAGCCGCGATGTGATTGCGATGTCGGCGGCGGTGGGGCTGTCGCACAATATGTTTGACGGCGCGCTGTACCTTGGCATCTGCGACAAAATTGTTCCCGGTTTATTGATGGCGGCGCTGTCGTTCGGTCATCTGCCGGCGTTGTTTGTTCCGGCCGGTCCGATGACCAGCGGCCTGCCCAATAAGGAAAAGGTGCGCATCAGACAGCTTTACGCCGAGGGCAAGGTGGATCGCCAGGGGCTGCTGGAGTCGGAGGCCGCCTCTTATCATGGCATCGGAACCTGTACCTTTTACGGGACGGCCAATTCCAACCAGATGGTGATGGAAGTGATGGGGCTGCATTTGCCCGGCGCCTCTTTTGTGCATCCCGATACGCCGTTGCGCCAGGCGCTGAATGAGGCGGCGGCCCGCCAGATTGTCCGCCTGACCGAGGTTTCCGGCAACTATCTGCCGGTCGGCCGGCTGGTAAACGAACGGGTGATGGTTAACGGCATGGTGGCGCTGCTGGCCAGCGGCGGGTCGACGAACCTTACCATGCATATGGTCGCCATCGCCCGGGCGGCCGGCATTATCATCAACTGGGATGACTTTTCACGCCTGTCCGAGGTGGTACCGCTGCTGTGTCGCATTTACCCGAATGGTCCGGCGGATATCAACTATTTTCAGGCCGCCGGCGGCGTAGCGCTGCTGGTGCGCGAACTGCTCGACGGCGGTCTGCTGCATGAGGACGTCGATACGGTCGCCGGACGGGGGTTGCGGCGCTATACCCGGGAACCTTATCTTGCGGACGCGGGCCTGCAATGGCGCGACGGTCCCGCAGCCTCGCTGGATCCCGCGGTGATTACCTCGGCCGACCGGCCTTATTCGCCGCACGGCGGGTTAAAGGTGCTGTCCGGCAATCTGGGCCGGGCGGTGATGAAAACCTCCGCGGTGCCGGATGAATCATTGGTTATTGAAGCTCCGGCGGTGGTCTTTGACAGTCAGCATGATATCGCCCGGGCGTTTGACGCCGGCGAACTCGATAAGGATTGCGTGGTGGTGGTGCGTTATCAGGGGCCGCGGGCGATAGGCATGCCGGAGCTGCATAAGCTGATGCCGCCGCTGGGCGTACTGATGGATAAGGGATTCAAGGTGGCGCTGGTGACCGACGGCCGTCTGTCCGGCGCGTCCGGCAAGGTGCCTTCGGCGATACACGTCACGCCGGAAGCCGGCGACGGCGGGGTGCTGGCGAAAATCCGCACCGGCGACAGGGTGCGCGTCGACGGACGTCGGGGAGAACTCTCGCTGCTGATTGACGATGCCGAACTGGCGCGGCGTGATGTCGTCCCGTACGATTTAACGCCCTACCATCAGGGCTGCGGCAGAGAGCTGTTTACCGCCTTGCGTGAACGCCTTTCCGGCGCGGAGCAGGGGGCCTGCTGCATTCCTTTCTGAAAGTAAAACCGGGAACGACGGTTCCCGGTTCAGGCCATTGACAAAGCTTGTTCTTACAGGCGGCTTTGTCAGCAATCCCGCTTACAGCACCAGCCCGGCAATGGAGGCG
The DNA here is from genome assembly GCF_023347575.1 of Brenneria tiliae. Taxonomy (NCBI): domain Bacteria; kingdom Pseudomonadati; phylum Pseudomonadota; class Gammaproteobacteria; order Enterobacterales; family Pectobacteriaceae; genus Brenneria; species Brenneria tiliae. The sequence continues at coordinate 283,789 of NZ_JAKPCB010000102.1, read as the reverse complement.
GAAAGGATGCTCACCAATGTGGATCCGTAAACCAGCTTCAGTCCGAAGCGGGAAACCACGTTGCCCTGATGCTCATTCAGGCCTTTGATGGCCCCGGCAATGATGCCGATAGACGAGAAGTTGGCAAAAGAAACCAGAAAGACGGAGAGGATCCCGACGCTGCGCGGTGAAAGTTCCCCGGCGATCTTTTGCAGTTCCAGCATGGCGACAAACTCGTTGGAGACCAGTTTGGTCGCCATAATGCTGCCGACCCGCAGCGCTTCATGGGAGGGGATACCCATAATCCAGGCGAACGGGTAGAAAGCGTAGCCGAGCATCTCCTGAAAACTTATGCCGAATACCGCGCTGAAGATGGCGTTGATGGCGGCAATCAGGGCGATAAAACCAATCAGCATGGCCGCTACGATAACCGCAACCTTGAAGCCCGCCAGAATATACTCGCCCAGCATCTCAAAAAAGCTCTGGCCTTCATGCAGATTGCCCAGCTGCAACTCCGGTTCTGCGTCGACTTTGTACGGATTGATCAGCGACAGCACGATAAAGGTGCTGAACATGTTCAGTATCAGCGCGGCAACCACGAATTTTGCGTCCAGCATGGACATATAGGCGCCGACGATCGACATGGAAACGGTGGACATCGCCGTCGCCGCCATGGTGTACATGCGCTTTTCGGACATCTTGCCCAGGATATCCTTGTAGGCGATAAAGTTTTCCGACTGCCCGAGGATCAGCGAACTGACGGCGTTAAACGACTCCAGTTTGCCCATGCCGTTGACTTTGGACAGCACGGTGCCGATCAGGCGGATGATGATCGGCAATAGCCTGATGTATTGCAGAATCCCGATCAGCGCGGAAATAAACACGATGGGGCAAAGCACCTTGAAGAAGAAGGAAATCAGGTTTTTCTCGCTGTTGACCATATCGCCAAAGACGAAATCGGTTCCCTGGCCCGCAAAACCAAGTAACTTATCAAAAACGGCGGCAAACCCTGTTACCACGCCCAGGCCGATATTCGAGTAGAGGAAAAAATAGGCAAGCAGGATTTCAATAACCAGCAGTTGAATAATAAACCGAATGCGGATGCTTTTACGGTCGCGGCAGATGAGTAACGCCAGAATCGCAACAACAACCAGCGCTAACGCAAATTGCGCAATATGTAACAGGGACATGTATGCTCCAAATATGAGGCAGGCCAAATTTTCCAGGTCATTTTATGTAACGGCTGCGCCAAAAATGAGATGGAGAACGCAAAAATGCAATTCTATATGAGAATGATGGCTAAACTAAATGGCGCATCTCGTTATCTCGGCACTTTTAACCATTCATTATTCTGATGCCTCCTTACAACGGCGATATTTTCATCAGCGCGTAGCGATGGGTGCATAACCATGTCCGCAGCCTGGCGGACTAATTCCACCGAGTCGGATTCGTTCCGTATGGCGAATAGCGGTAAAATTCGCATCTAGAGGCGAATATTTGATATATTCGTCCCTGAGTACGAATTTTGGTTCTATCATTGCCTGAGGGCGATAAAAATGGCGACAAAAATCAGTGTGATTACCGGCGATCTGGTCAATTCCCAACGGGGTGACACCACGGCCTATCTTGAGCGGCTGGAAAACCTGCTGCACGATTTGCAGCAGGCTAAACGGTTACATAGCTTCGAAATCTTCCGGGGCGATTCTTTTCAAGCCGTCGCTAAATCCGAACAGGGCTTATTGTTGGCGGTGTATATCCGCATCGCGTTGAAAGCCTCCGGCATCGCCTACCGGGACGCCAGGGTAGCCGTTGGCATAGGCAGCCGCAAGGCTCGGGGAACAGGCTACGGCAGCGCTTTTGTCAATTCCGGCAAGGCATTGGATACGATAGGCAAAAATTGCAGACTGGCTCTGAAAAATGACAATGATAAAACAAACGCGGTTGTCAGCGATTTGCTGCCGATGTTAGATCATGTCATTAGTCGTCTATCGCCGAGCGAGGCAAAAATCGTCCAGGCGCGGATGTTTGCCGCGACCAACGTCGAGGTGGCGAAAAAACTGCAAAAGGCGACATCAACGGTATCCGCTGCGCTCAAACGGGCCGCCTATGAGGAAATCACAAGATTTATCTCTGCCATCAACAGGATAACCTAGCCATGGATTTAACCTACGCTCCGCTGTTGACCTGGATGCTGATAGCGCATCTGGTTGTTGATTTCTCTTTGCAACCGCTCAGTTGGGTGAAGCATAAAGCCAGATACCGCGCCGGTTCGAAATTTTTGTTGCTCCACGCCATTCTGCATGCGGCGGCGGCGGCCTTGGTCGTCGCCGGATTTGGTTTACTGTACGGCGGTTTGCCCTCTTTCTACGCGTTGCTCGCATTACCGGTGATAGGCATCAGCCATTATCTGATCGACCTGATGAAAGTCACCGTAATGAGCCGGTTAAACCAGGCCGGCAGTTTCCTGATAGATCAGGGGCTGCATCTGTCGGCGATCCTGCTTCTGTGGTTAGCCTTGATTCCCGATGCCCGGCCGCTGCTCTCTTTCTTGTGTCAACAACTGGCTGGCGTGCAGTTTAGCCTGATTGTTGCCGCCTATCTGGTGATTTACCTGCCGATGAGTCTCCTGATCGACCAACTGCTGGCGCGTTGGTCGCCCCAGATGCCCCCTTCCGCCAGGGAGAATAAAGACTCACTGCTGAGAGCGGGGAAACAAATCGGCTATTTGGAAAGAACGCTAATTCTGACCTTTGTGCTAATTGGGCAGATACCGGCGATTGGTTTTTTACTGGCGGCAAAATCCATTTTCCGTTTCGGCGATCTGCGCCAAAGCGACGATAAGATGCGTACCGAGTATGTGATGCTTGGCACGCTGTTTTCCTTCACCTTGACCATCATGCTCGGCCTGCTGGTCAGGCGACTGCTGTAACCGGCGGGCGCAACCCTGTAAACGGACGCCGGCCCGACGAGTCGGGCCGGCGGATTAAAGAGGAAAGCGTCATTTCTTCTGGGACGGCGGGCTGACGGAGTGACGGCGAACCAGCGTCGGGCTGAACAGGTTTGTCGTCTCTTGCAGTGTTTTTCCCTGATGCAGGGCGACGGCCAGTTCGGCCGCCTGTATCGCCATGGCCGAAACCGGGTAATGCACCGTGGTCAGGCGGGGACGGAGATAACGGGCGATCAGCACATCGTCGAACCCCACGACGGACATATCCTGAGGAACGTTGATGCCGTTATCGCTAAGCACCGATAGCGCGCCCGCCGCCATGGAGTCGTTGTAACACACCACGGCCGTTATATTGCCGCCGCGGCTCAGCAGTTCGGTCATGGCGGATTCACCGCCCGTTTCATCCGGGGACGCGCGGGCGATCCGCCGCTCGTCCACCGGCAGGCCGTGCTCATTCAGCGCGTCGGTGTAGCCCTGTAAGCGGTCGAATGCGTCGGAAATCGGGTGATTCGAACAAAGAAAACCGATCTTTTGATGTCCTTCCTGCAGCAGGTGGCGGGTAGCCAACCAGGCGCCGTGGCGGTCGTCCAGCGCCACACAGCGGGTTTCATAGCCCGGCAGGGTACGGTTGATCAGCACCATATCGGGGATGTGGCTCATCAAGGACGCCAGTTCCCGATCGGCAATCATTTTGGCGTGGACCACCAGCCCGGCGCAGCGGTGGCGAATCAGCTGTTCAATCGCTTTTTTCTCTTGTTCGGCATTATGGTAACCATTGCCGATAAGTAAAAAATTTCCTGTCGCCTGGGCGATTTGCTCCACTGATTTCACCATGGCGCCGAAGAAGGGATCGGAGACATCGGCAACCACCAGACCCAGCGTTTCGGCGCTTTGATGCGCCAGGGCTCTGGCATTGGCGTTAGGATGATATTTCAATTCGGCCATCGCCTTATGCACGGCTTGACGCGAAGCGCTGCTGGCCTTGGGCGAATCGTTGATGACGCGTGAAACCGTGGCGACCGATACCCCTGACAAACGAGCGACGTCCTTTATTGTAGCCATGGCGGATTCCTGAAATCGGCATTACCGAGGGGCATGGGTTTTCCCGGTTAACGCAGTGGTTAGCAAAAACTAAAAGTTTATAAAACGACAGGTTTATAAAACGATAGGTTTTTTCAGATGTTACCTATTCATTCTTTTAGCGTCGGTATCCAGAGAACGCTTATGTGATCGGTATCACTATCAAGAGTAACTTCTCACTTCCCAAATGTCATCATGCGGTTTAAATTTAGGGTAATCGATTACACTAAATACGTATCCATAAATATTAATATTAATTTATTTTGTTTATTATTAATGAGTTATATCTGTAATTTGAAGTGGAACATGTTACATTCGGTGCGGTTTTGACATCATCATCCGGAGGCCGCCGGGAAATATCGCCACGGCGAAGGGTGTCTGTCCTGTTTTGAGGAGCGATCTATGCCATTTGAACCAACCGAACACCCGCATCGCCGTTTCAATCCGCTGAAAGGGGAGTGGGTTCTGGTTTCCCCGCACCGCGGCAGGCGTCCATGGCAGGGGCAGCAGGATGAACCCGAGCGCCGAGCGCCGCCGCCGCATGACCCAACCTGCTATCTGTGTGCAGGGAATAAGCGCATCACCGGCGATATGAATCCGCAATATCAGGGGACGTTTGTTTTCACCAATGACTTTTCCGCCCTGATGGAAGACACCCCGACGGTTTCGCCCGGCGACGATCCGCTGTTTCGGATACAAAGCGCCCGGGGCGTTAGCCGCGTGATCTGTTTTTCGCCCGATCACAGCAAAAGTCTGCCGGAATTACCGCTGTCAGCCCTGAAAAGGATCATCGACACCTGGAGCGAACAGACGTCGGAACTGGGACAACGTTATCCCTGGGTACAGGTGTTTGAAAATAAAGGGGCGATGATGGGCTGCTCGAACCCGCATCCGCACGGGCAGGTCTGGGCCAACGATTTTTTACCTAATGAAGTGGTGCGCGAAGATCGGGAGCAGCGGGCTTATTTTACACACTACGGTACGCCTCTCCTGCTTGACTATGCGCAGCGCGAGCAGGCGGACGGCGGGCGGCTGGTGGTGGAAACCGAATTCTGGCTGGCGGTGGTGCCTTACTGGGCGTCCTGGCCGTTTGAAACCCTGTTGCTGCCGAAGTTTGCCGTACGGCAACTGCCGCAGTTGAGCGAGGCTCAACGTGAGGATTTGGCCCTGGCGCTGAAAAAACTGACCAGTCGTTACGACAATCTGTTTCAGTGCTCGTTTCCCTATTCCATGGGGTGGCACGGCGCGCCCTTTAACGGCGAAGAGAATAGCCACTGGCAGCTGCACGCCCATTTTTATCCGCCGCTATTACGTTCCGCCAGCGTGCGCAAGTTTATGGTCGGTTACGAAATGCTGGCGGAAGCCCAGCGCGATCTGACGGCGGAACAGGCGGCCGAACGCCTGCGCGGCGTCAGCGATATCCATTTTCGTGAGTAAATTTGAGGACCGGGTATGAGCCGTATTGATGCTTTGCGCCACTCCGTCGATGCAACCTTTCAACGCCTGTTCGGTTACGCGCCGCAGGCGCATATTCAGGCGCCGGGACGGGTGAACCTGATTGGCGAGCATACCGACTACAATGATGGTTTTGTCTTACCCTGCGCCATCGATTACCAGACGGTGATCGGCGCGGCGGTTCGGCAAGACCGCATCGTGCGGGTGGTGGCGGTAAACTGCGATAGCCAGCAGGATGAATTTGATCTGACGCAGGAGATAGCGCCGCACGCCGAATATACCTGGGCAAACTATGTGCGCGGCACGGTAAAGTTTTTGCAGGCGCGCGGCTTGCCGATCGGCGGCATGGATATGGTGATTGCGGGCAATGTGCCGTCCGGCGCGGGATTAAGCTCGTCGGCCTCTCTTGAGGTCGCCGTCGGACAGACGTTCAAGGCGCTTTACCGCCTGGATATCAGCCAGCTGGACGTGGCGCTGGTCGGCCAGCGGGCGGAGAACGATTTTGTCGGCTGTAGCTGCGGCATTATGGATCAGTTTATTTCGGCGCAGGGGCGGTCGGGGCATGCGTTACTGATCGACTGCCGGTCGCTGGAAGGGCGGGCGGTAAGTATGCTGGAAGGGTTCGATATCCTGATCGTCAATTCCAACGTGCGTCGCGGACTGGTGGACAGCGAATACAATACCCGTCGTCGGCAGTGCGAGGAGGCGGCGCGCCATTTTGGCGTCCGGGCGCTGCGCGATCTGTCGCCGGAGCAGTTTGCGGCGGGTGCGGCGGGGCTGGATCCGCTGGCGGTAAAACGCGCCCGCCACGTTATTAGCGAAAACAGTCGTACGCTGCAAGCGGCCGACGCCCTGGCCCGGCAGGATGCCAGACGCCTGTTTGCCCTGATGGCCGAGTCTCACGTTTCGATGCGCGACGATTTCGAGATCACCGTTCCCCAGATTGATACGCTGGTGGATTTGATTCAGAACCACGTCGGTGAGCAGGGCGGAGCCAGAATGACCGGGGGCGGTTTCGGCGGCTGCGTGGTGTCGCTGGTGCCGGCGACGATGACCGCCGACATTTGCCGGATGCTGGAGCGCGAATACCCGGCGCGCAGCGGATTGCCGGCTTCAATCTATCTCTGCCGTCCGTCCGACGGCGCCGGCCGGCTGAGCTGAGCCGCTTTGGGCGTCAGGCGACGCGGGCTGCATCACGGCAGCAAAAATAGCGTTGCCAGCCCGAGGAAAATAAAAAATCCGCCGGTATCGGTGATGGCGGTAATCATTACGCTGGAGCCAATGGCGGGGTCGCGTCCGAGCTGCACCATAACCAGGGGGATCAGCACCCCCATCAGCGCCGCCAGCAGCAGGTTGAGCAGGATCGCCAGCATCATGACGCCGCCCATTTCGGGGTTGCCGTACAGCGCGAAGGTGATAAGCCCCATCACGCCGCCCCATATCAGGCCGTTGACCAGCGCCACGCCCAGCTCTTTTAACAGCAGATAAGACTTCCTGCCGTGTTCCAACTGATGCAGCGCCAGCGCGCGGACGATCATGGTGATGGTCTGGTTGCCGGTATTTCCGCCAAGGCCGGCGACGATCGGCATCAGGGTGGCCAGCGCCACCAGATGCGACAGCGTGTTTTCGAACAGGCCGATAACCCGTGACGCCACCAGGGCGGTGCACAGGTTGATGGCCAGCCAGCCCCAGCGGTTGCGTACGGCTTTGTAGACCGGCGCGTAGACGTCTTCGGAGGGCGTTAACCCGCCGGAACGGCGCAGATGGCTGTCGCTTTCTTTATTGACCACGTCGACGATATCTTCCACCGTCAGGCGGCCCATCAGTTTGCCTTTGCTGTCCACCACGGCGGCGGAGATCAGGTTATAACGCTCAAAAGCCCCGGCGGCGTCCGTCACCCGATCTTCCGGCTGGAACATGGTCGGCTGTTTATCCATGATGGCGGCTACCGACGTCCCCGGCGCATTAAGCAATATATTGGCCAGAGACAGCTCGCCAATCAGGGTGTTCTTGCGATCGGTGACGAACAGCTTATCGGTGGACTCCGGAATGGTTTTCCGATAGCGCAGATAGCGCTGTACCGCGGCAAGGGTAACATCGGCCCGTATGGTGGTGAGTTTGAAATCCATGATATGGCCGACGCAATCTTCGTCATAATCGATCGCGCCACGCACCTGCGCGCGCTGTTTCGGCTCCAGCGAGGTCAGTATCCGGCCCAGCAGATGGCGGGGGATCATGCGCGCCAGCTGGGCCTGTTCGTCAACATCCAGCACGCGCACCGCTTTCAGAATCTCTTTATTCTGCATATCGCCGACAAGATCGTCCGAAATGCTGTCGGAGGCCTCGATCAGCACCCGTCCGCGCCGGTCTATGGGGATCAGCCGCCAGAGCGCCAAACGTTCGTCATGGGGCAGCGACTCCAGCAGGTCGGCCAGGTCGGCGGCGTGCAGCCCGATAATCAACCGGCATATTTCTGCCGTCTGGTCGAGCAGGGTCTTACGTTCTGTGGCGCTGTCTCCTGGTTGCCGGTTGAGAATGTTATCAACCAAGTCGCCGTTTTCTAACAGTAAAAGCGATATGCGACGCCGGATGGCGGTGAGTTTTTTTACATTCGACATGAGTTTCTTATGCTCGGTATGGTTTTATTCCCGATCGGTATTTTATCCCGATTGTACTGAACGGTTGGTGCAGATGACTAAACGTAGCGCAAAATCAGTGGATTAAGAATAGGACGGTTTGCGGATTAATGCCTGAATGTGTTGAATCGGGGGAATAAAAAGGCAGCGGGACGCGGATGCCGCGAATCGATGGCGTGACGGAACGCGCGGATGAAGAGGCTGAATAATCAGCTACAAAACAGTCGCGGGGCGGCGAACGTTATTCTTTCTTGTGGATTACTACGTCGGAAGCGGTGAGGGATTGTTCGACGCGCTGTTGCTGTTTGTCCTGATGATGGGCGAACGCGCTGATAGCGGAGTAAGCAAAACGGCCTAAGAGGATAATAAAACTGATCAGTAAAACGGCACGGGCAATGCGTGAACTACTTCGTCGCGGGCGCATTGATATTCGTCGTTTATGGGTAAGCGTGGACATTACCGTAAAATCTCCTATGGAAGCGAACATTCGCTGTGATTAATTTAGGCACAAGCGCTGACGCAGGTCAATCCATCAGGATAAAAAAATGAAAGACGGCGTCGCCTTTCATTGCGGCGGTAAAAAGCGGCGCTGCGCGGGGCAACGGGCCGATAACGCTGAGGAGAAGCGAAGCCTCGGCGTTATCGGCATCCGGTTCAGGCCGGCTCTTCTTCGATATTCAGCTTCCAGCCGGCGACATCCTTCCAGTATTCCTGCTCCCGTTCCAGATCGAGCTGCACCAGGGTGTTCTGGGCGAAAAAGCCCGCGGGGAAAATCAGCGTCCAGTGATTATCGTCGGTGAGCAGGCGCAGCGTGGCGGGCGTGGTGGTGGCCTGCCGCTGATTGTTCAGCAGGGTGGCCAGGCGCAATAGCTGAACCATGGGCAAATACTGCTTCTTTTTAAACAGGTTCAGGCGCGGGAACTCTTCCAGCTTGATGGCCTTGCGATGCAGCCGCACGGTCAGCGCCAGCAATAGCTGCTGCTCCTGATTGAAGCCGGGCAGGTTGGTATTTTGCAGAATATAGGCCGAATGGCGATGCATGCCGCTGTGGTTTATGCCCAGCCCGACCTCATGCAGCATGGAAGCCCAGTTGAGGATCGCCTCAAGCTGCGGGTGCACCAGACTCGGGTTTTGCTGCGCCCATTGGGCGTACAGCGACTCGGTGGTTTCCCGCACCCGGCGCGCCTGTTCCCGATCGATATTGTAATGGCCGGCGAGGCTTTGCGCGGTGCGGATACGGATATCCTGATGGCGGAAACGGCCTTCCATTTCATACAGCACCCCTTCCCGCAGCGCGCCGTCGGAAAGACGAAGCTCTTTGATCGCCAGTACGTCGAAAATGCCGCACAGAATAGCCAGCCCGGGAACCAGCACCGACTGCCGGTCTTCCGGCAGCCCCGGCAGACTCAGCGCCTTGAACGACTTAAAGCGCAGCACATGGTCGCGCAGCATTTCCAGACGTTCCGGCGTAATCAGGCCGTCTTTCTCGCCCATTTCCACCAGAATTTCATGGGCGGCCTTGATGGTGCCGGACGCCCCCAGCGCATATTGCCAGCCGTAGATACGGTATTCCCAGGCCAGCGTCTCCAGCTTCTGGGCCGCCGCCAGCCTGGCGCGCTTAAAGTTTGCCGCGCTGATTTCGCCGTTGGGGAAAAACTGCTGGGCAAAACTGACGCAGCCCATACGGCGGCTTTCCACCAGCATGGGCTCAAAGTCTTCGCCGATCACCAGTTCGGTGGAGCCGCCGCCAATGTCGATCACCAGCTTGCGCCCCTTTTCCGGCTGGGTGTGCTCCACGCCCATGAAAATCAGCCGCGCCTCTTCATGGCCGGAGATGATTTCAATCGGATAGGGAATGATTTCCGCCGCCCGGCGCAGAAATTCCTGGGCGTTGGTCGCCTGGCGCAACGCATGGGTGCCGACAATGGAGACGTTCAGCGCCGAGAACCCCTGCAACCGTTCGGCAAACAGCGCCAGGCAGCTTAAACCGCGCTCCATCGCCTCTTCGCTGAGCCGGTTTTGACCGTCCAGTCCGTCGGCCAGATGAACGCGCTGTTTTAAACGGCTAAGCACCTGAAGCGCGCCGTTTACCACGCGGGCGATCACCATATGAAAGCTGTTGGACCCCAGATCGACGGCGGCGAACTCCTGGGGTTTTACGACATCGTCGTCTTGATTCGTTAATGGCATTATTCAGGCTTATCCTCGGGTTGCTCAAGCGCCTTGATGTAATCATAAATGGCATTTTGCGCGCGTACTTTACGACGGTTGCCGCGCAATACATAGCGATTACTCAGCTCTTTATCAATCACACGGGCTTTCACCGTATCGCTGAACAGAATGTCCAGAATCTCCAGAATACGATTTTTTAAAATGGGATCGAGCACTTCGACGGCGACTTCAATACGGTAATCAATGTTACGCGTCATCCAGTCGGCGGAGGAGAGATAGACTTTCTTATCGCCGCCATTATTAAACACATATACGCGATCGTGTTCCAGATAGCGATCGACGATGCTGATCGCCTGAATATTTTCGCTGATCCCCGGTAGAGCCGGGATCAGCGAGCACATACCCCGAACCAGCAGATTGATTTTCACGCCGGCGGCGGAAGCCCGATACAGCCTTTCCACCAGCCCTTTATCCACCAGGTTATTCACCTTAAGGGTGATGCCCGCGTCGATATTCGCCAGCGCATTGTCGGTTTCCTTATCGATCAACTGATAAAGCTTGTCGCGTGAATTCTGGGGAGAAACCAGCAGATGCTCAAAGGAGACGGGCCGATAGGGGTTTTCGATGAAATTAAATACCCGGCGCACTTCATTGGTGATGCGTTCGTCGGCGGTAATCAGCGAGTAGTCGGTGTAGAGCCGGGCGGTTTTTTCGTTGAAGTTGCCGGTGCCGATATGGGCGTAACGCACGATGTTGTCCCCTTCACGGCGGGAGATCAAAAACAGTTTGGCGTGAATTTTCAGCCCCGGCACCGAGAAGATCACGTGAACGCCGGCCTCGGTCAGCCGTTTGGCCCAGTGAATATTGGCCTCTTCATCGAAACGCGCCTGCAGCTCCACCACCACGGTGACTTTCTTGCCGTTGTGCGCGGCGTGGATCATCGAGGTGATGATGCGGGAATCTTTCGCCACGCGGTAAATATTGATTTTGATAGCCAGCACGCTGGGGTCGAACGACGCCTGGCGCAGCAGCTCCAGCACATGCTCGAAGGTGTGGTACGGATAATAAAGCAGTACGTCGCGTTCGCGAATGGCGTCGAAGCCATTGCGGAAGTGGCCGAACCACTCGTGGTGCAGGCGCGGCAGCGCTTTGTTGACCAGCGCGGCGCGGCCGACGTTGGGGAACGAAATAAAGTCTTTAAAATTGTGGTAACGACCGCCGGGGATCACCGAGTCATAAGAGGAGATCCCCAGCTTCTCCTGTAGTACGGCGACCATCGCATCCGGCATATCGCGCTGATAAACAAAGCGCACCGGCTCCGCCGTCAACCGCTGCTTGAGGCTGGAAGACATCAGTTCCAGCAGGCTGGACTCCATCTCGGTGACCAGATCGTACTCCGCGTCACGCGTCATTTTCATCGAATAGGCGTTGAGCGCGTCGTAATCGAAAAAGCCCTTGAAAATATCGTTCAGGCAATAGCGCAGAATGTTATCAATCAGAATCATGGTCTTGCGGCGGCGGGGCGCTTCCGCCGGCAGGTTGACGAAGCGGGGAACCTTGTCCGAGGGAATTTCCAGCAGCGCGTAATTGATCCTATCGCCGCGGATGATTTCCACCGCCAGATAGGTGTAGTCATCTTTCAGGAACTGCACCAGATTGGTGTCGTGCTGGATCAATATCGGGGTAATATGCTGGCGTAAATGCAGCCTGAAATACTCCCGCAGCCAATCCTGCTGATTCGGGGAGACCTGGCGCTCATTAACCAGGAAAATCTGGTTGCGCGCCATTTCAAGCAGTAACTCGTTGTAAAGATTGTCAAAAACTTGATCGGTTTTCAGCACCCGCGCCTGAATCTTGCCTAAAAGGTGGCGTAAATTGCCGTCTAAACCTTGCTCTTCGTTAATCAGGATGCGTCTTTTCAGATCGGCAAAACGGACTTTATAAAACTCATCGAGATTGCTGGAGTAAATGCCAAGAAAGCGCATGCGCTCAATCAAGGGGTTGCTTTTATCTGCCGCTTCCTGAAGTACGCGTTCATTAAAGGATAACCAACTTAACTCTTTTTCAATATAGAGTTTGTCCTGACTCATTGTCACTCCGGTAAACTAGTATGCTGAAGGTCTATCCAATATCCATCAACATTATGGCGCGTTCATGACGTGAAAATCCAATCCGCGGACGGCGTTGCCATCGTCATATTACGGGCATAAAGGCAACATATGCTACCTGCTTTTCCGGCGGTGACGATTAACCCAACAAACTGTAAACGATGGCGGAGATAGCGATCAGCCCCATAACGGTGACGAACAGGTTGCTGATATGGCCGCCGTATTTTTTCATCGCCGGGACTTTCTGGATGGCGTACATCGGCATCAGGAACAGCAGGCAGGCGATAATCGGACCGCCCAGCGTTTCGATCATCCCCAGAATGCTGGGGTTCAGCGTGGCGACGAGCCAGGTCGTCGCCAGCATAAACAACGCGGTAATGCGATTCAGTTTGCCGCTGGAGATGGTTTTCCCCTTACTGCGCAGCGACTTCACGATCATGCCGTTGAAACCTTCGCCGGCTCCCAGATAGTGGCCGAGAAACGATTTGGAGATGGCGATGGTGGCGATAACCGGCGCCAGGTAGCCCATCAGCGGGTTATTAAAGTGGTTAGCCAGATAGGACAGAATGGAGATGTTCTGCTCTTTTGCTTCCATTAGCTCGGCCGGGGAGAGGCTCAGCACGCAGCTGAACACGAAGAACATCACGGTGATTACCATCATGATATGGCTGTAAGACAGAATGCGGGCGCATTTCCTCTCGGCCTGTTCGCCATACTCTTTACGCTTGGCGACCGCAAAGGAGGAGATGATCGGCGAATGGTTGAATGAGAAAACCATCACCGGGATCGCCAGCCACAAGGTAGCCAGCAGCCCATTGCCGGTTACGCTGTTCGCCAGGGAAGCATTCTCGAAAACAGAGGTATTCCAGTGCGGCACTAAATACAGCGCCAGCAGTAATAAAACAACAACAAAAGGATAAACCAGAATACTCATTGCCTTAACAATCATGGTTTCGCCGAAGCGGACAATAAACATTAATCCCATGATTAATATCAAAGACAGCAATGCTCTGGGCGGAGAAGGCAAATGCAGCTGGTGAGTAATAAAACTGTCAACCGTATTGGTAATCGCCACGCTGTAAACCAGCAGAATGGGATAAATGGCGAAAAAATACAGCAAGGTGATTAATTTTCCAGCGCCGACGCCGAAATGTTCTTCAACAACTTCTGTAATATCTTCACCACCTTTTTTACCGGATAATACAAATCGACACAACGCGCGGTGGGAATAATAGGTCATCGGGAAAGCGATAATAGCCATGATAATTAGCGGGATCAGGCCGCCGATACCGGCATTTATCGGCAGAAACAACACGCCGGCGCCAATGGCCGTACCATAAAGGCCGAGCATCCACACCGTATCGCTTTTGCGCCAGTCTGAAGCCTGCTCCAACGCCTGGCTGCTATCGTGAATTGTGCTCATGCAAATTTCTCCTTAGTGAACACAGTATATAAAAAGTACAGTACCGGTAAGTTGCCGCTACGGAGTGGACATATAAATTACGTCGATGGGCATACCTTTGTGGCTGCATGTATATCGTGCTGGCCGGCGAATAATATTGCGGCGATCGCATAAATAAATCGAAGTGAATCATTTTAATAAATTTCAGGGGAAATGAAAATATCCATGGCGATAGTTTATTTTTTGACGGAAAATTATTGATGCGATAATTTATTTTCAAACGATAAAAATGACCGGGAATATAAAACTGTTAAAAACAGGGATGATGTAAATAATAAACGCCATTTCAAGGATGTCACGCTGAAAAATCGTGTTTTCGCTTTTAGCGAACGGCCAGGCATAGCGCGGCGTATGCCTGGCGGCGAATCAGACCGGCAGTTTTTCCTGCGCCCAGCGCAGACCGCTGTGGTATTCATCCGTCAGCATGGCGGCCAGCGATTGCAGGCTCTGCCGCAGCTGAGCGGTATCCTGGGCGGGTAAATTCAGATGGCCGACTTTACGCCCCGGGCGCACCTCTTTTTCATACCAGTGCAAATGAACCAGCGGCAGCGACAGCCAGTCGGTATTGACGTCGGTGCCGATCAGATTGACCATCACCGAGGCGTCGCTCACCACCGGCGCCGGCATCGGCAGATCCAGAATCGCCCGCAGGTGCAGTTCGAACTGGCTGATGGAGGCGCCGTTTTGCGTCCAGTGGCCGCTGTTGTGTACGCGCGGCGCGAGTTCATTAATCAGCAGACGATCGCCGACGATGAAACATTCCATCGCCATCACGCCAACGTAGCCCAGCTCGTCCATGATGGCGGAGAGCATCCGTTCCGCCTGTTGCTGCAACTGCGGCGCCGGCCGGGGCAGGGCGACGCTGGCGCGCAGAATGCCGTCCTGATGCAGATTATGCGTCAGCGGATAAAAAACGCACTCCCCGTGCGCGTTGCGCGCGCCGACCAGCGACACCTCGCCGGAAAAATTGATGCCCTGTTCAACGATGCATGCGCCATAGCAGTCCGCCGGTAATCCGTGCTGCTCGCCGTCCCGCAGGCGCCACTGTCCGCGGCCGTCGTAACCGCCGACGCGGCGTTTGACGATGGCAAGCTCGCCGAGCCGGCTAAAAACCTGCGGCCACTCTTCCGCGGCGGCAAGCAGCTGCCAGGGAGCGGTTGCCAGATTCAGCTCGTCCAGCAGCTGTTTTTGCGTCAGCCTGTCGGCCAGACGCGGGAAGATATCACGGTTGACGAACGCGGTATGCGCCGCCAGCTCACGCGTAAGCGCCGTTTCCGGCCAGCGTTCGATTTCAGCGGTAATGATGCTGTTGTGGAAAGGCACCGATTCCGGCTCCGCATCCAGCCCGACCGGGTAAACCGCGATCCCCAGCGGCTCGCCGGCCTGGCGCAGCATTCTTCCCAACTGACCATCGCCCAATACGCAGACCGGTTTCATGCTTCCTCCCGCGGGTCGGGGTGGGATAACACTTCATCGGTCTGGCTCCGCCGCCAGTCAGCCAGGCGCGTGGCGATTGCGCCGTCATGTAACGCCAGAATCTGCGCCGCCAGCAGCGCGGCATTGGCCGCTCCCGCTTTGCCGATGGCCAGAGTACCGACCGGCACGCCGCGCGGCATCTGGACGATGGAGTAAAGGCTGTCGATTCCGCTCAGCGCGGCGCTCTGCACCGGCACGCCCAATACCGGCACCAGCGTTTTGGCCGCCAGCATGCCCGGCAGATGAGCCGCGCCGCCCGCGCCGGCGATAATCACCTCGAAACCGTTGCTCGCGGCCTGTTCGGCGAAGCTGAACAGCTTATCCGGCGTTCGATGGGCGGAGACGATTTCCACATGAAAAGGAATAGCCAGCGTAGTGAGGATTTCCGCGGCAAACTGCATGGTGGCCCAGTCACTCTTTGAACCCATGACGATGGCGATTTTAGCCGGGGCAACGTTGGATGACATGCCTGTAAAGCTCCTGTGATGTTACATGGTGGTGGTGCGGCATCCGCCAGATAGTGGGTGCGCTGGCGTTGAGGGCGTAGAGCATATCACGACTGCAAAGTGAGGAAAACGGTTGCGTACGCCCGAAAAACAGCGCCGGCGGCAAGCCGCGGGGGGGAAAAGGGGTCAGAAAGGGAAAAAAATCAGTTCGATATCATGCTCCGTCACTTTGATCATCGATCCTTCGTTATGCCAGGCGCCCAGCACCGCGCGCTGCGCGCTGAAATGATCGGCGACGATTTGATGAATGGCCGGACGATGGGTGTGGCCGTGGATCATGGTGCTGACCTGATAGTGTTGCAGACGGGCGATAACCTGTTGCGGATTGACATCCATAATCTGCTGCGATTTATGCTGGTTGGCGCGCTGACTGGTCGAGCGCATTTTTTCCGCGATGCGCAGGCGCAGGCGTAAAGGCAACAGCAGGAAAAGACGCTGGATCAGCGGATTATGCACCCGGCGGCGAAACTTCTGATAGGCGCGGTCGTCGGTGCACAGCGTGTCGCCGTGCAAAATAAGTATCCGCCGGCCGTACAGATCCAGCACGTTTTCCGTCGGCAGCAGCGTTAAGCCGCTGCGTCTGGCGAAGCGCCTGCCGAGCAGAAAGTCCCGGTTGCCGTGCACGAAATAACAGGGAACGCCCTGTTGATGTAATGTCCGCAAGGCGTCGGCGACCGTCGCGTGCAGCGGCTGCGGATCGTCATCGCCGATCCAGGCGTCAAACAGATCGCCCAGAATATACAGCGCATCCGCATTTACCGCTTCATGGCGTAAAAAACGCAGAAAACCGGCGGTGATCGCCGGTTGATCAATGTTTAAATGCAGGTCGGCAATAAATAGTGTCGCCATGCTGCGGCAGTTACTCGCTGACGGTAACGCCGGTGATCACCACGTCTTCTTTGGGAACGTCCTGGTGCATGCCGCTGCGGCCGGTTGCCACGCCTTTGATTTTATCCACCACGTCCAAACCTTCAGCCACTTCGGCGAATACGCAGTAGCCCCAGCCGTCCGCACGCTCTGAACGGAAGTTCAGGAAGTCGTTGTCAACCACGTTGATAAAGAACTGCGCGGTGGCGGAGTGCGGATCGTTGGTGCGCGCCATCGCCAGCGTGCCGCGGGTGTTTTTCAAGCCGTTGTTGGCTTCGTTTTTAATCGCGCCCTGGGTTTCCTTCTGCTGCATGCCGGGAGCGAAACCGCCGCCCTGGATCATAAACCCATTGATAACACGGTGAAAAATGGTGTTGTCGTAAAAACCGCTGCGGCAGTAATTGAGAAAGTTTTCCACGGTAACCGGCGCTTTGTCGGCGAAAGTGTTAATGACGATATCGCCGTGGTTGGTATGAAACGTGATCATAGTAATGAGCCCTACATAGCCTTGGTAATGAACAACGACGCTCACAACATGCGGTGAACAATCAAGAGCGCTCTTATAACATAACTGGCTTGCCGAGTCAGTACAGGCCGGCGCATAACCTGGGGAGCGCGCGCTCAATCAGCGCGCGATATTTCGCCTATCCAAATAAACTGATTTAATATCAAAAAGTTAGTTAATTTATTTGAATGAGATTTTTATTGCGCCGGATCACTGTTTTTCATAATTTGCTTGTTGTTTAGCTGCCACCCGGATTAGTCTGAGAGCGATTCTTATTACCCTTAAATAACACTAAATCAATAGAAAGGTGAATTATGCTCAACAGTATTAATCGAGTATTGGATAAACCCGATTTCGGGAAGTTGTTGCTGCGCGTGTCGTTCAGTATCCTGATGCTGTTTCACGGCTGGCACAAGGTCCATAGCGGCATTGGCGGCGTGCAGAAAATGCTGGTGGAAGCGGGTATTCCGACATTCGTCGGTTATGGCGTCTATGTTGGTGAAGTCATCATTCCGATTCTGCTGATTCTGGGCATCTTCACCCGTCCCGCCGCGTTGATTTTTTCCTTCACCATGCTTACCGCCGCGTTGCTGGCGAATCCGAACGATTTATTCGTACTGACTAAAACCGGCGCGTGGATCGCGGAACCGGCGGCGGTATTTTTCTTTGCCGGCCTGGCTATCGCTTTCCTCGGCAGCGGCAGATATTCGGTGGTCTCCAATCCGCGCTGGCGCTGACGGCGTCTGTGCCGTCGCCACGGCAGTTTGGTTCCCGGCCCGGATAATTCCGGGCTTTTTTGCGGCGCGCCATCCCTGGCCGCCGCCCTTACGGGCCGTCGCCGGGGACGACGTCAAAAAACGCGCCGGGCGTTTTTTTGGCGCTATTCCTTAGCGGTTATCCGTTTATTCCTCTGCGTCAGTCTTGCAATAGCGCAGGGTTCAGGTTTCAATACGCCGTCAGGGTTGTAAAGCCCTTGGCAAAATGATGTTACTCACGCTTACAGCGAACGATGATCCACCTATCCTGCGAATACCATGGAATGCCTGATGCTAAAGATTTTTAATACGCTGAGTCGCCAAAAAGAGGAATTCAAACCTATCCACGCTGGTCAAGTCGGGATGTATGTATGCGGGATCACCGTTTATGACCTCTGTCATATTGGTCACGGGCGTACTTTTGTGGCGTTTGATGTGGTGGCGCGGTATTTACGGTATTTGGGATATTCGCTGAAATACGTGCGCAACGTTACCGATATTGACGATAAAATTATCAAGCGGGCGGCGGAAAATGGTGAAAGCTGCGATCAACTCACCACCCGGATGATCGCCGAAATGCATGCTGACTTTGATGCATTGAATATTTTACGGCCGGATGAAGAGCCGCGCGCCACCCATCATATCGCCGAAATCATCGAACTGGTTGAAGCGCTGATTGCCCGACGCCACGCCTATGTGGCAAGTAACGGCGACGTGATGTTTTCCGTCGCCACCGCCCGCGGCTACGGCGCGCTCTCCCGTCAGGATCTGGATCAGCTCCAGGCCGGCGCGCGGGTCGAGATTACGGAAGTTAAACATAACCCGATGGACTTCGTGTTGTGGAAAAAGTCCAAACCCGGCGAGCCGCACTGGTCTTCGCCGTGGGGAGAAGGGCGCCCCGGCTGGCATATCGAATGTTCGGCGATGAACTGCAAACAGCTGGGCGAACATTTTGATATCCACGGCGGCGGTTCGGATCTGATGTTCCCGCATCATGAAAACGAAATCGCCCAATCCACCAGCGCGCACGACGGCCCGTATGTGAACTATTGGATGCATTCCGGCATGGTGATGGTCGATCGGGAGAAAATGTCGAAATCGCTTAATAACTTTTTCACTGTGCGCGACGTACTGGCCTATTACGATCCTGAGACCGTGCGCTATTTCCTGATGTCGGGCCACTACCGCAGCCAGCTGAACTACAGCGAAGAGAACCTGAAACAGGCGCGTTCCGCGCTGGAGCGGCTGTACACCGCGCTGCGCGGTACGGACGGCAGCGTGGAGGCGCAGGGCGGAGAGATCTTTGAAGCCCGCTTCCGTGAGGCGATGGACGATGATTTCAATACCCCGGAAGCCTATTCCGCGTTGTTCGATATGGCGCGGGATATCAACCGCCTGAAGACGGAAGACCCGCACGCGGCCAATCAGCTGGCGTCGGCGCTGCGTAAGCTGGCGAAAGTGCTCGGCCTGCTGGAGCAGGACCCGGAAGTGTTCCTGCAAAGCGGCGCGCAGACCGATGACGCCGAAGTCAGGGAGATCGAAGGGCTGATTAAGCAGCGTAAGGACGCCCGTCAGGCTAAAGACTGGGCGCTGGCGGACCAGGCGCGCGACCGGCTCAATGAGATGGGCATTATTCTGGAAGACGGGCCGCAGGGAACTACCTGGCGCCGTAAGTAATTCGTTGCCGCTTTAGCAAAATAAAACCCCGCCGGAGCGCTATCGGCGGGGTTTTTTATGCGGATATCCTAGGCGCCGACTTCCACCGCGGCGCCGTTAAACCGCACTTGCTGGCCGGCAACGATTTTGCAGCGCTTGCGCGTCTCCGTTTGTCCGTCGACGCTGACCTCTCCCGCGGCAATCGCCACTTTGGCCGCGGCGCCGCTTTCACTCCAGCCCAGCAGTTTCAGTAAATCGCACAGTTCAACGTGCGGGTGATCGTCGAGATGAAAAATTTCCATAATTTCCTGATTTATATGCGTTAAGTATGTATTACCGCGCGGCGTTATCGTGATACTCCTCGCAGGCCTGCAAGGTGTTCTGAATCAAGGTCGCGACCGTCATCGGCCCGACGCCCCCCGGCACCGGGCTGATATATGACGCTTTTTCCCGGGCGCCGTCGTAGTCTACGTCGCCGACCACCCTGCCGCTTTCCAGACGGTTGATGCCGACGTCCAGCACTATGGCGCCGGGTTTGATCCATTCGCCGGGAATAAAGCCGGGTTTACCCACGGCGACCACCAGCAGATCGGCGTTTTCAATATGGTGGCGCAGGTTCTTGGTGAAACGGTGAGTCACCGTGGTGGTGCAGCCGGCCAGCAGCAGTTCAAGGCTCATCGGGCGGCCGACGATATTGGAGGCGCCGACGACGACGGCGTTCAGGCCGAAGGTGTCGATATTGTAGCGCTGCAGCAGCGTGATAATCCCACGCGGGGTACAGGCCCGCAGCAGCGGCGCGCGCTGGCAAAGGCGCCCGACGTTATACGGATGGAAGCCGTCGACATCCTTATCGGGCGCGATGCGCTCAATCACCTTGGTATTATCAATGCCTGCCGGCAGCGGAAGCTGAACCAGAATACCGTCAATGGTGTCGTCCGCGTTAAGCTGGTCGATTAACCCCAGCAATTCGGATTCCGTCGTCGTGGACGGTAAGTCATAAGAACGTGAGATAAAGCCGACTTCTTCGCAGACCTTGCGTTTGCTGGCGACATAAATCTGTGATGCCGGATGCTCTCCAACCAGGATAACCGCCAGACCCGGCGCACGTTTACCCGCGGCCAGACGCTGTTTTACCTGCGCAGCGACTTCGTCTTTAACCTGCTGCGCAATCGTTTTACCATCAATAATCTTTGCTGCCATCTGAGATGAGATCCATCAATTTTAAATGCGGGGAAGTGGCGCTATTTTGTCAGAAGCCGCGCGCGCTGTCAGGCATTGTGTAAAGATAATCATAACAATGGCGGCTACCCTGGGCCGCCGCCATGGCGCCATCTATCTTGTCAGCACCAATTTTTGACTCCGTTGATGCCAGCGCCAGCCGCGTTGACCGCCATCAATCCGTACGCCGCCAAGCCAGCGTTCAGCCGGATAACAGTTCATCCAGTCCAGACGATTGGCCAGCAATGCGCGTCCAACCTCGGTCAGACTCAGGACGCCCGAGGCCGCATCCAGCGACAGCGCGGGTTCCGGCGCCAGCCTCAGTCCGTCGATAATGTCGTCCAGCATGATATCGCCCAGCCAGGGCAAGGGGTCATGGTGTTCCGTCAGAGTGTGAAAAAGCTGCTTTGGCGTGTGGGGACGTTCCGCCAGACAGCGCAGCGCCAGTTGTTCGGTCAGGCCCAGTCCATTCTCTACGCCGGGAAACTCCTGGCAATGGCGCAGTAGCGCCTGCGGCATAAAGGGAAGGTCGGTGGCAACCGCTGTCGCCAGCGACAGCAACGTCGAGGGATTATCCGAACGCAACTGTTCCCACACCTGACGGCCCAGACGGCATTGCAGCGGGGTAACGGGCTGACGCGTTTGCCACAGCAGCAGCAAAGCTTCGGTCGGCAACTGGCCGAGGCCGAGAAAACGGCGGCTGCCGGGGTAGCGATCGACGGTGACCATTTCGAGCAACGGAGCTGGGTTAGCGTCGAAATGAGCCAGGCAGCGTGCCAGAATCAGCTGATCGTAGCTGTCATGTTCAAACCATAATACGATGCGCCGATAATTTTCGCCGGCGGATAACAGCGTGTGTTCTTCCTGTTCACGCTGTTGCAGAAGCTGTTGCCGGCTGATGCCCATGCGCGAGGTGTAGTGGCTGGCGAGAAACGCTATCCGTTGCGGCAGCCAGTCGTCGCCGGCAAGCACCGGGCCCTGACAAAAAGGATCGCTATAGGCCAGATAGTCGCCCCGGAATCCGGCCTGCCGCAGCGGCTGCTGAATGTCTGAACCACAGCGGATATGTAAGGTGGAAAGCGCGTGATCCGGCGCTCTGCTCTGGGCGTCGATCACCTTTCTGGCGCGCGCCATCGCTTCTATATGCGCTTTCAATTTGGGCCAGCTTGGCAACCCTAATTCCTGGGCGATGATCCACTGCGCGTCGCTCAGTCGGTCGTACCGTTCCGCCAATTGCGCTGGCGTCAAACCGGGATGGTAACGGCTAAAGCGGGCAATTGCCTCGGGATGAGATTGCCTGATGGCATCGCGCAGCGCTTTAGCGCGTTTACGCTGTTGCTCAAGATTAATGCGAAAGGGTGAGGATAATACGGAAGATTGGGATGACGTCATGATTGCGCCCCTTTTCCAAGGTCCGAGTCCGCCAGTCAGACAGAAAAGGGAAAGCCGTATGGCATACCGATTCATCGATCATGGGCGCAGCCCTTCCCGCGGACAAGGTGGCGCTGATCGCGCCTCCAGCACGTTAGCAAAGCGTAATATAACTTTCAATGGTCATATGTTGCGTCAGGACGATAATCGTTTTCCGTTGCCGCCGCTAAAATCCCGCCTGCGCGCTATTGCGGTCAATATTTATATTGTCAGCTTATATTAATCATGCTAATTATTTGTTGCCATAAATAGTCATGTATATAATCCCATTGTTTATTTTCTCTGGTTTCGGTGCGCTTTTTATTCATCCTTTCATTTTTAAAATCACGGCTATACTTTAAATGATTTAATGTGTTTACGGTGTTTTACAATACGCCGACAGCATAAAACTGACGACTTAACAGGAGTTTAGGTATGAGCGTTACGAATGAATTGCACGTGGCAAAAAAAATATCATGGGGGAGCATTATCGGCGGCGTCATCACCGTGTTAGCCGTCTCGTTATTGCTCTCTACGCTTGGCACCAGCCTAGGTTTTTCGATTGTTGATCCGCTGTCCGACGATCCGGTCGACGGCGTTGGGAGCACGGTATTGGTTTGGTCCGCCGTTTCCATCATTATCAGCCTGGCGGTGGGGGCATTTATTGCCGGCCGACTGGCGGCGATGGATGGCTTGATTCACGGTTTCCTTGTCTGGGCGACGGCGCTTATCGTCGCCGCTATTTTAGGCAGCGCACTGCTGGGCGGCGCGGTAAAGGCGACCGGCAGCGCGTTGGGTTCGGTGGCCTCGTTGACCGGTAACGTTATCTCCGGCGCCGGTTCCGCCGTAGGCGGCGGTTTGCAGGGGATGGCCAATATCGGCGGACAGGCATTTGATAATCTGAATCTGGACACCGAGCTGCAACCTGAAGCGATGACCGATGAAGTGGCCGCGGCCTTACGCAAAAGCAATATCGCCTCATTACAGCCGGACTTTGTGCAAACGCAGTTGCAGGGCGCCAAAAAGGAAATCGGCGAAGCGGTAAAAGCGCTGGCCATCAACCCGAATAACAGCGATGCCGTTATTCAAACGCTGACCGACAAGCTGAAAAAACGCGGCGAAGCGTTAACGCAAGACGTCGATCGCGACAGCTTGACCAGGGCGCTGGCTGAAAACACCTCGATGTCGCAGGAAGAAGTGAATAAAACCGTTGATAACCTGATTGCCGCCAAGCAGAAAACGGCGCAGTTGGTCGAGCAGCGCCTGAATGACGTTGAAGCCGGTATCGAACAGGCGAAACAGCAGTATGCCGAACTGAAACAGGCCGCGCGTGAAGAGGCCGCCGTCGCCGCTTCCGCCGTGGCTCACGCCGCGTTGTGGTCTTTCTTTGCGTTGCTGATTGGTGCGATCGTCAGTGCGCTGGCGGGACTGTGGGGCGTTAAAACCTGCAACAGATACTTTGTGCGTTAACCTTGCCGGTCGGCTAAAAACGCCGACCACCATCGGTTAAGCATGTGAGATATCCTCACCACGGGGCAGGC
Organism: Brenneria tiliae; assembly: GCF_023347575.1. Classification (NCBI taxonomy): domain Bacteria; kingdom Pseudomonadati; phylum Pseudomonadota; class Gammaproteobacteria; order Enterobacterales; family Pectobacteriaceae; genus Brenneria; species Brenneria tiliae. The sequence goes on along the minus strand of NZ_JAKPCB010000102.1, from coordinate 260,016 downwards.
CGGGTAAATGGAGACCGCGCCCCGTGATTCCCCCCTCGCCGGACTGGCGTACGCCATAGCGCGATTCGGTATCGTACAAACTAATCTATTATTAAATCCAAACCTGGATATTGACGAGCGTGGCTTCCCCGCCATCAAACCGTCGGTTGCCGCGCGTCTGGCTTGGCTGATTTTTATCGTATCTTCGATGACTCTCTCATTTACGTGGTGGTTTTTTTAAGCAATTGTGATGGGATGTTTGTAATATTATGAACAAATAGTGCGCAAACCACGTAGCTAAAGGAGGAGAAGGATCTACCACGATATTTACTTCAGAAGGCCGATAACTGACCGGAGGTAAAGAAAATGGACATAGAAACCCGGATGATTGAGTTGATTGTTCAGTCTGGAGAAGCGCGCTCCTGCGCGATGGAGGCTTTGCGCTCTTCCCGCAAGCGGGAGTGGGAGCAGGTGGATCAGCTATTGAAGATGGCTGCAACGGCCGTTCGTAAAGCGCAGTCTATCCAGACGGAATTTATCAGCGGCAATGGAAATAAGGAAAAAATCAACCTCGACCTGATCATCATCCATGCTCAGGATCACCTGATGAATGCGATATTGTGCCGTGAACTGACTGAAGAAATTATTGCGCTTAGAAAAGAGCTATACGCTAAATAATTCGAGTTGCGGCAAGCGAGCGAATCCCCAGGCGCTTGCTACTTAGAACCTTCCCCCGGAGCAAGCCATCGACAAACGGCGCGCCAGCGCAGTTATGCGTTTTGCTCGTCGGCGCAACCCTCCCCCTGATTTTCACCCATAAATTTAAAGTATGGTCACCTCGTCGCAATATAAATCGCTGCAAAACCGCTGCTGGAACAACCTTTGAACCATTTATGCGGAAATTGATGGAACATTGAAGCTAAAAGCAGCAACTCCGTAGTGATTTTGTTGAGATTGCCGCATTTTCCCGCCCTTATCCCCCGTATTGACAGCGCATTCTTCTCATGGTCTGTTTGAACCAATTAAGAATTGGGATGAACCAATGAATAAAGCCATCGAGATGAAAACGGCTGAGAACGCCAATTACGCGCTGGAACGATTACGGGAGCTGTTAAGCGAAAGCGCCATTGAACCAAACGGCAAACTACCGACGGAGCGGACGCTTTCGGAGCGTTGGGGCGTCGGCCGGCGGGAAGTCCGGCGCGCGCTGGAAGTGGTGGAGGCCGAGGGGCTTATCTGGCGTAAACAGGGCGCCGGAACCTTTCTCGGCCCCAAGCCCGACAATTGGAGCCGTCACGCCGCCAACCTCGTCGAAGGAACCAATTTTATGGAGATCATGGAGGTCAGGCTGCGCATCGAGCCGCAGTTGGCGCAACTGGCGGCGTTGCGCGCCAAGCCGCAAGATATCGAACGCATGCGGGCGCTGAGCGAAAAAATTCACCAACGGACCGACGCCGACTGGCGCGAACTCTGGGATGGCTCGCTGCACCGCCTGATTGCGCAAAGCGCCGGCAACCAGCTTTTTCTGTCGCTGTTCGATGTGGTTAACCGCGTGCGGCAAGATCCGGCCTGGCAGGCGATACGCGATCTGGCGCGCCGGCAAAACGCCTCGATGGCTGAATCGCGCGCCCACCATAACGAGATTATAGAGGCCATCGCCGCACGTGACCCGCAAAGGGCCGGCGAGGCGATGCGCCGACATTTGCTCAGTCTGCAGGAACGGCTGATCCGTCAGACGTCGCTGGGCTACTTCACGCCGGAGACGGCGGGAGAGGCAGCCGACTGAGATTTTAGACCGGCCGGCGATTCGGCCGGCGACAACCGACCAGAGGAATGACGACATGAACCGACTTACCAGACAGACCGGGCTTTTGCTGGCCGGGACGTTGATGGCCGCTACGGCGTCTGCAGCGGAATTGCGTATTGGTTTACAGGATGATGCCGACGTGCTGGATCCCGCGCAGTCCCGAACTTTCGTGGGGCGTATCGTCTACACCAGCCTGTGCGACAAACTGGTGGATGTGGACAATACCCTGTCGATCATTCCTCAGTTGGCGACCAAATGGGAGTGGGGCGATAACGGCGGCACGCTGACCATGGATCTGCGTCAGGGGGTGGTGTTCCACGACGGCACGCCGTTCAACGCCGAGGCGGCCGTCTATAATATCGACCGTTATATGACGATGCCGGAATCGCGCCGCAAGAGCGAGCTGGCCTCCGTCGCCAAAGTAGAGGCCAGCGGCGCATACCAGATCAAGTTTACGCTGAAAAGCCCGGACGCCAGCCTGCTGGCCCAGCTATCCGACCGCGCCGGCATGATGATTTCCCCCGCCGCCGGCAAGAAGCTGGGGGCCAATTTCGGCTCCAACCCGGTGTGCTCCGGCGCCTTTAAATTTGTTCAGCGCGTTCAGCAGGATCGCATCGTGCTGGAAAAATTCGCCGACTACTGGAATGCGCAAAATATCTTTATCGATAAGATCACCTTCCTGCCGATCCCGGATACCACGGTTCGCCTGGCCAACCTGCAATCCGGCGAGCTCGACCTGATCGAACGCATCTCGGCGTCCGATGTCGATGCCGTCAAAAAAGATTCGAACCTCGTCTACGGCAAAGTCGTCGGTCCGGGCTATATGGCGCTGTACGTCAATATCGGCAATGGCGCGCAGGCCGATAACCCGTTCGGCAAGGATAAGCGCCTGCGGCAGGCTTTCTCGCTCTCCATCGACCGTGAGGCGATCAACCAGGTGGTATATGAAGGCACCGCGCTGGCCGGCAACCAGCCGTGGCCGTCCACCAGCCCGTGGTACAACAAAGCGATACCGGTTCCGGCGCGCGACGTCGCGAAAGCCAAGTCGCTGCTGAAAGAGGCCGGTTTTGAGAAATACGACATCGAGCTGCAGCACGCCAACAACACCACGCAGACCCAGATGATGCAGGTAATTCAGTCAATGGCGGCCGAAGCCGGCTTTAACGTCCGCCTGAAGGCGACCGAATTCGCCACCCTGCTTGCCGAGCAGACGGCGGGCAACTATGTGCTGTCGCGCTCCGACTGGTCCGGGCGTCCCGATCCGGACGGCAATATTCATCAGTTTGTGACCTGTAAAGGCGGCATCAACGACACCAAATATTGCAACCCGCAGGTCGACGCGCTGCTTAACGACGCCCGCGCCTCGACGGACAACGCGGTGCGCAAAGCCAAATACGATGCCGCGACCAAAATTCTGGATGACGATTTGCCGCTGATCTACCTCGGCCATCAGGCTTATCTCTACGCCTACGCCAAAAAAATCGCCGGCTTCGAGCCGTCGGCCGACGGCATGATCCGCCTGACCGGGGTCAAGAAAGGCGACTAGCGCCGTTTCGTCCACACGCCGGGAGCGCCGGACGCGTCTCCCGGGGTATCCGGTTAAGCCTTGCCTGAATGAGGAGTCGCCTGCATGCACATCTACATCGGTAAACGGCTACTGGTAGCGATACCGACGCTGTTAATTATCTCTATTTTCGTTTTTTCACTGCAAAAGCTGCTGCCGGGCGATCCGATACTGGCGATGGCGGGAGAAGAGCGCGATCCGGCCGTTATTGAACTATTGCGCGACAAGTACCGGATGAACGATCCCGTGGTTTATCAATATTTCTACTGGCTTGGCGACGTGGTTCAGGGGGATTTCGGCGTATCGCTGCGCACCAATCAGCCGGTGCTGGAGCTGATTGGCGAAAAACTGCCGGTCACCATCCAGCTTGCGTTGATGTCGATGTTTTTCGCGCTGATTATCGGCGTGCCGATCGGGATTCTGGCGGCGGTAAAACAAAACACGGCGATTGATTATCTCGCCAATATCGTTGCGCTCTCCGGCCTCTCCATTCCCAACTTTTGGCTCGGCATTATGCTGATCCTGCTGATTTCCGTAAATCTGGGCTGGCTGCCGGCATCGGGCTATGAGTCGATATTCGTCGATCCGGCGCGCTCGCTGAAAACCACCATTATGCCCGCTTTCGTGCTCGGCACGGCGCTGGCGGCGACGCTGATGCGCCATACCCGCTCGGCGATGCTCTCGGTGATGAAGTCGGACTATATCCGCACGGCGCGCGCCAAAGGGCTTTCCAACCGCGAGGTGGTGCTCAGCCACTCGTTGCGCAATGCGCTGTCGCCGATCGTCACGCTGACCGCGCTGCTGTTTGGCGAGCTGCTGGCCGGCGCGGTGCTGACCGAACAGATCTTCACCATTCCCGGTTTCGGCAAGCTGATTGTCGATGCGGTGTTCAACCGCGACTACGCGGTGGTGCAGGGCGTGGTGCTTTGCACCGCCGTGGGCTTTATTTTCATGAATCTGCTGGCCGATGTCATCGCCGTGCTGCTTAATCCGCGGATGAGGAGCGCGCTATGAGTCTTTCCGAAACACAGTTGCCCGCGCCGCAGGCCGTACCGGGCAATCGCGCCTGGAAAAAGATGAAGCGCAATCGCAGTTCGATCGCCGGGCTGATCATCATCGTCTTTTTCGCTCTGCTGGCCGTTCTGGCTCCCGTACTGCCGCTGGCCGATCCCTTCGCCACCAGTTGGAGCGCGATTCGCCAGGCGCCCTCCGCGGCGCACTGGCTCGGCACCGACGATATCGGCCGCGACGTGCTTTCCCGCATGGTATGGGGCGCGCAGGCGTCGCTGATGGCCGGCGTTATCTCCGTCGCCATCGCCGTGCTGACCGGGGTGCCGTTCGGCCTGATTGCCGGCTACTTCGGCGGCTGGGTCGATCAGGTGATTTCGCGTATTACCGAGGCGTTTCTCGCCATGCCTTTTCTGATTATGGCGATAGCGCTGGCGGCGTTTCTCGGCCCGAGTCTCACCAACGCGATGATCGCCATCGGCCTCTCCGCCATGCCGATTTTCGTGCGGCTGACGCGTTCGCAGGTGCTGGCGGTGAAAAACGAGGACTATATCGAAGGCGCCCGCTCCATCGGCCTCGGTCACGGCGATATTCTGCTGCGCTATATCCTGCCGAACATTCTGCCGCCGATTATCGTCCAGTCGACGCTGACGGTGGCCACCGCCATTATCGCGGAGGCCAGCCTCTCTTTTCTCGGTCTGGGCCAACAGGCGCCGGCGCCCAGTTGGGGCTCTATGCTTAACGTCGCCAAGAACTTCCTGACGCAGGCGCCGTGGATGGCCTGGTGGCCGGGCGCGGCGATTTTCCTGGTGGTTATCGGTTTCAATCTCCTGGGCGATGGTCTGCGCGATGCGCTCGATCCGCGCGAAAATTAACATACAGAAGGATATCGTTATGCCCGCATTCACCACACGCCCCGAGATCCTCGGCACCTTCGGCGTCGTCGCCTCGACTCACTGGATGGCCTCGGCCGTCGGCATGAGCATACTGGAAAAAGGCGGCAACGCGTTTGACGCCGCCGTGGCGACAGGTTTTGCCTTGCAGGTGTTCGAACCCCACCTGAACGGCCCCGGCGGCGATATGCCCGCCGTTATCTATTCGCGCAAGAAAGATAAGGTGGAAGTGATCTGCGCGCAGGGCACCGCGCCGGCCGGCGCGACCATTGAGCACTATACCGCCGAAGGGCTGGATTTGATCCCCGGCGACGGGCTGCTCGCCACCGTGATCCCCGGCGCGTTCGACGGCTGGATGCTGATGCTGCGCGATTACGGCACCCTGGGCGTGCGCGAAGTCCTGGAACCGGCGATCCACTATCTGGAGAACGGCCATCCGCTGCTGCCGCGCGTCGCCGCGACCATCAAGGATCTGGGCGAGTTTTTCCGCCGGGAGTGGCCGACCTCCTATGAAACCTGGCTGCCGGGCGGCGTCGCGCCCACGGCGCTGTCAAACTTTAAAAACCCGGCGCTGGCCGAAACCTGGAAACGTATTATCCGCGCAGCCGAAGCCAGACCCGGCCGCGAGGCGGGCATTGACGCCGCGCGGGATGCCTTTTACCGCGGCTTCGTCGCCGAGGCGATCGGCGAATACCTGAAAACGGCGGAGGTGATGGACGCCAGCGGCACGCGCCACAAGGCCGTGCTGACCGCCGAAGATCTGGCCAACTGGCGCGCCACCGTCGAGGAGCCGGTCACCTATGACTATCATGGCTGGACTATCGCCAAGACCGGGCCGTGGGGGCAGGGACCGGTGCTGCTGCAAGCGCTGGCGCTGCTCAAGGGCTTCGATATCGGGGCGATGGATCCGAACGGCGCTGATTTCGTCCACACCGTGGTGGAGGCGATGAAACTGGCCTACGCCGATCGCGAAGTCTATTACGGCGATCCCGCCTTTTCGCCGGTGCCGCTGGCAACACTGCTTGCGGAGGATTATAACCGGGAACGCCGCCGGCTGATTGGCGCGCAGGCGTCGCTGGAATTGCGCCCCGGCCGCTTACCCGGTTTTGAAGCGCAGCACGATCTCACCATGACGATGCTGGACGCCATGAGCGGCAGCGGCGCGGTCTACGAACCGACCATGTCGCACCTCAGCGAAAAACGCGGCGACACGGTTCATATTGACGTTATCGACCGCGAGGGCAATATGGTTTCGGTCACGCCGTCCGGCGGCTGGCTGCAATCCTCCCCGATCATTCCGGGGCTTGGCTTCTGCCTCAACTCCCGCGCCCAGATGTTCTGGCTGAAACCCGGCCTGCCGACCTCGCTGGCGCCCGGCAAACGTCCGCGCACCACGCTGACGCCGTCGCTGGCGCTGTATCAGGGCAAGCCGACGCTGTCATTCGGCACGCCCGGCGGCGATCAGCAGGACCAGTGGCAGCTGGCCTTCTTTCTGCGCTACGCGCATTTCGGCATCAACCTGCAACAGGCCATCGACCTGCCGCTGTTCCATACCGCGCATTTTCCCGGTTCGTTCTATCCGCGTACCCGCCAGCCGGGCAATGTGATGATCGAAAGCAGTATCGGCGAAGCCACGCTGGCGGCGCTGAAGGCGCGCGGCCATGACATCTCCACCGCCGCCCCCTGGACCATCGGGCGTTTGACCGCCGCGCGCCGTGATGCCGACGGCCTGCTGCACGCGGCCGCCACGCCGCGCCTGATGCAGGCATACGCGATTGGCCGCTGATGAATTAGACGACACCGGACGCTTATCGAAGCCGATGGTTTTCCGCAGGCTCCATGCGCCGCCGACAGACGCCTGATAGTGAGGAAAAAGATGACTAGCAATGTGATAAAGCCTGCGCCGGAAACCGTGCTTGCGGTTCGCAATCTCACCGCCGCCTTCCGGGTGGACGGACAGTGGAAATCGGTTGTGCGCGATATTTCCTTCGAGGTAAAGGCCGGAGAGACGGTGGCCGTGGTCGGCGAAAGCGGCTCCGGCAAAAGCGTCACCTCGCTTGCCATTATGCGCCTGCTCGATCCCCGCTCGAGCCGCATTGCGGGCGAGATTATCCTCAACGGCAGAGATATCCTCGCCTTGTCGGAAAAGGAGATGCGCGCGGTGCGCGGCAATGAGGCGTCGATGATCTTTCAGGAGCCGATGACGTCGCTAAACCCGGTTTTCACCATCGGCAGGCAGATTTCAGAGGTGCTGCGGCGCCATAAAGGCATGGGTAAAACCGAAGCGCGGGCGGAAACCATCCGGCTGCTGGAAAAGGTGCGAATCCCCAACGCGCAGAGCCGTTTCGACGAGTACCCCCATCAGTTCTCCGGCGGCATGCGTCAGCGCGTGATGATCGCCATGGCGCTGGCCTCGCGGCCCAAACTGCTGATTGCCGATGAGCCGACCACCGCCCTGGATGTGACGATTCAGGGCCAGATACTGGATCTTATCAAACAGTTGCAGGAAGAGGACGGCATGGCCGTGCTGTTTATTACCCATGATATGGGCGTGGTGGCGGAAATCGCCGACCGCACCCTGGTGATGTTTCGCGGCGATCGGGTAGAGACCGGCGCCACCGGCGATATCTTTCATCATGGGAAACACCCTTACACCCGGGCGCTGCTGGCGGCGGTGCCGACGCTGGGCTCAATGAAGGGGCACGCCTGGCCGCTGCGTTTCCCGCACATCGATATGGCAAGCGGAGCCATCACCGCCGCCAAAGATGTGCCGGATACGGTGGCCGGCGGCCAAACGCCGGTGCTATCGGTAAAGAATCTGGTGACGCGCTTTGATATTCGCTCCGGCCTGCTGGGTCGCGCCAGCGGCGCGGTACACGCGGTGGAGAACATTTCGTTCGACCTCTTTCAGGGGGAAACGCTGTCGCTGGTGGGCGAGTCCGGCTGCGGGAAATCCACTACCGGCCGCTCCATCAGCCGGCTGATCGAACCGCGCAGCGGTGAAGTGATGCTCGACGGGTTCGATGTGCTGAATCTCGATATGATCGGCCTGCGCACCATGCGCCGCAGCGTGCAGATGATCTTCCAGGATCCGTTCTCCAGCCTCAATCCCCGCATGACGATAGGCGCGGCCGTCGCCGAACCGATGATCAAGCACCGGCTGGCGACCCACGGCGAGGCGCGGCAACGGGCCGCCGACCTGCTGGAACGGGTGGGATTATCGCCGGCGATGATGGACCGTTATCCCCACGAATTTTCCGGCGGCCAGCGCCAGCGCGTGGCGATTGCCCGTGCGCTGGCGCTCAAACCGAAGGTGATCATCGCCGATGAGAGCGTTTCCGCGCTCGATGTGTCGATCAAAGCGCAGATATGCAACCTGCTGCTCGATCTGCAAGAGCAGTTCAAGATTGCGTTTCTGTTTATTTCCCATGATATGGCTGTGGTGGAGCGCGTCAGCCACCGGGTGGCGGTGATGTGCCTGGGGGAAATCGTCGAGATCGGCCCGCGCGCGGCGATTTTCGCCAACCCGCGCCATCCCTATACCCAAAAGCTGATTGCCGCCGTACCGGTTCCGGATCCAGCGCGGCGCGGCTTTCGCCGCAACGCCGCCATCGATGAACTGCGCAGCCCCGTCCGGCCGCTCGGTTATATTCACCCGCCGCGGACTTATACCGAGGTCGGCCCCGGACACCTGGTGATGGAGAATTTCGCCTCTGGATGAAAACGCCCATCCATTCGCCAACCGTTTAATCCGGCTCGGCTTGCCATTTTGCAGGAAGGCGCCCGGCCAAATATATGCGGCGCAATGGGCCGCGATGCTGGTATGATGCTGGGTGAAAAATCGACGTTTTTGTCGAATCGGAGAGCTGATTAAGATGAAACCACTATTCATTGCCGGCGCGTTCTGCCTAACGTTGTCGCTGACCGTATTGGCTCAGGCGCAGCCCCCATCGACCGATTCTGCGGCGTCGAAACCAATCGGCCAGAGGAACCTGGCGCAGGAAGAAAAAAACCGGGCGCTGGTGATTGAGTTTTATACCGCCGTTTTGAGTCATCGCAATGTTGATCTGGCGTATCGCTATCTGAGCGAAGATTACATCCAGCATAATCCGTTCGCCGCAACGGGGCGGGAAGCGTTTGTGGACTATTTCCGCGACTATTTTGCGCGCTATCCGCAGGCCGAAAGCCATATCATTCGCACCGCAACCGACGGTAATCTGGTTTATCTGCACGTTTTCGCTAAAAACGATCCGCAGGATATCGGACGTGCCGTGGTCGATATTCTACGCGTGGACAACGGCAAGATTGTAGAGCACTGGGACGTCGTGCAGCCGGTGCCGCAAGAAAGCGCCAACCAAAACGGTATGTTTTAAGCTACGGGCAATGCGCATGTAACCCCGATATTGGCGTTTTCACACTGCTGTCGTAGCCGTTGAAACCAATAGCCATACCGACGCTAAGGATGGATAAAAGCCTCCATCCCTACTTGAGCCTGTCTTAAAACTTGGTTGGCACCGTTATATTTTTTGCGCCGTCCAAAGCATAAACATCTTCGCCAAGCCATTTCCATCTGAACGGCCCCGGCTGCGCTCAGAATTTGCCGATAAAAATGTGATTCAGATCACTAAAAATGGCGCTTGAAATTTTTTCCGCCGTCACCATGTTGTCTGGTAGACAAGCGATGCTTGCCTTATAGGTTGAACTTTTGAATGTCTGGTAACGTATATTCAGGAGGTTAATTATGGCGCTAAGAACCTTGTCGTTATTCCCTGACGTCTCCAATACGCTTTTTTCCGATCGCTTTAACCGCATTGACCGGCTATTCAGTCAGCTAACCGGGGATGCGCCTTTATCAACAACGCCGTCATATGATATCCGCCGTCTGGATGACAGCCGCTATGGCATCACGCTGAGCGTTCCCGGCTGGAAAGAAGACGAGCTGGATATAAAAACGGCGGGCGGGCAGCTGATCGTTTCCGGTAAACGCGAAGAGGAAAATAATGCTGAAGAGGAAAACTGGCTGCATCGGGGGATTAGCCGTACGGATTTCAGCATCAGCTATTCCCTGCCTGAGCATGTGAAAGTGCAGGGGGCGGCTCTGGAAAACGGTCTGCTGACCATTGAGCTCTACCAGGAAATTCCGGAAAGCGAAAAACCGCAAAAGATCGCCATCGACAATCGCAGTAAGGCCATTGAACATCAGGCTTAATGGCCCGCTGACGTCACATCGCGACAGGGCGCGGTTGCCGCGTCCTGTCGTTTTTTTCAGTGGCTGAAAATCTTGCCGCCTAATCCGCCATCATCCATTCGTCGGCATCGTTAAACATCTCTTCAACCAGACGATTCAGGATGGCTTTATCCGATTTGCTGGCGTCGGTATTAATCCCGTTCGCCTGCATGGCTTTCGCCGTGACCGCCGCGTCGGGGAATACGCGCCGCACGCGCTTTTCCAGCTCGCTCTCAATCAGGGCGTGAGCATTATTCAGCCCGGCAACGTTGCGTTTATCGTATACAAGTTCAACAAACATGAAATACCTCATTATCAACTGTTTGGATATACAGTAATGGGGCGGGGCGGTTTTGAAAAGAGGATTAAGACAAAATAATCGCGATGCCGTTTCCTGGCGCATTTTTATCGTACCGATTGCATTACCGGCAGGCTTATTTATACTGTATAAAAAAACAGTATAGGTGTGCCATGTTGGTAATGAGTGCGATTGAGAATCCTGACGAACTGAGTCTGCCATTGTTTAATGACCTCATCCCCGCGGGCTTTCCAAGCCCGGCGCAGGATTATGTCGAACAGCGTATTGACTTAAACAAGGTATGCGTGCGCCATCCCAGCGCGACATATTTTTTGCGTGTGAGCGGGGAGTCGATGGTCGAGGGACATATCAGCGATGGCGACCTGCTGGTCGTTGACAGCTCGCTGGAGGCCAGACATGGGGATATCGTGATTGCGGCGGTTGACGGCGAATTTACCGTGAAGCGGTTACAAACCGCGCCGCGCCTGGCGCTGCTGCCGATGAACCCCGCCTATCAGCCCATTTATATCCACTCGGCGGAGTGCCTGGATATCTTCGGGGTGGTCACCTACGCCATACATGCGACACGTTAATGTACGCGCTGGTTGATGTGAATGCGTTTTATGCGAGTTGCGAGACGGTCTTCCGCCCCGACTTGCGCGGCCGGCCGGTCGTTGTGCTCAGCAACAACGATGGCTGCGTGATCGCCCGATCGGCGGAGGCCAAAAAACTCGGCATCAAAATGGCGATGCCTTTTTTCCATATCCGCGACCTGGTCAAGCGTTATGGTGTCGCTGTTTTTTCTTCAAATTATGCGCTCTATGCGGATATGTCCTGCCGCGTGATGACCATCCTGGAAGAGATGGCCCCCGCGGTTGAGGTGTACAGTATTGATGAGGCATTTTTAGATTTAACGGGGGTCGGCAACTGTGTGGATTTGACGCAGTTCGGCCACCACGTACGGGAGCGTGTTTTGCGGGAGGCTCATTTGATCGTCGGGATTGGGATAGCGCCGACGAAAACCCTGGCAAAACTGGCGAATTTCGCCGCCAAACAGTGGAGTAAAACGGGTGGGGTGGTCGATCTTTCAAACGTCGATCGCCAGCGAAAACTTTTAAGCCTGATCCCCGTCGAGGAAGTCTGGGGCGTTGGGCGCCGGCTGTCGCGCAAACTGAGAAGCTCGGGCATAGACAGCGCGTTGCAACTCTCCCAGTGTAATTCGTCATATATTCGGAAATCGTTCAATGTGGTATTGGAGCGCACCGTTCGCGAACTGCGCGGGGAATCCTGCCTGGACGTTGAGGCGCTGGCGGCGCAAAAACAGCAGATCGTCAGTTCCCGCTCATTCAGCTCGCGGGTCACTCACTATGACGATATGAGGCAGGCGGTTTGTTTATACGCCGAGAGAGCGGCCGAGAAACTACGGCGGGAGCGACAATATTGCAAACAGGTTTCCGTGTTTATCCGAACCAGCCCGCATGCCGGGAACGAGACGTTCTATAGCAACCAGTCCATGGGCGTATTATCGATACCCTCCAACGACACGCGCGATATTGTCCGAGTGGCCGTTGAATCGTTGCAGCGAATATGGCAACCGAATTGCCGCTATATAAAAGCGGGAGTGATGCTCAACGATTTCTACAGCCGTGGAATCGCCCAGCTCAACCTGTTTGATAGCCATCAACCCCAGCCGCACAGTGAAGCATTAATGTCGGCGATTGATAAAATCAACCACAGCGGTAACGGAAAAATCTGGTTTGCCGGGCAGGGCGTTTGCCAGTCGTGGGCCATGAAAAGAGAAATGCTCTCCCCGGCATACACCACCCGGCTATCTGATATCCCTGCGGTAAAAATGTGATTATGTAAAGGGGGTATTTTCTATTGGCGAGCTGACGGCTATAGCGTCGTCTCACTGTTATCAGGTACGGAAGCCGATAATTACAGGGGGTTTAATCTGAGGCAGTCTGTCCTGGAAGCGCGTTTAAAGATTCATAATCAATTTCAGAATCATTCTCTTCAAGTAACTGAGTTAGTGAAAGAAGGGTATCGAATTCATGCAGAAGTATTTCTGCATCAGATTTAAGCGGATTATCCGCTGAATCAAGCGCGGCGTTGATGGCTTTTTTAACGTTATCAACCATTTCGTTTACGCCACCGTTTTTGCCGATGGTCAGTAACAAGGCTCCAATGAGTAGTGACTGCGCCTCTACTCGGGCCGCAAGAAGCTTGGCTTCCGCATCCATCTTGGAAATCTTGGTGACCATGCTAATAATTACGTTTTTCATAATACCCCCTTTTTTTCGCCAGCTTAACCTGTTAGTAAAATAAGGGCGAGATTTCTTTGATGAAAAAACGAATTTCCTTGTGGTTGTTGGGGCGCCCGCCATGTTCCACCATTGGTTCTGGCCATATCGCTTGGCGCTGCCCTGTTACTGCCAGCCGTATTCTCCGGCAGGTCAGTTCACTGTCCGGTCTGTCTGAGAAGACTCAACGGACCACCCGACGTGAACACTGATCTATCAGTTCGCCGGGCAGTAGTGTTAGGATTTGATATGACTTTTATATCTGATGGTCATTCCATTTGTGATGATGGTGAATTATCGTATCAACAAATAATTTCGCACCATAGCAACATATTCCCAACTTTTAAATTTCATTACAACCCGTCAATAGGCTCAACCGAATATTTTACCCATTCATCTCGTAAAATACTCATTATTTTCGTATCCCATCTTTCGTTGCCGACTCTTGCAGAGGATCGTCGAATACCTTCAGCAATAAATCCTACGCGGGTATATATTTTGATGGCTTTTTTATTCCAGGTATAGACGTTAAGTTCCGTTCGCTCTATGTCAGCATAAGAAAATGCTTTTTCTAAAACCTTGCGAATCATTGGCGCTGCCAAACCACTTCCCTGTCTTTGGGGCGAAATTACAACCCTGCCAATTATGGCCGTCCCATTCCTCCAGTCAAAAGCAAGCTGGCAGTGGCCGCATAAGTCTCCTGCATGATCTTCAAGCATCCAGCACAAACGGTTTGGTGGTGTAGTCTTTGTTTCAATAAGCATCGCGTTAAATTGTGCTTCATTAAGCGGATAATACAGAGTCGTTCCTCCCCATTGGACAACTTCTTTTTCATTGAAAAACCAATCAGCCAATATTGAGAAATGTTGTTCAGTAAAAGAAATAAGACGGAGTTTATTATTCGAAGAGTTTGTTTTTTTATTCTGGAGAGACGCCGACATGTCCATAACCAATCTATCGCCCCGTATGTTACTTTGATACGAATGAAAATATCACAAACAAAATAGCTGATCAAAACACAATTTAATACAGCATTTCATTAGGTTCTGTCTTCTACTACGCAGATCGTCGTTTCGTGATAATCGATACCCCCAAACCTTTCCGCCTGGATTTTTTGCGGATGATTAGCCGGATAAGGTCATGGATTATATCCGGTTTTGAGTGAGGGGAAAATATGGCTTATTGGTTGACCCAGTTTTCTACCCGTAGTCCTGGCACGCGTTCAAACTCGCGAATATTATTTGTAACCAGTATCAAGCCTGACGAACGAGCGTGCCCTGCCAGCATGGCATCATACGGACCGATGGACGTTCCTTTTTTTGCCAGTTCTGCGCGAATCTGGCCAGTATGAACGGCAGCCTCGAAGCCATAGGTTTGTACTTCCAGACGCGCAGAAAAACCTTCAATCACGGCCAGATTCTTTTCCGGATTAACCGATTTCTCTGCGCCATAGATCAGTTCCATCAGCGTGATAGCACTAATCGCAAATTGCCCGTAATAGCGTTGGAACGCGTCCCTGACTTCCTGCGGTTTGTTCTTTATGGTGTAAATACAGATATTGGTATCAAGCAGATATTTGAGCATCAGAAATCTTCCCTGATTTGTTCATCAGGCTGTTCCCTGCTACTCATGAAATCAGACGTTACCCCAGTCCCTTCAAACCAACTATCCCAGCTTTCGCCTGCGGGAGTGATAATACGCGTGCGGCCAATAGCGACGATGTCGACATGTTTCACATCATCAGGCAGTGCAACGGCTTTAGGGAGCCGTACCGCCTGGCTGCGATTGCTTTTGAATACCGTTGTTTTCTCCATGGTAACCTCCGTGGATAAATTTTGTTCTATCACTAGCATAAAATGTTATTGGGATATGTCAATGGGATATACATCGGTGGCGGTGTTTCTATGTTATTAGGCAAGAAATGCGATAATGCCAAGTATGTGGACACTTACCGTCAGGGCAGCCAGTACACAAGTCATGAGTGACAGTCATTCATGAGTGGAGCAGGGTTTTTGGTCAGGGGGGTTCATTGAACGGGCTTGTACCATCAGATGTACCAACAAAGATTACTTGATGTACATTGATGTACATTGATGTTGATAGAGTCCAGTTGAGTGAAAATAGCCGAGTTAAGGTTAATTCACTGAATTTTAGGCATAAAAAAAGACGTCGGTTGACGTCTGTTTACTTCGAAATGGTACGCCCTACAGGATTCGAACCTGTGACCTACGGCTTAGAAGGCCGTTGCTCTATCCAACTGAGCTAAGGGCGCATTGCGAGGGGGGGGTATGACAATGCGTTGCAGTAACAGTGGGCTGGATTATACCCACCCGCCCCGGTGAGTCAACGGATCGGCGTTCGATTTCCTCCATACGGCGAATCCCTGTACAACTCGGGGAATATCTTCTTCTCCGGCGCTGTTTTTGTACCGCCGCGAGCTTTATTATGCTACGTGATAAAAGTATGGCTATTTCATCCTTATCTGCTGTGACTGTTCGGTTATTCTTTGTATGGTTATACGTGGGCAGGAGCCTGCTGTTGCTACACTGCATCACCGATGAATGATAATTTAACCTGTCTGACGCGTGCGGTTGTTTTAAAGTCCGCCACTTCTGTCGAACCTGGGAACCTTGCTATTTATGCGTACTTTGTTATCTGCGTTATTGCGTATTTTTCTGTTGGCAATGTTGGTATCGCCCGTCGGGTATGTGGCGGCGGCAGACCCGGATCCTCAGTCGTCATCAGATGAAACTCCGGTGAAAATAAATGTCGATGCCGAACTGGTGAAGCTGCAAAAGCAGCTGGACGGCATTAAGCAGCAGGTTTCAGGCGCCAACAGCGACGGTAAATTCGGCGCCCTGAACGACACCACGCAGCTACTGGTCGGCAGCGCCGACGATTTGTCCGCGGCGGTCGCGCCGCTGCGCGCGCAGTTACAGGCGCAGCTGGATGTTTTGGGGCCTGCGCCTGAGGCGGGTTCTTCCATCAACGAAACCAATGAAGTCACCCGCAAGCGCAACAGCCTGAACGCCCAAAAGGCGAAGGTGGATGCGCAGATTGAGCAAATTCAGGCGCTGCGCGCCAGTGCCGCGAATCTTTCGGCGCAGATTGTTACGCTGCGGCGTAATGCGTTGAAAACCCAGCTGGCATTGAATTCCGGCAGTATTTTGGGCGCGCGTTTCTGGTCTCCACTAATAAATCCGCAGGCGGAAGATTGGCGTAAGCTGAGCGCGTTTCAGCAGCAGTTAGGCACAGCGTTTACGGCGTCCTGGGGACCCGATTGGCGTTATGGTTCCGCTTTTTATCTGTTGATCGCGGCGGTGCTGGTCAGCGCGGGGCGGCGCTATATGGAGAAATACCTGACCTGGGCCGGGATTAATATATTGCCGGAAGGGCGGTTGAGACGCAGTTTTCTGGCGACGGCCAGCGTTATCTCCACGGTACTGACCATCGGCATCGCCGCAAATTTACTCGATTTCACCTTTACCCGTCATGGCGAGGCGTCTGAACGGGTGGCGGCATTTCTGGATGCGCTGACGCAATTATCCATCTTTTGTTCGATGATTGCGGGACTGGGGCGCGCATTTCTCTCGAATCATCGGCCTTCCTGGCGGTTGCCGGCGATCTCCAACCCGGTAGCCAAGGCCATGAAGCCTTTCCCGGTGATCGCGGCGGTGTTTATTCTGGTGTTTGGTATTGTTGAACAGGTTACGGCCACCGTGGGAACGTCGGTGTCGGCCACCATTATGGTGAATGGTTTATCCGCGCTATTTCTGGCCCTCACCGCCGGCACCATCGCGCTGAAAAGCGATCAGATTCGCCGCCAGATGGTACATTCCGGCACACAGCCGGAAGCGCGTTCTACGCTGGCCGGGTTGATTCATCTGGCTGTGCTGGTGACTTCACTGTCTGTGCTGATTTCGCTGCTGATTGGTTATATTTCGCTGGCCAGGTTCCTGACCTATGAACTGGTGTGGATCGGCATGGTTTTTTCATGCCTCTATCTGTTCTCGACATTTGTTACCGATATCTGCGAAAGCGTCTTTTCTCCCAACAATATCAGCGGGAGACGCATTAAAAACTCCCTCAATCTCGACGACCGGCATTTGGCGCAGGCAACGGCGCTGCTTTCCGCCAGCGGAAAGGTTTTTTTGATTTTGATGGCCGCTGTCGCGTTACTGAACGGGACTTTCGGCACCACCACCCCGCTGGAGCTGGTGCAAAAGGCCGCCGAGCTATGGGGCGGCAAGGGGCTGGAAACGTTAAGCATTGTGCCGGCCCATTTGGTTAATGCGGTGCTTTTCCTGGTTATCGGGATCTATGTCTTGCGCTCGTCAAAGCGCTGGCTGGAGGATGAGTTTCTTCCCAAGACCATGATGGATCGCGGCATCCGGGCGTCGCTGGTGACGTTATTCAGCAATATCGGTTATATCCTGATCATTCTGCTGACGCTGGCGACGCTGGGTATTCAGTGGAATAAGCTGGCATGGATCGTCAGCGCGCTGTCGGTGGGTATCGGTTTCGGCCTGCAGGAGATCGTAAAAAACTTTATTTCCGGTTTGATTCTGCTCACCGAACGGCCGGTCAAGGTCGGCGATCTGGTGAATATCAGCGGCGTGGAAGGGGATATCCGGCGCATTAACGTCAGGGCGACGGAGATTCAGCTGGGCGACCGTTCGACGGTGATTGTGCCCAATTCGCAGTTTATTTCGCAGAACGTGCGCAACATTACCATGGGGAATGCGCTTGGGGTGGCGACGCTGGCGCTGACGTTCCCGCTGGATATCGATCCCGAGGAGGTCAGAACCATTCTGCTGGACGCTTACACTGACCATGAATCGATACTGGAGTCGCCGGAGCCTTCCGTTACCTTCAGTCAGTTAACCCCGACGGGTATGGTGTTGAGCGTGACGGGCTATGTCAACAGCCCGCGCCTGGTGGCCGGTGCGAAGAGCGATCTGCTGTTTGATATTATCCGCCGCCTGCGGGCGTCTAGTATTCCTTTGGCGGTGCCGCAGAGAATGGTGTTGGAAAACTCTGCCGCCGATTTGCACGATGGTATTGAAGAGAAAGCGTAAAAAATAGAGGCTCCCGCGTTGATGGCGGGAGCCTGTTTGTGCCGCGGACGGTCTGTTATTTAACCTGTTGCTTCACCATCTCAATATAGATTTCCCGCAGGCGGCGGGTTACCGGGCCGGGTTTTCCGTCGCCGATGGTTTTGCCGTCAAGCTTGACCACCGGTAAAACGAAGGTGGTGGCCGAACTGATAAAGATTTCACTGGCGTGATAGGCTTCTTCCGGAGTGAAAAGCCGCTCTTCCAGTTTGATTTGAGCATCCGCAGCCAGTTTCAACAGCGACTGGCGGGTAATACCGTGCAGAATGTCGTTACTTAACGGGCGGGTCACGACGGTATTATCGTGCAGGACGATATAACAGTTGCAAGAGCTGCCTTCGGTAATAAATCCGTTTTCCACCAAAAAGGCATCATCGGCGTGCTGGGTATGGGCGTACTCTTTCGCCAGACAGGCGGCCAACAGACCGACCGTTTTAATATCGCGGCGGTGCCAGCGGATGTCGGGGCTGGTGACGACATGCAGACCGGTATCCGCCTTCGGGTTTTCCAGCACGGCGCGCGCCTGAGTGAACAGCACCAGCGTCGGTTTTACGTCAGCTGGCGGGAAGTGGAAGTCGCGATCGCCGGCGTTGCCGCGGCTTAACTGTAAATAGATCGCGCCTTCTTTCATGCCGTTTTTTTCGATCAGGGCGTAATGAATATCTTTCAGTTCGGCGGGGCCAACGGGCAGCGTAAGCGACAGCTCGCGGCAGGAGCGTTGCAGACGAGCCAGATGACCGTCAAACTCGGCCAGTTTACCATTTACCACCGCGGTCACTTCATATACGGCATCGGCAAAAAGGAAACCGCGGTCGAATACCGAAACTTTGGCTTCGCTTTCCTGCACATATTGCCCATCAACATAAACAAGACGTTGCATTACAACACTCCTTAAAATAGTCGTTCAATGCAGCTTAACGTATTTTAGCCCCACAGCGCCGCTTCTGACGGCTGTATTTTACTGCCGTCATAACCCAGGCCGTTGGTCCGGTCGCGCTGTAATAGCAAAGGACCGTCCAGATCGACCACCTGCGCACCCTGGGCCACGATAAAGGCCGGCGCCATCGACAGCGAGGTGCTCACCATACAGCCGACCATGATCTGCAACCCTCGCTCCTGCGCTTCAGCGCGCAGGCGCAGCGCTTCGGTCAGGCCGCCGCTTTTGTCCAGCTTGATATTGATCATCTCATAGCATCCGGCGATCGCCGCCAGCGAGTGGCTGTCATGGCAGGACTCATCGGCGCAGATCGGGATCGGGTGCGGCAGTTCGGCCAATACGCCGTCTTTCCCGGCGGGCAGCGGCTGTTCGATCATCGCTACGCCCAGGGCGGCCAGTTCCGGCACCAGTTTCAGGTAGAGCTCCGCATCCCAGCCTTCGTTGGCGTCGACGATCAGGCGCGCGGACGGCGCGCCGTTGCGCACCGCGGCCACTCTGGCCAAATCGTCTTTATCCGCCAGTTTCAGCTTGAGCAGCGGGCGGTTGGCGTTTTGCCGCGCGGCCTGTTGCATCTTCTCCGGCGTATCCAGCGACAGGGTATATGCCGTTTCCAGTACGCCCGGCGCCGGCAGATTCAGGCGCTGCCAGATGCGCTGATTGTGCTGTTTGCATTCCAGATCCCAGAAGGCGCAGTCGAGCGCATTACGCGCCGCGCCCGCCGACAGCCGGGTTTGCAGCTGTTCGCGATCCAGACCGTGGCGGATATCGTCATTCAGCGCGGCGATTTGCGCCATCACGCTTTCGATGGATTCGCCGTAGCGCGCGTAGGGAACGCACTCGCCATAGCCGGCAACATCGCCGGAACGGAGCGCGACCACCACCACGTCGGCCTGACTTTTACTGCCGCGCGAAATGGTGAATGTACCCTGTAGCGGCCAGCTTTCATGGAAAAGTTCGAGTTCGATCATAGACTGGCCAATTGGTCGACGATGCGTCCTACGCCCTGGCGGAACGGATCCACCACCGGCAAGCCGAATTTTTTCTCCAGGTCGGCCATCAGCTGTAATGCGTCCGCTTCGCTGAGCGCCGCCGTATTGACGGAGATGCCGACAAAACGCGCTTTAGGATTCGTGAGATGGGCGGCCGATAAATTCAAGGCCATACAATCGGCGATATCGGGAATGGGGTAGTCGACGCCGCGGAGGGTTTTACGGGTCGGCTCGTGACACAGCACCAGCGCATCGGGCTGCGCGCCGTGAATAATCCCGATGGTTACGCCGGCGAAGGAGGGGTGAAACAGCGAACCCTGGCCTTCGATAACGTCCCAGTGATCTTCATCATTCGCCGGAGCGATGGTTTCAACGGCGCCGGCGATAAAGTCGGATACCACGGCATCGATACTGACGCCCGAGCCGCTAATCAGGATGCCGGTTTGGCCGGTAGCCCGGAAGGTCGCTTTGCCGCCGCGCGATAAAATTTCTTTTTCGATTGCCAGCGCGGTGTACATTTTTCCGCAGGAGCAGTCGGTGCCGACGGGCAGCAGGCGTTTACCGGCGCGTTTGCGTCCGTTGGCGACCGGGAAGGTTTGCGACGGATGACGCACATCGAACAGGGAACGACCCAGTTTCGCGGCCAGTTCGCGGAGTTCCGCCACGTCGGCCAGGCGGTTATGCAGGCCGGCGGCCAGATCCATACCGCTTTCCAGCGCTTCGCTCAGTACGGCGATCCATTGTTGTGAAATAATCCCGCCGCGGTTGGCGACGCCGATGACCAGCGTTTGCGCGCCCGCCGCGCGGGCGGCGCTGATATCCATATCGGGTAAATTACAATCGGCGTGACAGCCATCCATACGATATTGGCCGACGCAATATTCCGGGTGCCATTGCTTAATCCCGATAGCAACCTTTGCTGCCAGCTGATCGTGCGCGTCACCAAGGAATAATAAATAAGGTTTTCTGATATCCATTATTCATCCTCATAAGTACCAGAACATAAGTCATTATAAAACGTTAGCGGAAAAGTTTTATTGGGCGGAAACAGGATCTTGCTGATTGATAATAACCGTGGGTGGATAATTGTCAATAACAACCATTATTAAGTGATAACGGCTGATTTTTTGCCTTTTTCATGAAATTAAATGCAGTTTTTTGCTTTTTTTGTGATATTAAATTTTGTCTTGGGGTTTTATTTCCCAATGTTGTGGTTTTTTATAAAAACCAAAAACATTTTCGCGAGAAGAAATATTTTAGTGGTTTGATATTATTGTGTTTTTTGTTTTTCGTCATTTGCGTACTGATGCGCTAATTTGGTGAGTTGATTTATAATGGGGCCCCAAAATAAAGCATTGGGCTTTTTTTAAATTACTAATATCAATAATTATGATGTTTTTACGCTTTGTCAGAAAAATAATTAATATCCTGTCTTTAAATATATAAGTGTAATGACGCGACAGGACAAGCACCGCCGGTAATTTGGTACCCGGTTGCCGACCGTGTGGTTAAACACGGCCGTCCGGGGATATCAGTTACGCCGCGCGGTATAACCCGCCGCGACATTATCGGGCGCGCAATCCACCACCGTTTGATCGTCAGGGTCGCAATCTTCAACAAAGGTCAAGGCAGCGAATTCGTCGATGACCAGTTTCGGATAGGTGGGGCCGGCGTCGCGGTATTGACGCATCAGATCCAGATGGTCGTTCTGGAAACAAACCGTTCTTTCCGGGTGTTGGGCAATCCATTGCGGAAAGAAAATTACGCCGTGTATCAACCGCTCGGCAAAGTTGATGGCAACGCTGACGGCGGTGCCGGTTGGTTCATCCCAGGAAATTTTACACACTTCGTCGGCCAGCCTGACGAGATGGACTTCCTGATCCCGTACCCAGCGCCCGCCCACCATGCCGCTGTGAATGCGGTAATCAATGGTGCGGGCGTTTTTGATATACATCTCATACTGCCAGCCGTTATCGTAGGTGTAGATAAGGTGTTTGCCAATAAAACGGGTCAGGGTTTCAGGCTTGGTGGATTCGAAAGCATCACTCATATTAAACGTCCTCTTATGTTGATTAAGGAATGAACCACAGCGTACTCCGCTACTAATTAGAGGAATATCAGAGTATTTAGGCGTTAATAACCATAGCAGCCAGACTAATATCCGTGTCTGTGGCTCGAAGGCAGGCGGATTGACGCCGGCCGGTATGGCATCCCCCCGCGATGGCAGGGGAACCTGTGGCTTTGCCGGATTAGCCGTTGCCCATCGCATTGAGCTGCTCATCCACAAACGCCCGGACCTCGTCGCCGTAGGGCGCGCGCATCGGGAGATTGGAATGGCCTGCCGCGCTCTGGATAAATATCGGGCGGGCATGGCTAAAGCGTTTGAAACCTTCTATGCCGTGATAGGCGCCGGTTCCCGACGCGCCGACGCCGCCGAAGGGAATATCATGGACCAGAACATGGGATAGGGCGTCGTTGATCACCAGCGCGCCGGAGAGGGTATGGTTGCGCAGCCGGTCGATTTCCGCCTGGTCGTGACCGAAGTAATAGGCGGCCAGCGGGCGCGGCCGGCGATTGACGGCGTCAATGCATTCGTCGTAGCTGGAATAGCCTTGTACCGGCAGCACCGGGCCGAAGATCTCTTCCTGCATCGCGCGCGCCGTATCGGGAACGTTGACCAGCAGCGTGGGCGCTATTTTATGTAATGCCTCGCTGTCCAGGTTTTCACTGGCCGGATTAAGCTCGAAAACCTCCGCGCCCAGGTCGGCCGCTTCCTCGATAAGCCCGTGCAGCCGGTTGAACGCTTTCGCGTTGATGATGGCGGTGTAATCCGGGTTGTCTTTGAGCGTCGGATAGGATGAGGCGATAAACGCCTGCGCGTATGCGATGAATTCGCCGAGTTTATGCCGCGGCGCCAGGACGTAATCCGGTGAAATACAGATCTGGCCGGCATTAAAGGTTTTCGCCGTCAGAATTCGTTCGACGGCCTGACGCAGATCGCTGCTTTCAGAGATGATGACCGGCGATTTGCCGCCCAGTTCCAGCGTAACCGGCGTGAGATTCTCAGCCGCGGCGGCCATAATCTGCCTGCCGGTCGCGGTGCTGCCGGTAAATACCAGATGATCGAACGGCTGCGCGGAGAAAAAGGTGCCGGCGTTGTGACCCTGCACCGTCGAGATCTCTTCCGGGGAAAAGTGTTCGGCGATAAGCCGGCACAGCAAACCGGAGCCGTTCGGCGTGGTGCTGGACGGCTTGAGCACCGCAATGTTTCCCGCGGCGATAACGTCCGCCAGCGGCCCAAAGGTCAGAACCAGCGGGAAATTCCACGGACTGATAATGCCGATGACGCCCAGCGGGCGATAGTCGATAGAGACCTGGGTATCTGGAAACGGCGATCTGCGGGTTTCGCTCTCCACCCAGGCGGATAAATGGTCGTGGGCGTGTTGCAGCGCGGCGACCGAGCCCAGAATATCGGAAATCAGGGTATTAACCGGGCTTCTGAAACCAAAGTCCTTGCTGTAAGCCGCCGCGAAATCTTCTTTGTTCTCCTTTAGCAGGCGAATGGCGCGCAGCAGGCGGTTCTGCCGTTGCTCGGCGGAGGGCGGCGAACTGCTGAGATGATGCTTTTTAAGCGACGTCAGTAACCGGGTGAAATCCTCATAAGATGCCGGATGGTTATTGACGATAAGCGCCGCCGGTGATGTTTGATTTGCCATAATGATCGTCTCTTATCAATGAGTTAGGGTTATTCGCAATAATAAAGGAACCGGTTTGTCCGGCGTCTGTTTAGCCAACCTGTTTCTCTATCGTCACAACAATGCGGAAGCGGGCTTCGTTGCGCATCATTTTCGCATATCCTTCCGCCGCCTGTTCCAGGCTTATCGTCTCGATTTTTGCGCGGATATTTTGCAGCAGGCTGAAGTTGAGCATGGTTTCGGATTCGCTTGGCGAACCGGTGACTACGCCTTTAACCGAACGTTCGCCGGCTAACAGATCGCCCACATTGATGCTGACGGGCTCGCTCCCTACGCCGACGATAACCAGGCTGCCGTGAGGATTCAGGCCGCGCAGCAGCGGCCCGAACGTGACCGGGTTCGACGCCGTGGCGATTATCACCTCTGCGCCGCCTAAAGCGATAAGCGCCTGCGCGGGATCGTCGACCTGACTATCGATATAGTGATGCGCGCCAAGTTCGAGGGCTAGCCGCTGTTTTTCGCCGCCGCGGGCAATGGCGATGGTGCGTAGGCCCATGCCGCGCGCATATTGGATGCCAAGATGACCCAGACCGCCGATCCCCTGAATCACCGCGGTCTGACCCGCTTTCACGCCCGACTTGCGCAGCGCGTTGAAGGTGGTGATGCCCGCGCACAGCAGCGGGGCCGCGCTGACCGAATCCAGATCGTCGGGAATGGCGATAAGACCGTACTGGTTGGCGAGCATGGCTTCGGCGTATCCGCCGTCGCGATGCACGCCGGTTACCTGCTGATTGGCGCAGTTGATAAAGTCGCCGTTGCGGCAGGGATCGCACTGGCCGCAGCGGCCGGCGAGATAGCCGACGCCCACGCGCTGACCGACGCGCCAGCGTGGGTCGATGCCTTCTCCGCATTGCGTAATCCGGCCGATGACCTCATGCCCCGGCACGCGGGGGTAGGTTAAGCCGGCAAAACCATAATCCACCGTAAAGGCGTCGGTGTGGCAGATGCCGCAGGCTTCGATGGCGAGCAATACCTCTCCGGCGCCCGGGGTCGGCAGCGGGCGTTCGACCAGTTCAAGTGCGCCGTTGCCTGTTGCCTGTACTGCACGATACTTAGCGTTCATAGGCTGTGATCCTTCTTTGATCTTGTGGCGGGGGTTGCATGATTTGCTTCCGTGTTCGAAATAAAATGCGGATAACGGGATAAATGAATCCGCGGGTTAGTCGTGGTAACCAAAAGGAGATCTGATAATGCCAATGCCACAAACAACGCTTGAACAATGGGCGGTACTGCGCACCGTGGTCGAATCCGGCAGTTTCGCCAGGGCGGCGGAACAGCTCAACCGCAGCCAATCTTCGGTTAGCTATGTGGTTAACCGTTTGCAGGAGCGGCTGGGGGTGGCGCTGTTGCAGATTGACGGCCGCAAGGCGCGGCTGACCGAGGCCGGGCGCACGTTGCTGGCGGACGCCACGCCGCTGATTGAGGATATGGTCCTGCTGGAGGTGCGCGGACGTTCGCTGCTGGCGGGGCACGAAGCGCAGGTGCTGCTGCTGGTGGACTGCATTTTCCCGCGTCCGTTGCTGTTTAAGGCGCTGACCGCCTTTCAGCAACACTATCCGACGGTGCAGATAGAGCTGCGGGAACTGGTGCGTCAGGCGGCGCCCGATCCGGCGACGCTGGCTTACGATCTGGCCATCAGTATGTGGGATATCACCAGCCGCAATGCCCGAAAAATGTTTGACGTCGAGCTGGTTGCCGTCGCCCATCACGGCCATGCGCTGCATCAGCGGGGGACCAGACTGACGCAGGCTACGCTGTCGCGTTACCCGGTGGTGTCCATTCAACATCACGATAGCAACCCGGCCATGCTTCACGCCTCGTCGATGACCAGCCGGCAGTGGCGGGTAAATACGGTGGAAGCGGCCATCAGCGCGGTAAACAGCGGTTTGTGTTATGGCTGGCTGCCTCGCCATTTGATTGCAACCGAACTGGAGGAGGGGCGTCTGGTGGTGTTGCCGCTGCTTAACGGCGCTTCGCGCCAGATCCCGCTGTGCCTGAGCTATCCCAGTCGGGATCGCGTCGGTATCGCCACCCAGGCGCTGGCCGAACTGCTGCTGGCAGGCAGCGAGTAACGCGGTACCGACGACGGACGGCGTGCTTGCCGACCCGTGCCGAAGCGGCGACGGCATGGCGTAATCGGTGGATTGGGAGAAGTCTGTCATCTCATTTACCCGCTGCGGTGTAGGGTGAAAAACATCCTATTCCGCCGGTAAAGAGATTAAAAACGGAAATTTTAGCCATCAATACATCGAAAAATCAGATTAATTAACATAAAAGAAGCGTGATTGTCGCCTGGGGTTAACGCTAAGTAACATATTATCGGCGGCAGGAGAAACGGCGGGGAAGGGGGAAAATAGGAGCAAAAACCGTTGATTACACGCAACTGGGCATTCTGGCGAAAATGCGTGAACGGTCATCGTTACGCGGTTGCAGCTCGCGGCGTCAATAAGCGCTGAACGGGGCGGGGCAGCCTCTTATCGGCCTCCGGCTGATATCGTAAAATGTGACGGAGTTATCTGTATATCCGCACCGGAAAAATTTTATCGGGCGCCGCTCGACAGATTATCCGATCTGGGATAGCTTAATTGCGGGCTCGCAAGTCGTGCCCAGCGTCGCTCGGACGGTCCGGGCGCTCACGTTACCTTGAGGATATTATGGCTGATTCCCATTCTCCGCGCCGTTTTACGCGCATCGATCGTCTTCCCCCTTATGTATTCAATATTACCTCCGAGTTGAAAATGGCTGCCCGCCGGCGCGGCGAGGACATTATCGATTTCAGTATGGGCAACCCCGACGGCCCGACGCCGCCGCATATCGTTGAAAAACTGTGTACCGTCGCCCAGCGCGAGGATACCCACGGCTACTCAACGTCCAGAGGGATCCCGCGTCTGCGCCGGGCGATTTCGCGCTGGTATGCCGAGCGCTATCAGGTGGAGATCGACCCAGAAAGCGAAGCCATCGTCACCATCGGTTCCAAAGAGGGGCTGGCGCATCTGATGCTGGCGACGCTGGATCACGGCGATACCGTGCTGGTGCCGAACCCAAGCTACCCGATTCATATTTATGGCGCGGTGATTGCCGGGGCGCAGGTTCGTTCTGTGCCGCTGGTTGACGGCGTGGATTTCTTCAACGAGCTGGAACGGGCGATCCGCGAAAGTATCCCTACACCGAAGATGATGATCCTGGGTTTTCCGTCCAACCCGACGGCGCAGTGCGTCGAGCTGGATTTCTTCGAGCGGGTTGTCGCGTTGGCGAAACAGTACGGCGTGCTGGTGGTTCACGATCTGGCCTACGCCGATATCGTCTATGACGGCTGGAAAGCGCCGTCGATTATGCAGGTGCCCGGCGCCAAGGATATTGCGGTCGAGTTTTTCACCCTGTCGAAAAGCTACAATATGGCCGGCTGGCGCATCGGTTTTATGGTGGGAAATCCGGAACTGGTCAACGCGCTGGCGCGCATCAAAAGTTATCACGATTACGGCACCTTTACCCCGCTTCAGGTGGCGGCGATAGCGGCGCTGGAAGGCGACCAGCAGTGCGTGCTGGATATCGCCGAGCAGTATCGCCAGCGGCGCAATGTGCTGGTGCGCGGCCTGCATGAAGCCGGCTGGATGGTGGACGAGCCAAAAGCCTCAATGTATGTCTGGGCGAAAATTCCGCAGGCTTACGCGCATTTAGGCTCGCTGGAGTTCGCCAAGCGTCTGTTGTCCGATGCGAAGGTATGCGTATCGCCGGGGATCGGGTTCGGCGACTATGGCGATACGCATGTGCGTTTCGCGCTGATTGAAAATCAGGATCGTATCCGCCAGGCCGTGCGCGGCATCAAGGCGATGTTCCGGGCTGACGGGATATTGCCGCCGTCGGGTAAAGTTCCCTTAGGGAAGGCTGCATCGGTCTGATAGACGGGCTCTCCGGTCGTTCCGGCCGGAGAGTGCCGTGGTTAATAACGTTTATCGGTGAGCCGTCGCCATTTATCCCTTAATGCCGCCGGAGGTCAGACCGTTGACCAGCCAGCGCTGCGCCAACAGAAATACGACCGTGATCGGAATGGCGGAGAGCACCGCCGCCGCCGCGAAGTCGCCCCACAGGTAATTTTGCGGGTTGAGATATTGCTGCATGCCGACCGCGAGGGTATAGCTGTTGACGTCGCGCAGCAGCAATGAGGCTATCGGCACTTCAGTAACCGCGGCGATAAATGACAAAATGAACACCACCGCCAGAATCGGCACCGACAGCGGCAGCAACACCAGGCGAAACGCTTGCCACGGCGTGGCGCCGTCCAGAGCCGCCGCTTCCTCCAATGAACCGTCGATGGTTTCGAAATAGCCTTTAATCGTCCAGACGTGCAGCGCGATGCCGCCCAGATAAGCGAAAATCACGCCGCCGTGGGTATTCAGACCGATAAAGGGCACATACTGCCCCAGACGATCAAACAGAACGTATAACGCCACCAGCGACAGAACGGCCGGAAACATCTGGAAAATCAGCATACTTTTCAGCAGCGTGGCCTTGCCGGGGAAGCGCATCCGGGCGAACGCGTAAGCGCACGTGGTGGAGAGCGACACGATGCCCATGGCGGTAACGGCGGCGATTTTCACCGAATTCCACAGCCATAGCAGCACCGGGAACGGCGGCGGAATGATTCGCCCATCCTCCTGTTGCACGCTGAACCCCAGCGCGAGCCGCCAGTGTTCCCAGGAAACCTGTTCCGGGATCAGGCTGCCGGTGGCGAAATTGCCGGCGCGCAGCGATATGGCGATCACCATTAATAGCGGGAACATAATGGCGGCGACAAACAGCAGCAACAGCAGGTGCGTGATGAACAGCCGCAGCTTTTGCGATTTGGGTTGAACCATTGCCATGGGTTGCGCTCCTTAATCAAACTTCATGCGAGTGGCTTTTAGATTAATAATCGCTATTGCGCCCACCAGCAGGAAGATCAGCGTGGCGATGGCGGCGGCCAGACCGAAGTCCTGGCCTCCGCCGCCTTCAAATGCAATGCGATAGGTGTAGCTGACCAGCAGGTCGGTGTAACCGGCCGGCGTGGTGGTGCCCAGACGGTCGGGGCCGCCGTTGGTCAACAGCTGAATCAGCACGAAGTTGTTAAAATTGAAAGCGAAACTGGCGATCATCAACGGCGTCAGCGGCTTGATTAACAGCGGAAAGGTGATACGGAAGAAGTTCTGCAAGGGACCGGCGCCGTCCATCGCCGAGGCTTCGTACAGATCGTCCGGAATGGCTTTTAACAACCCCATACAGAGGATCATCATATACGGATAGCCCAGCCAGGTGTTGACGATCAGAATCATCGCTCTGGCGGTGGTCGGGTCGCTGAACCAGGACGGACTGATGCCGAACAGCGCGTTGAGCATCATGTTGATTTCGCCAAAGCTCTGATTGAATAACCCTTTAAAGATCAATATAGAAATAAATGAAGGCACGGCGTAGGGCAAAATCAGCAGCACGCGATAAATGGCTTTGCCTTTCAGCGCATCCCACTGCACCAGACAGGCCAGCACCATGCCGACCGCCACCGTCAGGATCACGGTCAGCACGGAAAAGATCACCGTCCAGATAAAGATAGCGAAAAACGGTTTGCGGATCCCCTCATCGGTAAATACGCGTACAAAATTATCCCAACCGACGGTGACGCTATAGCCGGGACTGAGACGCTCCTCTCCCCAATGTCCATCGGCGGTCGCCGCCTGATAAAAACCGATCTCGTCATTCGGGCGATAGGTCGCGCCGCTCTGATTATTCGTCAGCGTACCGTCATCGCTCAGAGTATAGAGCGGGCGCGTGCCGGAAAACTGGCGCAGGGAACTCATCACCAGCTGCGTATGGTCCGGCAGTTCGGCGGTAAGCCTGCTTAACGCCTGGCGGTTTTGCGTGATAACGCGCAACGCGGCGCGTTCGCCGTCCGGTAGCGTATCCGCCGGCGCCATGATGAGATGCCGCTCTACGCCCAGGCTGAATGGCGGCGAGAGAAAATGTCGGCCGCTCGTGCCGTCGGTCAGCGCCAGCCGCCAGCGGTCGTCGATCGGGTAAAGACCGAAATTAAATGTATTGCCGGTCTGATACTGCCTGTCCAGCAACACCTGCTGAGCGCGTTCGTAGTTGAGTTGATTGGTGCTGCTGTAGTTGGTAAACGCGATAGTGATGGTATAGATGAGCGGGAAAAGCACAAATAGTCCCATTCCCGCCATGCCCGGATAAACATAGCGCCAGGCATAGGCATGGCGGTTGGTGAAAATGTACGAGCCAATGCCGCTCAGGAGCAGCGTTATGATGGCGAACAGATATTCCCCCCGGACGTACATCAATACGACAAGGTAGCCGACCAGTGCTCCCAGCAGCGAAAGGATGACCCATTTCAATCCTTCGCTTTGCCACCAGCGACGCTTCTTTATCACATCCATAGGGGTGATTCCTCATACAACCAATACCGCTCTCCCTCTCCGGCGAGGAGAGGGAAGCACAGGGGATATTATTTGGCGATACGGCTATGCGCATCTTGCAATGCCGCATCAACGGACTGGCGTCCGCTTAGCGTGTTGAGTACCGCGGTACGCATGGCATACCAGAAAGCGGACATTTGCGGAATATTCGGCATGATCTCGCCGTTCTGGGCGTTGGCCATCGTGGCGGCGATGCGCGGATCTTTCTCCAGTTTCTCCTGGAAGGATTTCAGCGCGACGGCGCCCAATGGCTTATCCTGATTCACGCTATCCAACCCCTCGTCGGTGATCAGATAGTTCTCCAGAAATTCTTTGGCGAGTTCTTTGTTCGGGCTGGCGGCGTTGATGCCGGCGCTCAGTACGCCAACAAATGCTTTGGAGGGGTTACCCTTGAAGGTAGGCAACAGCGTAACGCCATAGTCGATCTTGCTATTATTGATGTTGGACCAGGACCAGGGGCCGTTGATCGTCATGGCGACGTCGCCTTTGTTGAAGGCCGCTTCCGCGACGGAGTAGTCGGCATCGGCGCTGATATGTTTGTTTTTCACCAGATCGATCAAGAAGCCAAGCCCCGCTTTGGCGCCGGCGTTGTTGACGCCGACATTTTTCACATCGTATTTGCCGGCGGCGAGTTTAAAGGCATAACCTCCGTCCGCGGCGATTAACGGCCAGGTGAAGTAGGGTTCTTGCAGGTTGAACATCAGGGCGCGTTTGCCTTGCGCTTTTAACGTGTTATCCAACGCGGGAATTTCTTCCCAGGTTTTGGGCGGTTCGGGGAGCAGGTTTTTATTGTAAATCAGCGACAATGCCTCTACCGAGATCGGATAGGCGATCAGCTTGCCGTTGTAACGCACCGCGTCCCAGGTGAACGGATAGAGTTTATCCTGAAAAGCCCGTTCGGGCGTGATTTCCGCCAGCAGGCCGGATTGGGCGTAGCCGCCGAAACGGTCGTGCGCCCAGAAAATGATGTCCGGACCGTCGCCGGTGGCCGCTACCTGCGGGTATTTTTCTTCTAATTTGTCCGGGTGCTCTACGGTGACTTTAATACCGGTTTCCTGTTCGAATCTTTTGCCCACTTCAGCCAGGCCGTTATAGCCTTTATCACCGTTAATCCAGATAATCAGCTTACCTTCTTCAATTTTGGCCAACGTTGAAGCGGAAAACATCATGGTGCTCAGTGCGGATAACGCGATGATGCCCGCGCCTGTTGTTAGTTTCATAGGTTGTTCCGTCCTTTTCGTGATGAGCCATGGGTACAGATATAAAGTCAAAACGCTTTATAGCGAGCAGTCTGCGCATTTGGCCGGCGCGCGGCATCCTCCCCGGCTCTACGCCCGCCCTGGGCTGAATGTGATTCATTTCTCATAATTGCTGATTTTGCGGCGCAGAGCACGTAAAGCCCCCCGGATTTTGCCGCCAGGATCACGAAATTTCCTCTCGTATGCGCCGTACTTACGGTCGAATCCTTTACTCCGTCCTCCCGTCTTCTCCCCTGTAAAAAGTCAAACGCCGGAGGATTTGAGCCTCCCGCAGATCCGGTATAACCGGAGCCATCCTGATTCTTCCGCCGTTTGGCGGGCTGTATGGCAGTAAATAGGGAGAAGTGATGGCGAACGTACAACTGCGTAATGTGACGAAAGCCTGGGGCGACGTGGTGGTGGCAAAGTCGATTGATCTCGAGATCAAGGACGGGGAATTCGTGGTGTTCGTCGGGCCGTCAGGCTGCGGTAAATCAACGCTGCTGCGCATGATTGCCGGATTGGAAACCATTACCAGCGGCGATTTACTGATTGGCGGTAAACGAATGAACGATATCCCGCCGGCGGAACGCGGCGTGGGGATGGTGTTTCAATCCTATGCGCTTTATCCGCATCTGTCGGTTGCGGATAACATGTCGTTCGGCCTGAAACTGGCGGGCGTCAAAAAAGAGCAGATTAACCAGCGGGTGACGCAGGTGGCGGAGATGTTGCAACTGGCGCATCTGTCGGCGCGTTTGCCTAAAGCATTATCCGGCGGACAGCGCCAGCGGGTGGCGATCGGCCGCACGCTGGTGGCGGAGCCGCGCGTGTTTCTGCTAGACGAACCGCTCTCTAACCTGGATGCCGCACTGCGTGTGCAGATGCGCATCGAAATCTCCCGCCTGCACAAGCGCTTGCAACGCACCATGATTTACGTCACCCACGATCAGGTGGAAGCGATGACGCTGGCCGACAAAATCGTGGTGTTGAACGCCGGCCGCGTCGCGCAGGTAGGCAAACCGCTGGAGCTTTATCACTACCCGATTGACCGCTTTGTCGCGGGGTTTATCGGCTCGCCAAAGATGAACTTCCTGCCGGTTAAAGTCATCGCCACGGCCATTGATCAGGTGCAGGTGGCGTTGCCGAATCATCAGCCGATCTGGCTGCCGGTGGACAGCCACGGCGTCCAGGCGGGTTCCAATATGTCGCTCGGCATCCGGCCGGAGCACCTGCTGCCGGGTGATGTCGCCGACGTTACCCTTCAGGGCGAAGTGCAGGTGGTGGAACAACTCGGCCACGAAACCCAGATTCACATTCAAATCCCCGCCATACGTCAAAACCTGGTTTATCGCCAGAACGACGTGGTATTGGCAAAGGAAGGCGCCACATTCGCCATCGGTCTGCAACCCGAACGCTGCCATCTGTTCCGTGAGGACGGCAGCGCTTGTCGCCGGTTGCATCAGGAGTCTGGCGTTTAGGCGCACAACATAAAAAACAGCATCTTCAGGAGAAGAAAATAATGATAACTCTGCGCAAATTACCTATTACAGCGGCTGTGGCGGCGGGAGTGATATCGGCCCAGGCACTGGCCGTGGACTTTACCGGTTACGCCCGTTCCGGCATCGGTTGGACCGGCAGCGGCGGCGAGCAGCAATGTTTTCAGGCAACCGGCGCTCAAAGCAAATACCGTTTGGGCAATGAGTGTGAGACTTATGCGGAGCTGAAATTAGGCCAGGAAGTGTGGAAAGAAGGCGACAAGAGCTTCTATCTCGATACCAACGTGGCGTATTCGGTGGCGCAGGCGGATGACTGGGAGTCGATCTCTCCCGCGTTTCGCGAAATGAACGTACAAGGGATCAATCTGATCGACAGTTTGCCAGGCGCGACAATCTGGGCGGGCAAACGCTTCTACCAGCGTCATGACGTCCACATGATCGACTTCTACTACTGGGATATTTCCGGCCCGGGAGCGGGGATTGAAAATATCGATCTGGGCTTCGGCAAACTGTCGCTGGCGGCGACGCGTAATACGGAAAGCGGCGGTTCCGTGGGGTGGATTCGCGGGGAGCGCGATGAGATCGCCACATCGAACGATGTGTTCGATGTGCGTCTGTCGGGGCTGGAAACCAATCCCGGCGGCGTGCTGGAACTTGGCGTGAACTATGGGCGCGCCAATGCCCGCGACGGCTATTCGCTGGACAAAGACGCGTCGAAAGACGGCGTAATGCTGACGGCGGAACACGTGCAGGGCATGCTGGGCGGGTTCAATAAATTTGTCGTTCAGTATGCCACCGACTCGATGACCTCATGGAATGTCGGGCACAGCGAGGGCGCCAGCATCAACAATAACGGCAGCATGCTGCGTATTCTCGATCACGGCGCGATCCAGATGGGCGAAGACTGGGAAATGATGTATGTCGCCATGTATCAGGACACCGATCTGGACAACCAAAACGGCTCGACCTGGTATACCGTCGGCGTGCGGCCGATGTACAAATGGACGCCCATTATGAGCACCCTGCTGGAGGTGGGCTACGATAATGTGAAGTCGCAGCGCACCGGCGATCGCAATAACCAATACAAGGTAACGCTGGCGCAGCAGTGGCAGGCGGGCAGCAGCATTTGGTCGCGCCCGGCTATTCGCGTGTTCGCCACCTATGCCAATTGGGACGAAAAATGGGGAACCGATGGCGGAATCGCCTACCGCGATACGGCAACGACCACTTATAGCCGCGGCGACGACGACGAAGTAACGTTCGGCGTACAGTTTGAAGCCTGGTGGTAAAAGGTAAAACGCATCTTGTGCGTTAGCCTTGTCCGGGGACGGCGCGTTCCCGGAAAAGATCTCATCCGTTCAGGCGGCATGTCGTACTCCACATTGAGGTTCTGCTATGAAAACGAAACACGCTTTTGTTGCGATCTGCCTTGGCGCCGCGCTGCTGAGTATGGCGCCGATAAGCCAGGCGGCGGAAGCGCTTGTGCCGCAAGATGTTTCCGCCGCCCCCGCCGTTTCGGCCGCCGCGTTGCGGCAGCTTCAGTGGACGCCGGTGGGGCAGGGAGAAAAAAAGGTTACGCGTCTTGCCGCGGACGGGCAACCTCTGTCAGCCGGGGAGATCGCCGGCCCGGTCGCGGCATATCGCATACCGGCTAGTGTGGGAGATGTGACCGTGACGCTGAGCAGCGATGTCCGTCACCGCCAGGTGTTCGCGCCGAATGTGCTGGTGCTCGACGGGTCTATGACGCCTTCGGCCTTTTTCCCCAGCCGCCATTTCGCCTATCAGGGGCCGGGAGTAATGGCGCTTGATCGGCTGCAAGGCGAACTGAAATTAACGCCGGCGCCGGGGCAGCAGTTTATCTACCTGCTGGTGTTCACTACCCGACAGGATTTGCAGCAAACCACGACGTTGCTCGATCCGGCGAAAGCATACGCGAAAGGAACCGGCAACGCGGTGCCGGATATTGCGGACCCGATTGCCCGGCACACCCCAGAGGGGACGCTGACGCTGGCGGTGAAAACCTCTGCCGATGCCAGCGTGCTGGTCGGGCCGCTGTTCGGATCGTCCCGCCCGGAACCGGTGGTGGTCGGCGGTTCGAAGGCTGCGGGCAACGCCGTTCCGCCGCTTTCGCCGGCGCCGGTGTTGTCCGATACGGAAGACTATTTTAACCAGGCGATCCGGCAGGCGGTCGCCAGGGACGAAATCGATAAGGCGCTGACGCTGTTGAATGAAGCGGAACGTCTGGGGGTATCTTCCGCCCGTAAGGTGTTTATCGACAGCGTGGGCAACAGGAAGTAATGCAAATCGCACGTTGAAAAAATGCAAGGTAAGGTGGCGCGGATTACCTTGCGTATTACCCTCATCATCCGCTCCGGCGGCCTGATACGGCCGCGTTCTCCGGTCGGGAGCCCGTTGTGTCGCGGGCTCCCTTTTACATTACACGCCGTAACCCATCATTTTCATCAGTCGCCAGGCATGCTGCACGGCTTCCTGACGATGCGAGATGCCCAGCTTCTGATAGAGATTACGAATGTGCGTTTTGATGGTGGTCGCCGCGACAGCCAACTCGTCGGCAATCTGATCGTTGCTATAGCCGGAATAAATCAGCCCCAGCACCTGCCATTCCCGCTGGGTCAGCGGGCTGGTGCGGATCATTTCCGGCACTTCCGGGTGAGTGAGCAGACGGTTGACGAAATCTTCGTCAAAATGGGCAAACTTGTGGCGATAGTGCTGATTGATTTCGCGCAGGATACGCCGGGCGCGCGAGTGGTCCTGCTCCGGCAGGGTATTGAGCTGGATTAACAGGCGCAGTTGCTGAGCCATGGATTCGCCTTCAATGACAAAGTGACTGATAAAGCCGGTGCGGTTAGCCAGCGCCAGAGCCTCTATCAGCACGCGCTGCGCCGGACTTTTACGGCCATCCTGCCAGTAAAGCTGGTTCAATAGCAGCAGATTCTGATTGATATCGCTGATTAGGGACAGGCGGCGCGCATTGTCGTTCAGTTCTTCCAGCACCGTCTCCGCCGCATCAAATTCGCCCAGCAGAATTTGCGTGCGGGCGATATTGCGCCACTGGCTCTGCAGAAAATGGTTATGGGCGAATGCCGGTTTAGGCGTCTGGCGCAGCCAATTGGCGGCCTGCGTTTTATCGCCGGCCATTTGCCAGTAGATCGTCCGCACATTGTTCGCGTTGGATACCCAGTCGCTATGATAGTGACCATTGCTGAGCAGATTTTCCAGACGATTAAGGTGGGTGCGGGCGTTATCCAGATCGCCGCGCGCCAGTGAACACTGAATGATCAGCGCCAGGCATTGCAACTGTTGTCGCGGGTGACTGGCGGCAAGCAAGTCCATGCCCTGACGCGCCATCCTGTCCGCTTCATCCAGCCTTGACCAGGCCCATAGCAGTTGGGCGCGCACGCGCAACAGGAATTCATGCAGCGGCAACTGCCCGAGGTGCTGCTCGCGGATAAGCTGGAATCCGCGTTCCTGCGTTTCCCACGCCATTTGCGGAATTCCCTGAGAGAAAAGAATTTCACTTTGCTGGATCATGCTCCACAACGCGTAATGCCAGACGTTGTAACGGCGGGCATCCTGTTCTATCTGCCGCATCAACGTCAGCGCTTGAGGAAGATCCCCTTTGCAGTGCAGGACCTCTCCCCGCACCGAGGTGGCGACGATGCGGCTGTAATAGCTGGCGTAAGGCAGCATGTCGAGCGCCGCGTCGGCAAGGCGCTCGGCTTCTTCCGTATCGCCGTCGCTGATCGCCACCTGGGCGCGCAGGGCGCTGAATTCAGCGCGCAGGATATCGTCCATTTCGTCGGTCATTTCCTGTTCGGCGCGGGTCAGCAGCGAGTTCACCTCGTCGTAACGGTGCTGCCGCTGAATCAGCCACGCTTTCAACAGGATCAGCTTGGGGTTCTCCAGCAGATTCTCCCAGGACAGCGTTTGCAGCGATCTTTCAAATAAAGCCAGTTCGCTGTGATCGAACAGGCTCCAGGCGTGTTGCAGCAGAATATCGCGCAACAAGCCGGTATCGCCGGCGGCCATGGCGTGGTGGATGGCTTCGCCGGGAAACCCCAGCGTCATCCAACCCTGCGCGGCGGCATGGTGAATATCCGTAAGCTCCTCGGCGAGTTCCCACTGACAGCGCTGGCGCAGGAAGTTGCCGAACAGGGGATGATAGCTGAACCATTCGCCGGTATCGTCCATGCGTTGCAGGAACAATCCCTGACGTTCAATTTCCTCAAGACGCAATCGACCGTGGGCTTCGCCGGTAACGCAGGCGATCAGATCGTCGTTCATCGAACGCAGCAGGGAACTGCGCAGCAAAAAACGGCGGGTGTCGATATCGACGTTATCCAGCACCTCATCCGCCAGATAGTCGGAGAGGTGTTGCGAACTGATCCCGGAAAGACGGCGGGAGGAGGAGTGGGCGGAATTGCTGTCCTGACGCGCCGACAGGGCGATTAATTGCAGCGCGGTGGCCCAGCCCGCCACGTTGTCGCACAGATGGCGGCTTTCTTCGTCGGCAAGAGGCGATGCCAGACGACGATCGAAAAACAGCTTCGCTTCCGAATGGGTGAATGCCAGTTGCTGACTGTCGATTTCCAGCAGTTGATCGCGCACGCGCAGATTGGCGAGCCCCAACTGCGGCAGGTTGCGTGACAGTACCACCAGCGTCAGGTTTTCCGGCTGGTGACTGAGGAAAAAGCGCATGGCCTTGTGGATCGCCGGATTGGTAATCAGATGGTAATCGTCAATCACCAGCAGCGTGGGAGCGTGCCAGGTCGCCAACTCGATAAACAACTGGGCGAACAGGGTGCTGAGACTGGCGTACTGACACTGCTGCGCCATGACTTCGCTACTGACGAAATGGCCCGATGTGGCCTGCTGTAATGCGGCTACCAGATAGTTGGCGAACCGTTCCGGTTGATTGTCGCCTTCATCCAGCGAATACCAGCCCAGAGCCTGTTTGTCGCAGGCCCATTGCGAAATCAGCGTGGTTTTGCCGTACCCTGCCGGACCGGTAATGAGCGCCAGACGGTAGTTGCCGACGTCGGCCAGACGGGACGTCAGCCGGTCGCGGAGCACCGTGTCTTTCAAATGCGCCGGGCGGCTTAATTTAGAGGGAATCAACATAGGAGATCACTATTAGTGTACGTAAATTCTACGTTTCAAATTGTGTCGTGAATGATGCGATAAGGTCGAACAGTTTGTCGTCGATTGCAAGTCAGATAGGGGACTTCCCGGAAAATCCTCCTGTATCCGCCGGATCTGATCACATTTTTCTCTCCTACCTACGACTCCTCCTCTTCTAATCCATTAGCGGGAGGAGGCGTTGCTTTCAGGGACTAGGCACACTGATGGAAATCCTATTTTATCCACGGCCATTACAGGACTTCGCGAACCTATGTCACAACCTACATTTAACCAGGCTAAGTTTCAGGCTGCACTGACGCGTCAGTGGCGGCGCTTAGGACTTCTTGCTGCACAAGAGATGACGCAGCGTCAGTGGTGGCTGGCGCTCAGCGGCGCACTGGCGGAAATGCTGGCATCGCTGCCTGCCGCGCCGCCGCGGAAGGCGCCGCAGCGCCATGTGAATTACCTTTCGATGGAGTTCCTGATCGGGCGGCTAACCGGCAATAATCTGATCAACCTGGGGTGGTATCAGGCGGTGGGAGAGGAACTGAAATCCTACAACGTCAACCTGAGCGATTTGCTGGAAGAGGAAACCGATCCGGCATTGGGCAATGGCGGGCTGGGGCGTCTGGCTGCCTGTTTTCTGGATTCGATGGCGACGGTGGAACAGCCCGCGATAGGTTATGGCCTGAATTATCAATATGGCCTGTTCCGTCAGTCTTTTCTGGCGGGAGAGCAGGTTGAGCGACCGGACGACTGGCTACGCGACAGTTACCCGTGGTTCCGCCACAACGAGGCGCTGGACGTGCAGGTGGGCATCGGCGGGAAGGTGGTAACGCAGAATGGCAAAGCGCACTGGTCGCCGGGATTTATCATTCAGGGCGAGGCCTGGGATCTGCCGGTGCTCGGCTATCGTAACGGCGTGGCGCAGCCGCTGCGTCTGTGGCAGGCGCGGCACGCCCAGCCTTTCGACCTGGAGACGTTTAATGACGGCGCGTTTCTGCGCGCGGAAAAACAGGGTATTGATGCCGAGAAACTGACCAAGGTGCTCTACCCGAACGACAACCATACCGCCGGCAAAAAGCTGCGTCTGATGCAGCAGTATTTTCAGTGCGCCTGCTCTGTCGCCGATATTTTACGCCGTCATCACCGGGCTGGACGTCCGCTCGCGGCGCTGCCGGATTACGAAGTGATCCAGCTAAACGATACCCATCCCGCTATCGCCATCCCGGAGCTATTGCGTGTCCTGCTGGACGAACACCAGCTTGACTGGGAACAAGCCTGGAACATCGCCAGCCGTACCTTCGCGTATACCAATCACACGCTGATGCCGGAAGCGTTGGAGTGCTGGAGCGGGCGTCTGGTGCGCGCCCTGCTGCCGCGCCACTGGCAGATTATTAAAGCGATTAACGAGCGTTTTAAACAGCAGGTGGCGCAAACCTGGCCGGACGATGAGTCTGTGTGGGAGAAACTGGCGGTGGTCTACGACGATCGGCTGCGCATGGCGAACCTGTGCGTGGTAAGCGGTTTTGCGGTGAACGGCGTGGCGGCGCTGCACTCGGATCTGGTGGTGAAGGATCTGTTCCCGGAATATCACCAACTGTGGCCAACCAAATTCCATAACGTTACCAACGGTATTACGCCGCGCCGCTGGATCAGGCAATGTAATCCGGAACTTGCGGCGCTGCTTGATAACACGCTGCACCAAGAGTGGACCGGCGATTTGGATGCGTTGATCGGTCTGGAAAACTATGCCGATGATGCCACGTTCCGTAACGCCTACCGCGCCATCAAACTGCGCAACAAACAGCGGCTAGCGGTGTTCGTCAAGGCGCGTACCGGCATCGACATCAATCCGCAGGCG
Organism: Brenneria tiliae; assembly: GCF_023347575.1. Taxonomy (NCBI): domain Bacteria; kingdom Pseudomonadati; phylum Pseudomonadota; class Gammaproteobacteria; order Enterobacterales; family Pectobacteriaceae; genus Brenneria; species Brenneria tiliae. The sequence continues at coordinate 219,944 of NZ_JAKPCB010000102.1, read as the reverse complement.
CTGTTCGACGTGCAGATCAAGCGCCTGCACGAGTACAAGCGTCAACACCTTAACCTGCTGCATATTCTGGCGCTGTATCAGGATATTTGCCGCCACCCGCGGGTTGAGCGCGTGCCGCGCGTCTTCCTGTTTGGCGCAAAAGCGGCGCCGGGCTATTACCTGGCGAAGAACATTATCTATGCCATTAATCAGGTGGCGGACAAGGTTAATCACGATCCTCGTGTGGGCGACAGGCTGAAGGTGGTTTTTCTGCCTGACTATTGCGTGTCGGTGGCGGAGCGGCTTATTCCGGCTGCGGATGTGTCCGAACAGATATCCACCGCCGGCAAGGAAGCCTCCGGCACCGGCAACATGAAGCTGGCGCTGAACGGCGCGCTGACGGTGGGAACGCTGGACGGGGCGAACGTGGAGATTGCCGAACAGGTGGGCGCTGAAAATATCTTTATCTTTGGGCTCACGGTGGACGAGGTTAAAGCGCTTAAAACGGCGGGCTATGATCCGGCGGCATGGCGTAAAAAAGATAACACGCTGAATAGGGTGCTGAAAGCGCTGGAAGAGGGGGAATTCAGCGACGGCGATAAACAGGCCTTTGCACCGATGTTGCATAGTCTGGGGACGAAGGGCGGCGATCCCTATCTGGTGCTGGCGGACTTCCGCGCCTATCTGGACGTGCAGCGTCGAGTGGATGCGCTGTATCGCGATCAGGAGGGCTGGACGCGTGCGGCGATTTTGAACACGGCGCGCTGTGGTATGTTCAGTTCCGATCGTTCCATTCGCGATTATCAGCAACGTATCTGGCAGACGCCGCGCTAAGGATCGGATATGGAAAACGGCAGTGTGAATCGTGCTGCGCGGGCGGCGGGAATTGCGGCGGACTACATCAATGCGCGTGGAGAAAGGCAGGCCATTCCGTCCAGTATTAAACAGCGTCTGCTGCGTGCGATGAATCATGGCGTTTCGCCCCGGATCGCGGCGCGTCCGTTACCGGCGGTTCGGGTGTTTACCCGCGGGGACGCCATGACCTTGCCGCTGGCGGGAAGCGGCGTTTTCGCCTGGATCTTTACCACGGAAAGCGGAAAGACATACCGGGGCGAGACGATGGCCGGGGCGGAGCTTATGCTGCCTGTGGATCAGGAGGAGGGGTATCACTCGCTAATCCTGATGCAGGGAGAACAGCGCTGGCGCTGCCGGGTGATTATCGCGCCGCCGCGCTGCTACGAAGAGCATGCGCTATTGGCGGGCCGCAAGCTCTGGGGAGTTTGCGTTCAGCTTTATACGCTCCGCTCCGATGACAATTGGGGCATCGGCGATTTTGGCGATCTGCGGAGTATGTTGGCGGCCGTGGCGCAACGCGGAGGCGCCTTTATCGGCCTTAATCCCATTCACGCTCTCTATCCCGCCGTTCCGGAAAACGCCAGCCCGTACAGCCCGTCATCGCGCCGCTGGCTGAATGTCATCTATATCAATGTCAACGCGGTGGAGGATTTCCGGTTAAGCGCGGAAGCGCAAGACTGGTGGCGGTCATCACATACTCAGCAGGCGTTGCGCGCCGCGCGTGATGCAAAATGGGTGGATTACGGCGCGGTGACCCGGCTGAAAATAACGGCGTTGCGTATGGCGTGGCAACGGTTTGCGCAGCGGGAAAAAGATGACGAACAGGTTGCGGCATTCGGAGATTTTGTGACAGCGGGCGGGGAAAGTCTTTACCACCAGGCTGTGTTCGATGCGCTGCATGCGCAGCAGATAAAAACCGACGCCGCTCGTTGGGGCTGGCCGGTCTGGGATGCCGCCTACCGCGATGCGATGAGCGCGGAGGTGGCGGCTTTCTGTAGGGAACAGGCGGATGATGTCTCGTTTTATCTCTGGCTTCAGTGGTTGGCGCATGACCAACTGGCGTCCTGCTGGGAAGACTGCCGGACATACGGTATGCCTGTCGGGCTGTATCGCGATCTGGCCGTAGGGGTGGCGTCCGGCGGATCGGAAACCTGGTCCGATGGCGAACTTTATTGCCTGCAGGCGTCGGTGGGGGCGCCGCCCGATATTCTGGGACCGCTGGGGCAGGATTGGGGGCTGCCGCCGATCAATCCGCATGTCATGTCGCAACGGGCCTATGAGCCTTATATCGATCTGCTGCGCGCCAACATGGCATATTGCGGCGCGTTGCGCATCGACCATGTGATGTCGATGCTGCGGTTGTGGTGGATCCCCAAGGGGGAAACGGCGGACAGGGGCGCCTATGTTCACTATCCGATGGAGGATCTGCTGGCTATTCTGGCGCTGGAAAGCCAGCGTCATCGTTGTATGGTCATCGGCGAGGATTTGGGCACGGTGCCGCAGGCTATTGTGGGAAAGCTGCAAGAAAAAGGGGTTTACTCTTACAAGGTGCTCTATTTTGAGCATGACAAGGCGATGCGTTTCCTTCCACCGGGAAAGTGGCCGGCGCAGGCGATGGCTGTCGTCAGTACGCACGATTTACCCACGCTGCGCGGTTACTGGGAAAGCGGTGATTTAACGCTGGGAAAAACGTTGGGATTATACCCTGACGACACCCTGTTGCAGACGCTTTATGCCGGTCGGAAACGCGCCAGACGAGGGTTGCTGAATAGTCTGCGTCGCCATGGTTACCTGCCTGTGTCAACGGCGTGCGGTACGCAGGACGGTGAGATGAGTATGCGGATTAACCGTGCAGCGCAGCATTATGTCGCCGATAGCGGTAGTGCGTTGCTGGGGCTGCAACCGGAAGAGTGGTTGGATATGGCTGAGCCGGTCAATGTTCCCGGCACCAGCGATCAATACAAAAACTGGCGGCGTAAGCTGTCGGTTTCGTTGGCGGCGATGTTTGCCGACGAGCAGATCAATCAACTGCTGTATGAGATCGACCGGCGGCGGGCCGGGACATAAGAAATGGCGTAGCGGGAAGAGGGAACACAGTAGTTACCGAATTCACTCTTCCGTACCTATGGTTGACGCGCGGCGGCGGTGGGTCATTTTCATGGGAATAACGGCCTTGCTTGAACAGGATTCTCCTTGCAAGGCACGCTGCATGGCGGAAAACGCGTGTTCGACCCAGGCATCCTCGTTTTGGCGCATTGACCAGATATTATTTGATAGAAAACCCAGCATGGCGTGTTCATCAAAGGTGCCGATATTTATATCTGACGGAATATACCCATAGCGTTCGCGCAATATGCTCAATATCCCTTCCAGCACGGGCAGAGATGAGGCAATAAACGCGTGCGGAGCGCCGTTGTGGCGGGTGAGGAATTCACGCATCATCCGCTCGCCGTCTTCACGGCGGTTGTGACTGGCTTCCAAGATCCAGTCCTGACTTTCCCGGAGCAGTCCTTGTTGACTCATGACCTGCTGATAACCGCGCAAACGTTCTTTTATGGCTGGCTGCTGGGCGTCGCCGGCCATAAAAAATAGCGCAGTGGAACAACGGCTAGACAGCATTGCCTCGGTCAATTGAACGGCGCCCTGAAAGTTATCGCTCATGACCAGAGGAACATCACAAGTCCCGAAGTCACGATCGAGTAACACCAGCGGCCGGTTTATCAGTTTCAGATGGTGGTTTTGCGTTTGCTGGGTTGTAGGGACAACAAATAAGCCGTCAATATTACGCTGTAGTAAGGATTCGACCAGTTTGTTCTCATATAGTGCGTCGCTATAAGTACAGCTGATCATTAATTGATAACCCGCCTCACGGCAGCGAATTTCCAGTTTTTCCGCCAACGTGGAAAAAAACAGGTTGGAAAGGCGGGGCACGATCAGGCCCAGCGTATCGGTTTTATTAAGCTTGAGACTACGTGCGGTATGGTTAACGACGTAGCCATGCTCCGCCACGTAATGGTTAATCCGCGTCTGTGTTTTTTCACTAATACGGTACTGTTTCGCTTTGCCGTTCAGTACTAAACGCACTGTTGTAATTGATAGACTCAATGCATTGGCAATTTGTTCTACCGTTTTCGACATAGATGTACGCCAGATTAATATTGTTAGCCACTTTACCCTGCGCCTTTCAAGTTACAGATACGTGAGTGGGTTACCCGGCCCATTCGTGGACCTCGCCCGGCTGCCGTCTTTCGGCCACCTGAAATCTATTGGGGTGTCAGAGTATATCATGCGGGCAATTATCCCATCATTAAGAGCCTGATTCACAAGTTCTGTTAACTTGTTTTTTCGCACTCGTTGCGTCTTTTCTGCCGCCATTTCTTTATTGCCGGAGATAAAATCGGTAAAAACAGGGTCAATAACGCAATGATAATGAAAACGGCGCAGACTGGTCGCGTGAAGAATATTGATGGGTCTCCCTGCGACATCATCAGCGAGCGCCGTAAATTGGTTTCCGCCAAAGGTCCGAGAATGATGCCGATGACGATTGGCGACATGGAGAAATCCATTTTAATCAGGACATAAGCCACAATACCGGCCCCCATCATGACAAACACATCGACCATGCTGTGGTTGACCGTATACGCACCGACAGTGCACAACACCAAAATAGTGGGAACCAGGATGGAGCGCGGAATGTCCATCACCTTAACGAACAGCTTCATGCCCATAAAACCCAGCAGGCCCATAAACAGGTTAGCCAGCATCAGGCCGATGAAAATCGTATTCACTTCGACGGGGTGTTCCGTAAACAGCTGTGGCCCCAGCGCCAGACCCTGCACCAGAAAAGCCCCCATGATGATGGCCGTCGCGCCATCACCGGGAATCCCTAATGTCATCAGCGGCACCATGCACCCCCCTGATACGGCGTTGGCGCCCGCTTCCGGTGCGGACACGCCTTCAGGCGAACCATGGCCGAACTCTTCGGGTTTTTTTGACCAGCGCTTGGCTTCGTTGTAGGCAATCCACGATGAAATATCGCCGCCAACGCCGGGGATTGTCCCGATAGCCGTACCAATGGCGGATGATCGCACCCAGGTTGGCAGGCAGCGACGGAAATCTTCCCAACTGGGCAGGATGCGCGAGATCTTGGCGATATTGCGCTGAACGCTGTTGGTGAACCGCTCACGATAATCTTCTTCAAAGCTGAGTAATCCCTGAGAAAACGCAAATAGCCCAACCAGAATTGGAATAAACGAAATGCCGCCCATCAGATACACGGAGTCAAAGGTAAAACGCATGCCGCTAGTCATGGGGTCAAGCCCGATGGTCGCAATGGCGAGGCCAATACCGCCGCCGATCAGTCCCTTGATCATGGATTGCGACGACACGCTGGTGATAATACTGATACCGAAAATCGCCAGTGCAAAATACTCCGGTGCTGAAAACCCGGTGGCGACAGTTGCAAGCATGGGCGCAACCAGGATCAGCGCGATCGTGCTGAAGACGCCGCCAAAGAGTGACCCCATGGTCGATAACCCTAGCGCTCTGCCAGCTTCGCCGCGTTTTGCCATTGGGTAACCATCCAGCACGGTAGCCGCGGAGGCCGGCGTGCCCGGAGTGCTGATGAGTATAGCGGTAATTGAACCGCCATAGATCGCCCCGCAATAAACGCCCAGCAATAATAAAATACCGCTGACGCCCTGGAAGGAATAGGTGAGGGGAAGCAACAGCGCGATCCCCATATTGACCGTCAGGCCGGGAATGATGCCGATGAGAATACCGGCCAGCGCGCCTAAGAAAACCACAATTATTGTGTCAAAACTGAACACAATAGAGAATGCCATAAGAACGTCGTTCATCATTATCCCCTTTTCAGGATTCGCTGAAAACTGATGTTGGTAAAGGCGAATTGAACAAATAGGTGAAAGAGAGATAAACCGCAGCCACAATTAAGATGGTTGATAGCGCGATATACCCTATCCGACGTTCATTCATAAACAGCATGGTGATCGGAATAAAGATTATTGCGGACAGAATAAAACCGGCCCAGTAAAGAGCAATGCCGTATACGACGGCGATGGCGCTTAGGATATAGGTTAACCGGACAAATTTGGAAGACAAATCCACGGGCTTATCGGTTGACAGACGATCTTTGATGACCACGGCCCATTGAAGAATGCCTAGTCCAATAAATAACCATGCCAGACCGTAGGGCCAAAATCTTTCCCCTGGTACACCATATTCATCAAACATCGACATATCTTTCGACAGGAGCAAAATCAATCCGCCCATACCTACGGAAATTAAACCGATGAGGATATTAAACTTGCGCATAGATATTCTCCCTCCTGCTGACAGGCGTCAGCAGGAGCCGGTGTGCAATTATTTTTTTAATGTGTCGGCAATGAGTTGTTTATACATCTCATCATCTTCCTGCATCATCTTATAAGCATCCGGACCGACGATGTTAACAGGCATAATCCCTTGTTTTTTGACCGCATCCTGATAGGACGGATCGTTGATCACGTCGGTAAACGCCTTGACTAACTGGTCAGTCACCTCAGATGGAACTTTTGCGGTTGTCGCCAACACGGCCCAGGCGCGCATTTTCACGTTGAAGTCCAGATTGAGGGCTTCTTTAACGGTGGGAACATCCGGGAATAATTCAAAGCGTTTTTCATCCATGACGCCCAGCGCACGTAGAATACCGGCATCAACCTGAGATTTTACCGCGCCGGGCGTGGTGAAGACGGCATCAATATGTCCGCCGACCAGGGCGGCGATAGAAGGGCCGGTGCCTTCGTTGTAAGGAATGTGGTTAAATTTGGTGCCCGTGTTTTTTTCGACATTTACCGCGGCAAGATGGTAAATGGCGCCCATGCCGGAATTGCCGACCTTGAATTTGCCTGGCTGTTGTTTTGCCGCGTCAATGAATTCTTCCAGCGTGTTGTAGCCTGAATCGGCCTTGACCACGATAGCAACCGGATCGGCAATAGTCGTGACTAACGGCGTGAAGTCTTTATAAGTGACCGGTGATTTATTTTGATAGGGAAACATGGCTAATTCCACCGTGGTCATGACCAGTTTATAACCGTCAGGTTTGGCTCTGGCGACCTCAATTAATCCGGTAATGCCATTTCCGGCGGGTTTATTGACTGGAACAAAAATAACCCCTTTCGGTAACCGATCTTTGGCATATTCAATTAATGTTCGCGCCGAAGTATCCGTACCGCCGCCGGGATTTTTGGGTATGACGACTTCAATATTTTTTTTTGCATAGGAGATGGTTTGCTCTGCCAGAGCCTGATTGCTACAGAGGGGGAATGCTGATGCTAATAATAAAAGTAAATACTTCTTCATCGTCTTATCCTTTTAATATGTAGGGTTGGATCAAGTACGTTATTACGGCAAAAAAGACATTCGCTGATAGATAATGTTTTTACGGTTCCAGGTATAGGTGATATGAATGTTTTCCCGCTCAGCAATAATCGCAGGGTAGGAAAACTCGCCGGTTTCACTTTCTAAATCACTGTGTTTTTCCCAGGTGAGGCCATTATTCGTTGAATAGGCTACCGACAAAGGGTAGCGCCGGTTCCAGTTGCCCGGTATCGGGTTATAGACCAGCACCAGCTTTCCTTCGCCCAAATGCACGACATCAATGCCGCTGTTATTATTCGGTAATTCAATAGGATAAGCCTCCGTCCAGCGTTGACCGAAGTCCATTGAGTCACTACGATAGATGCGGCCACGCGTACTGCGCATCAAAAGATGAATCTGTCCGGGAGACGACTCCCACGCGGTAGGCTGAATTACGCCATCCCACTGGAAGACGCGAGACAAATCGTTTTCCCATAGCGCGTCTTGCTGCAAACCTTGCCATAGCTGGTCTTGAGTGCAGTCTGCGGGCATCTGGTGTGTCAGGGGAATGGCGACGGACTGCCACTGTTTCCCGTCGTCCGTGATATCAACGAAGGCGTCCCAATAACGATCGTCTTCAACGGAGGCCGGCGCCAGCCATTGGCTATTGGACATCACCAGCAATTTGTTTTTCACCGGGCCGCGAGGCCGGCGATCGCCCGCAACCAACGGTTGCGGGGATGACCAGCTTACGCCGTCATCGTCCGAGGTCACAACCCGGGTCGTCCACTGGTGTACATCAGGCCCCACCTTATAGAACAGCCAGATACGGCCATCCTGCCGGTGTAGTACCGGGTTCCAGTGCGCCAGATTGTCCTGCGCGACGACACGTTGAGGCTCGGACCACTGGTTCTGTTGACGCCGCGACAGCCAGATGGCCGTATCCCCGCTTCCTTCCTTATGCCCGGCAAACCAGGCGGCCAATAGTTGGCTATTCGGCAACGCAATCAGTGTGGATGCGTGGCAGTTATCGAAATAGCCATGCTCGGCCGGCATCAGATTTTCCCGTAGTTCACCTGTTAGTCTCATGCGTTTAACCCACTATGACAGCGTTAAATTTTGCTGGAGCGATTCCCCAAGACGCATCATGCTGTTGATGGTTTCAGGGAAAAAGCCAGCGCTGTAGGCGGCGCCATTGCGAACCCGACAAACATGCGTCGTAAGATTACCTTGCTGTTGCTGAAAAAATTTGGCGCAGACCGGATAATCCAAATATTCGACTAACGCTGCGGTCGACAGATAATCGGACAATGCCTGTGCTTTTTGTGGCTGACTACGCCAGTTTTCGTATAGCCACACATACAGTTGCGGATGGAAGTTCGCCATGATGCCGCTGTAGGCCTGACACCCGGCCTGGAATGACGCCAATAGCGTCTGGCTGTTGGCGTTGGCCAAATGCAGGCGGCTGCCTTGCGCGAGTTGCAGCCGTCGTTGAATGGCGGGCAAATCGCAGCAGGTGTCTTTTATAAAGGTGTAACGTTGGCTTGCGGCACACCAGGCGACCATTTCATCGGACAACAGGCGCTTATACGGATAGGGACATTCGTAAATGCCCAAATCAACCTGTGCCGGCAGCTGTGCGGTAATTTGCTGTAGTGATAGCAGCGTCTGTTGATCCGATTCTCCGGCCAGAGCAAGACGATTGCTGATCAGAATCAAGCCGTCAACGCCGGTCTCAGCAATGGCGCTGAGCTGTTCGACCTGTTGGCTTATGCCGCAGGCGGTATGCCCTGATGCGACTATCGGCACTCTTCCGCCCACCTGCCGGACGATAAAGCGAACCAGTTCCTGTGTTTCCTTATCGCTGAGAAAAAACATTTCACTGGACTGACAGGCGGCGAATAGCCCATGTACGCCAGACGCCAGATACCATTCCACCAGCCGTTCGAGCGAGTCATAGTCGATTTCGCGCTGCGCGTTAAAAGGCGTCAGCATTACCGGCCAGACGCCCACGTATTTATGTTGTGCTTCATGCGGACCGGACATTATTCTGCCTCTATGAGCGTGGTATAAGCATCACCGGCAAGACGGACCCGGATATTCTGCGTCAGTGCCTGAGCGACAAAGGCTTTGAGCACTTCGGGCAACGCGGCTTCTTCGACGTAAGCGACGGTCAGGTGGTTACTCTGATGCCCGGCCATTAAATCGTCGCGGGTGACGCCATCCAGCACCGCATTCAGCAGCGGCCATTCGTAGTTGGTGGCGCGGCGGCGGCGTTCGAACTCCGCTTCCGGCAACTCCGCGGCCGTGCCGGTGCCGATATGCATCACCACCTGAACGCCCTCGTAATGCGCCCGCGCCCAGATAAAGCGTCCGGCTTTCCCTTGACCGGCAATGGTTGATCCGCCATAAGGGAAAAACATCGCGGGTTGACGATATCCGGTCGCGCCGGCAATGCCGTTTTTCAGGTGGGAGAACGGCACCGCGCCGGAAATCTCCAGATCCCAATAGAAGGTTCCCTGATATTCGCTACCCCAGCGAATATCATGCAACGTGGTTTCCGCCGGCATATCCAGCGCCTGTAATAACCGCCACAGCATCACCTGCGGGATGGCGCTGCCCATGTCGACTTCGTTAACGCAAGGAATGGCGCGATCGGGCCAGATAATCTCGCCGTTTTCATCGGGAATGGGGAAACGCTGCGCATTTCCGATAGCGCCTTCGGCAAAATCAGAGGCGGCGCAGCAATCTTTTAGCCCTTGCTGGTATTGAACGCCGACGGCGCTTAAACCAAAACGTTTCACAAAGCGCGCCATAGCGATCATCATGGCGCATTGCTCCAGCACTTGTTCCCGGGTTAAATGCTGACGACCATCATCACCAAACTGGAATTGCATTCCTCGCTGTTGATACCATTGCAGGCAATCTTCCCGTAACGAAAGGGGGACTTTCGCCATCTCAACCAGCAGGGCCGATTGCGACAGCGACTCAACCGGGATACCCGTATTGATCATTGCCTGTTGTGGGAAGACGCCGTTAATCATCCCCATGCAAAACGGATCAAACAGCCCGACAATCGCCTTGTGCTGCAGAATATACTGGCCGACCTGCCGGCCGATTTCCCCTGCCTTGCTGGACATCACTTCATGTGTCGGCGGGATATCGCGCAGGTAGCGGGTTTTATGATTTACCGCGCCATCGCGCAGCCACGTGTTCAATCCCTGTAAAAAGGGCTCATCTTCAAAGCTCTCGGACCACAACCGCGAAAACGGACGGCCCAGACTGGTCAGACTGCCGGCCATGCACAACATGCCGACCAAACCTGGCCAGGTGCCGTCGAAATTGGCCAGCAAGAGGATGGGCCCCCGATGGTGCACCAGTGATGGCGCGATATGGTGGGAGTACTGCCAGGCGGTGAGCAGCACAATAATCGGCGCTTCCGGGTGAATAGCGGCAAATAAATCACTGCCTTCTTTCTGACTGCTGATAAAGCCGTGTCCGCGTTGTTTATCAAAGGCATGGGCCCGTTTCATCCGGTAGCCGAGTTGTTCCAGCGCGGTCTGTAAGCGGGTTTCAAACTGCTGTTGCGTGGGCCAACAGGTGAGGTTTGCCGATTCGCGTAAATCCGCGTTAGTGACCAGCAGAACTTCGTTCCGGGCGGTCGTGATCGTCGCCGGAGGCGGCGGGAGCGTGAGTTTCAGCATGTTTTTCTCCTGGTTTAAAATGAATGTTCATACTCTGTTTGAGTACAATCGGCCGTGTAATAGCGATTCATCCAGAAACACTGACCTTGTCATCTTTCAGGCGCCGGTTCGTTTTCCTGCTATTTGATCGGCTTTATTTATCCATCCGTTTGGTCGATTGCGGTTATCCCGCACGTCGAAACCTGCCGGAAATATTCAAAATGGATATTGCATCTGTTGTTGCGCAAACTGGATGTCCTGATACATCTGTAGATAAACGCGGTATTTCGCGTTGTGGAAATCCTGCTGCGTCTTGTCTGCTTTCACGAGCTTCCCTGGGTGCGCCAGCGCGGCGGCGGCTTCGGGCAACGAGTCATATTCGCCGCAGGCGACGGCGCCGAGTAACGCGGCTCCTAAAGTCACGGCATCGTCTTCTCTTACCTGATGAATGTCACAGCCGGTAATGTTGGCGTACTCACGTAGCCATAGAGGATTTTTGGTTGCCCCTCCGCATAACACCAGTCTGTGAATGTGATGACCTGCCTCATTGAGGCTGTCGATAATGTGGCGGGTGCCATAGGCAATCGCCTGCAATGTAGCGAGATAAAGCCGGGCCAGCGAGTCGGGTCCTTGTTCCAACGTCAGGCCTAAAACCGCACCGCGGGCGTGAGGGTTAGCCCGTGGCGAACGGTTGCCATGATGATCGGCCAACACGTGTAAATGCCGCGTGGGGTGCGATTCCCTTTGCTCAAGCGAATCAACCCATTGATTCAGCAACGTATAAGGACTGCACCCTTGTTTCTCCGCTTCCTGCTGCAAGGGCAGCCAGCAGCTATGCTGACGCAACGTCCAGTCAACCAGCGCGCCCGCCGCGCTTTGCCCGCCTTCGTTCAGCCACCACTGCGGCAACATGGCGCTCCAGTAGGGCCCCCATACGCCCGGCACCATGACGGGTTCACGGCTCACCAGCATATGGCAGTTGGACGTTCCGCTAATCAGAGCCAGGCTTCCCTTCGGTTGCTGGCCGATCAGCGCTAACCCGCCGGCATGGGCGTCAATGATGCCGCTGGCAACCACGACTTGTGGCGTTAACCCGCACTGGCGAGCAACCTGTTCCTGAAGATAGCCGGCTTTTTCACCAAGATTGAGAATGTGGGCAGGAATTTTGGCAGGCAGGTCGGTTAAACCAACGGCGTTGAGCAGAGATGCGCTGAAGCGGTTTTCGTGCGCCAAATAGTTCCATTTGCAAGTCAGCGTACACACGCTGGCCACATCTGCGCCCGTTGCTTTCCACACCAGATAGTCAGCCAGATCGAATAAGCGCCATGCCTGTTGATAGCGTTCCGGAAAGTGCCGCTTAAGCCACATGATTTTCGGCAGTTCCATCTCGATACCGACCTCGCCGCCGACATAGCGCAGCGCGTCATCGCCCGTCGCGTTGATCGCGGCGGTTTCGCTATCCGCTCGATGATCCATCCACATGATGATGTCGCGTTCAGTTTCACCTTGTTCAGAAACCGAGATGGGACGGCCATTCTGTCCCACCACGACCAGCGAGCAGGTCGCGTCAAACCCGATTGAACGAATTTGCTCCGACGCAACGCCGGATAACGTCACGGCTTCTTTAATCGTGTCACAGACGGCTTGCCAAATTTCGACGGACGATTGTTCCACCACATTCACTCGCGGATGGAACTGCTTTATCGGGCGTACCGTAAAGGCAAGACGCTGACCGTTACGGTCAAAAACGCCTGACCTGACACTGGCCGACCCAACGTCCACACCAATAAAACATTCATCTCTCATCGCGTCATCTCTTTTGCTAACTCGAGTTAGCAATCTATTTTAAGCAAGCGAAAGAGACAACGGGTTTACGCTGGGTTTGTGAACTTGATCGCTGTTCGAAAAATAATCAATTTAAATAACAATGAATTAATATTATCCGATCTATTACGGCATGATGGCGCCGGAGCAGCAATACGCTGTGCCGGCGCTGGATGTCTCTGTCGTGGCGCAGGCGCCCGGCAACAAACTGCCGTTGCAATGCGTTGACGAGGGCTAACGTCGCGTTTTACTGCGCAGGTTAATGCTCTGCGTTTGGAGTGTTGCCGTCATTATTGCGCGGCGGTTCGCAGTGACATAATCGTGCTAAACGCGGGCGTTGGCGTGGTTTTCTGAGTGTGTCAGCATCGGTTGATTCAGATTTTAGCGATGGTTGGGGCTAGACGTGGAATGGTTAATGATCTTTGCTGAAGGATTTCCCGCATGGTGGCTCGGCGCGCTGGCATTGTCCGGGCTGATGGTCGGCAGTTTTCTGAATGTGGTTATTTACCGTCTGCCAATCATGCTGGAACGCCGCTGGCAACGTGAGGCGCGGGTATATCTGGGGATGCCGGCGTCCGGGGCGGAGCCAGGTTTCAACCTGTGTTGGCCGCCTTCGCGCTGCCTGCACTGCCGGCGGCAGATTGCGCTGAAAGACAACATCCCGCTGTTCAGCTGGCTGTGGCTGCGTGGGCGAGCGCGCTGTTGCCGGCGGTCGGTTTGCGGGCGATATCCGCTGGTCGAGTTCCTCGCCGCGCTGGGGTTCCTGACGGCGGGAATGCAATATCCGCCGGGAGACGCGCTATGGGGGCGGTTGGTGCTGTGCTCCTTTCTGCTGGCGCTGGCGGCGATTGATGGCGAAACGCAGCTGCTGCCGGACAGTCTGACGTTGCCGCTCTTGTGGCTGGGACTGCTGTTTAATCTCTCCGCAACCTTTGTTCCGCTGGATGAGGCGGTCGTGGGGGCGGTTGCGGGCTACCTGTCTCTGTGGCTGCCGTATTGGGGCGTTAAACTTCTCCGCGGCAAAGAGGCGCTGGGCTACGGCGATTTTAAGCTGCTGGCCGCGCTGGGCGGCTGGCTGGGATGGCGGGCGCTGCCCAGCCTGCTGCTGATCGCCGCGCTGGGCGGGTTGGTGGTTACGCTGTTGTGGCGCAGGCTGCGGCGGGAAAGGGCCGACCGGCCGCTGGCGTTTGGGCCCTGGCTGGCGCTGGGGGCGATGGTTCTGTTGTAGATAATGGCGGCCATAAAAATAGGCTGACGGAGTAACCCCGTCAGCCTGCTTAATTATTTCTTTGGTTAGCTTCCTGCCCTGCGGATTAGTGTCTGTCGGGCAAATGGTCGATGGTTATTCCACCATCAGCATAAACGTACTCGCCCAGACAACCAGACAAAATGAGATACCCATAAAAAAATATTTCACCGATATATTCTCCAGCAGAAACCACGCCAGCAACGATCCCGATTGTGCGTTTTATTATGGAAGGAAAATGTTTACACCGGTTGCCGGTTCGCAGCAGGGAAAACAGCTTCCCATTGTCATCACCGGAGCACGCTCCGATCATAACGGGATCGGCGCTAAATCTACGCCGAGTAGGGGGCATAATTCAAGTGGTCTCAGGCACTATATTTACTGAAATAGCATTAAAAAGCGTTGGGGTTTTATTGCCGGCATTTGGCGGTCCGCGGGCGATTTCACCACCCTTCCTCAGGTAAATCGGGCAATGGCGGTTATCTCTGTTATTATTGCGGCAAAATCACGCGCCGTTCGCTGTATCTGGCGTCGCCTTTCGTCATGTTGCCTTTGGTAATAATAGAGTAATCACTGTGAGCACAACCTCTTTTTCCTCCCTCGCGCTGCTGGCCGGGCAGTTATCCAACCTTAATGAACTGGGCTATAGCGCCATGACGCCGGTGCAGGCGGCGGCGTTGCCGGCCATCCTGAGCGGCGCCGATGTGCGCGCCAGGGCGAAAACCGGCAGCGGCAAAACGGCCGCCTTCGGCATCGGTTTGCTTAATCACATCGTGGTCGGGGAGTTTACTACCCAGGCGCTGGTGCTGTGTCCGACGCGGGAACTGGCGGATCAGGTAAGTAAGGAGCTGCGCCGTCTGGCGCGTTTTGCGCAGAATATCAAGATCCTGACCCTGTGCGGCGGGCAGCCGATGGGGCATCAAATCGACTCGCTGGTGCATGCTCCGCATATCGTGGTGGGTACGCCGGGGCGTATTCAGGATCACCTGCGCCGGCGTTCGCTGTCGCTGGAGGCTCTGAAAGTGCTGGTGCTGGATGAGGCCGATCGGATGCTGGATATGGGCTTTACCGAAGCCATTGATGACGTGATTGGCTATGCGCCGTCCGACCGTCAGACGCTGCTGTTTTCCGCCACCTATCCGCCGGAGATTGAGCAAATCAGCGCGCGCGTGCAGCGCCGGCCGGTGAATTTCGAAGTCGCCGACGATGGGGATGAGCCCGCCATCGAACAGCATTTTTATGAAACCGACAAAGATCGACGCGTGCCGCTGCTGATTGACCTGCTGAGCCACTACCAGCCCGCTTCCTGCGTGGTGTTCTGCAACACCAAGCGCGACTGTCAGAGCGTGTTCGACGCGCTGGATGCGCGCGGCATAAGCGTGCTGGCGCTGCACGGCGATCTGGAACAGCGCGATCGCGATCAGGTACTGGTGCGTTTTGCCAATCGCAGCTGCCGTGTGCTGGTGGCCACCGACGTCGCCGCCCGCGGTCTGGATATCAAGGATCTGCAACTGGTGGTGAATTTCGAGCTGGCCTTCGACCCCGAAGTGCACGTGCACCGCATCGGCAGAACCGGCCGCGCGGGGATGGAAGGGTTGGCCGTAAGCCTGTGTACTCCGCAGGAAATGAGCCGCGCCCATCTGATAGAGGATTATCTGGGGATCCGCATTAGCTGGACGCCGGCGGCGGAGATCGGTCGCGGCGCGGCGACCCCGCTGGAGCCGGAAATGGCGACGCTGTGTATCGACGGCGGTCGGAAAGCCAAAATCCGCCCGGGGGATATTCTCGGCGCCCTGACCGGAGAGGCCGGACTAACGGCGGCGGAGGTCGGTAAAATCGATATGTTCCCGCTTCACGCCTATGTCGCTATCCGCAAAGCCAGCGCCAAACGGGCGCTGCAGCAACTGCAGCAGGGGAAAATCAAGGGAAAAAGCTGCAAGGTGCGGCTGCTGAAGTAAGCCGAGCAATCACCTCTGTTCCCTATTGCCCTGTCAGCTACGCAAAGCAGGGCAATTCCCATCCTGCCGACGGTTACTGCGCGGCGAAGTCCGCGGTGGGTTGCAGGGTAAAGCCCTCCCCGGTGTTGCCGCTGATGCGTAAGAAGCGGGTTTCTCCGGCTTTCAGGAACGGCGTCTGACTGCCTGAGGTATCGCGCCAGACGCAGGCGTTATTATAATAGCCATCCTGTCCCAGACTCACAGTATGCTGCCCTACGGGTATCCGGAACTCGGCTTTCTCCGCAGAGGCGATGGAGCCGGCGAATTCATTATCGATCACCACGCCGATGCGGCAGGTGCCCGCCAGCCAGCCTTTATCCCGCACGATCACCAGCGTCGCATAGGGCGTGGTCGGGGTGTTCTGATACAGCATCAGGCGGCTGGGGGGAACGGACCGAATATCATTTAGTCTGGGCTGTGACGTACTGCAACTCACGGCCGCCAGCGATAACAGCAGGGGAAATAGATAGCGCATTAAGGGTAACCTGATGAAAAAGTGAAAAATCGAGTATAGCAGCAACGGCCGCCGATCAGCATGGCCGGCATGCTCGGTTAAGTCTTAATTTGCCTGCTGCGGCCTAATGCCGCAACAGGCAAATTATTGATTCACAGTCGCTTGCTTTTAAGCGAGCCGATTACCGGCATATAGTAGGTGGGCGATACGGCTTTCTTCGCCGTGCGGGGGGCATGGCGCTCTACCTTTACCTCCCGCTCGTTGTAGAGCTTCAATACGATCACCGTCATGGCCAGCAGCGTCGTAATGCCGTTGGCCGCCATGACCGGCACATCCTGTACCTTGAAGCCGTAGGCGGTCCAGCAGGAAACGCCGAAGAACAGCGCCGCGTACATGCCGAGCGAGATGCCGGTGGTATCTTTATTACGAATAATGTGCACGACCTGCAAGAAGAAGGAGCCGGTGGTGACCCATGCGGCCAGCGTTCCCAGCGCTATCGGCAACCGATAGAACGTCAGTATCGACAGTGCGGCGGCGGCGACCGTCCCCAGCACGATCAGCAAATGTTTTTTCATCTTATTTTCCCCTCGGGTGACGCATGGAGCGTGGTCTGAACCTCGTCAACGGCCGCGCGCAGATGTTCGGTAAACGCTTTTTGACGACGCACCGAGCCGAACAGAACGGACTGGTCGGCAAAGGCGGCCAGCGGGTCATCGGCGCTGAAAATACGTTGCACATCCAGGGTGTCGATGGCGCGATCCTGGTAGCTGAACGGCAGTTCTCCACGGTGATGGCGCTGCATAAAAAGAAAGAACAGCGCTGGCAGACGCAGCGTCGCCTGCGGTATTTTCCCTTGGCGATAGCCATCTTTTAAGGTGGGGACGATAAAACCATGCAGTTTGGCGATGCTGTCGGATGACACGCGAGCGACGGTATCGCGCACCCCGCGATTACCAAAACGGGCCAATACGCCGTCGCATTCGGCCGGCAGATCGAGAACGACGCCGCGCTGTTGCAGCGCGGGGCTGACGTCCTGCAGGATATAATCGCGGATCCAGTTCGTTACGTGCCGGGGCAGGCTTTCGTCGATATAGCGTCGGTCCTGTAATGCCCCGGCCCAGGCGATGCCGCTGTGGCTGGCGTTGAGCAGCCGAATTTTCGCCTCTTCGACCGGCGTAACGTCGTCGACAAACTCGACGCCCGCCCGTTCGAGGGCGGGGCGCTCGCCGGCGAAACGATCCTCTATCACCCAGCGGGTAAAACTTTCGCAGGAGAGGGGAACCGCATCATCGACAATGCCCTGCCGCCGTAGCCGGGTATAAAGCGCATCGTCGAATTTCGGGGTGATGCGATCGACCATGCTGTTCGGTGCGCTGGTCTGTTCCGCCATCCAGGCAATCAGGTCGGGACGCCGTTTCGCTGCCAGAAATTCCCGCATTCCCTGAGTAAAACAGTCGCCGTTCTGCCGCAGATTATCGCAGCAGAGCAGGGTAACCGGACCGCTTTGCTGCTGCTGGCGAGCGGTCAGGATCAGCGTCAGAGCCCCGTATAAAGTATTTATTTCACCTTCATCATTAAGGTCGGCGCGTACGGCGGGGTGGGATAGCTCAAGATGATCGTCGTCATCCAGGAAATATCCCCCTTCGGTAACGGTGAAAGAAATAATTTTTGTGTCCGGGTCGGCGCCTACGGCGACGGTTGAGGCGAGACGGCTGTCCCACAGCAGGATCTGGTCCACCACGTCGATGGTTTCATAGCGGCGTTCTCCCTCGGGAGAGACGGTTTCGAGCGTGTAGCGGCCGTTCTGGGCCTTAAGCTGTCGCAGGGTTTCTTGCGTGGGGCTGTTGCGGATGTTGCACAATGCCATGTGCCAGTGGTTGTCTCCCGTTTGTCGCAGCCGGTTGAGATACCAGGCCTGATGCGCTCGGAAGAAGGCACCTGCCCCGAGGTGCAGCCAGGTTGACGCGTTTTTTTTCGATACAGACAAACCTTATCCTTACTCCGTTGGAGGTTATTTATCCAACTTTAAGGCTATCATTTTTACGGTGATAATAAAAACACCTTTATTATTAATTGGTTAAAAGATAAATAGTCTGTTTTTTAAACGGTTCGCGCCGCGGCGCAACGCCCGGTCGGCAAATCTTGGCGGCGCCAAAGTGTGCCGTGCGCGGCGAGTAGGATTCTGCGGCAATTACGTCTATGCTGAATGCTGAAATACGGGACTGTCCCCACTGTCGACATAATGAACTGGAATAAGGAACAACACTTTGGCTGGAGCAAGTTTACTCACGCTGCTGGATGATATTGCCACGTTGCTTGATGATATTGCGGTAATGGGAAAAATGGCGGTTAAAAAAACCGCCGGGGTATTGGGGGACGACCTCTCCCTGAATGCCCAGCAGGTAAGCGGCGTCAAGGCGAACCGTGAATTACCGGTGGTGTGGCGGGTAGCTAAAGGTTCCTTTCTTAACAAGCTGTTTCTGGTGCCGGTGGCGTTGCTGATCAGCGCGTTTATCCCCTGGGCGATTACTCCTTTGCTGATGATCGGCGGCGCCTTCCTCTGCTATGAGGGGGTGGAAAAGGTGATGCACAGCCTGCATCAGGATAAAGCGGAAAAGACGCCGGAGGCCCGCCAGCAGCGATTACTGGCGGCGGCGCAGTCCGCCGACACCGCGGGCTACGAAGACGACAAGGTGAAAGGGGCGATACGTACCGATTTTATCCTTTCGGCCGAGATTGTGGCGATTACGCTGGGCATTGTGTCGGAATCGCCGCTGCTCAATCAGGTTCTCGTCCTGTCCGGTATCGCCATTCTGGTGACCGTCGGCGTATACGGCATTGTGGCCGGTATCGTCAAGCTGGACGACCTGGGTCTGTGGCTGGAACAGCGGGCGTCCTTCGTGGCGCAAAAGGTGGGGGGCGCGCTGCTGGTGGCGGCGCCCTGGCTGATGAAAATCCTTTCCGTCGTCGGGACGCTGGCGATGTTTTTGGTCGGCGGCGGCATTGTGGTTCACGGTTGGCCGCTGCTGCATCACGCCGTTACCAATATAGGGGAGAAGTTCGGCGGCTTTGGCGCGGTGCTGACGGACAACCTGGCCAACCTGATTATCGGTTTTATCGTCGGCGCCGTCGTACTGTTTGCGGTAACGGTGATATCCCGTTTACGCGGTAAGAAATAAGTTAGGCGTCCCGTCATGCCGGGAGCAACATCAGAGCGGAATAGCATCTGCTCTGGTGTTTATTTATCGCCTGATTGAAAGAAACTTGCCTTTAAAATAACGTTAACCTTCCGGCGGAAAAATATTAATTAACCGCCGCGAACGTTTATATTAATCGTATTGTAATTACTGAATTTTTATTTTTATCCTGAGGTTTTATTAGCCATGCTTATGTTTTTTAAAGCGGTTTGAATATGGCGCAGCGGCAAAATAAGCCGATAAAAACAGATAAATCCCCGCCGTCTTTATCCCTCCTTTGAGAGTCCCAGTCTAGAGATAAATTGGCTATAGATAGTTTTTTTTCTCATTTTACAATGGAATATCGGTATGTTTTTTTATGGCTTCTTTGTTTGATTCCATATTGAAAAGCAGGGCATAAATACCCCTTCAGCGCTTGCGCTGCAATATATTGCTCCGCAAGCGATACCGCCACGGATGCCGGGACAAAGATATTCATCAACTCAATTCGTACCCCAATTAATTAAAGTGATAAAGGATAACGATGAAAGATAATGAATCTTTTCGGCAGTTTATCGAGCGATTGAGAAATGAGGGCGAACTCATTGATTTCAGACAGCCGGTAGATATTCGCCATATTGCGACATTGGTCGATCAGTCCGATAAGGCCATCATGTTTCATCATGTCATCGGCTACGATATTCCGGTTGTTTCCGGCATTATCCGTTCGCAGAAGCGGGTCATCATGTCGATGGGGTGTCAGGCCTATCAGGAAATTGAGGGCAAGCTGAAAAAGGCCATCGATAATCCGCTTCCGCCGAGGCAGGTGGCGACATCCCCCATACAGGAGGTGGTGCTTGAGGGAGACGATATCGATTTGTATAAACTGCCGATTCCCATGAGTTCGATCTATGACGGCGGTCCGATGATCACCGCCGGGGTGGTGATTGCCCGCGATCCTGAATACGGCCTCAATTCCGGCATCTATCGTTTTATCGTCAAGGAGAAGGATCTTACCGGTATCGATCTCGTTACCCCAAACAATATGCGGCTGTTCGCCCAGCGGGCGTTCGAGGCCGGAAAACCCTGTCCTATTTCCATTTCGATCGGCACGCATCCCTATGAAATCATGGGCTCGGGATTTCGCGCGCCGCTCGGCGTCGACGAAATGGCGATTGCCGGCGGACTGCGCGAGACGCCGGTCGAGCTTGCGCCCGGCCACCTGATCGACGTGCCCTGTATCGCGGATGCGGAAATTGTTATCGAAGCGGAAATCCTGCCGACGGGATGGGTCTATCCGGAAGGCCGCTTCGGCGAGTTTACCCGGCTGATGGGCGGCCTGCACTGGAACCCGATCGTACGGGTAAAAGCGATCCGCCGGCGCAAGGACGCCATTTATTATGCGCTGCATATGCCGTGGGAGAATACCTGGCTCGCCGCGCCTACCCGCTATACGCAGATTCGCCAGGCGCTGAAGACGGCCGGGGTGGCGGTCAAGGATATCAACGTCACCCTGGGGGGATGCGCCTTCTGGCACGCGGTGATCTCCATCAGAAAACAGGCGGGCGAGGGGAAAAACGCCTTGCTCGCCGCGCTCTCGGTTATGGATATCAAACACGTGGTGGTGGTTGACGACGATATCGACGTCTTCAATCCGGTGGACGTCGAATGGGCCATCGCCACCCGCGTGCAGGCGGACAAGGATCTCGTCGTCGTCAGCGGCGCGCGCGGCAAACCGCTGGATCCCAGCCTGCCGGTGATGCCGCCCGGCGTGGTGCCGACCACGGCGAAACTGGGGATTGACGCCACCATTTCGGAGGGGATCCCCCATGAGCGCTTTGAGCGCATCGCCTACGCCTATGCGGACAGCGCGCGGCTGGAGGAGTATATCGCCGGCAAAGCGGACGTGGGCGGAACCACCGCCGGTGATGCGCAGATCGACGCCGTAGCCGATGAGATCCTGGCCATGATTCGCACCGAGCCGCGTTTCTATACCGACGTCGCCGATGCGCTTGCGCGCTATAACTTCGAAACCGTCGCCCGCGCCCTGGGCAAGCTGCACGCCACGCAACGGCTGTGGCAGGATGCCCGCGGGCGGATGTGCGAACGCGGTTCAGAGTTTGCCGTGCGCTTTCCACAGTAAATACGTCGCTTATTTGCCCTCAACGTCAGACCTTCTTATTTTCAGGGAAATATTATGCTAACGAAAAACGCCATACTTATCGGGGCGCTGGTTGCCATCAGCGGACTGTTTTCGGTTGCCGCCGCCCAGGAGTCCGTCATCAAAATCGGCGCGGCGCAGACGTCGGCCGCGTCGCTGCCGATTATCGTTGCCGACCAGGAGGGGCTGCTTAAAGCCGAGGGGCTTTCCTATGAACGTTTCGATTTCAAAGGCGGCGGTCCGGCGATTCAGGCTCTGGCATCCGGCAGCGTTGATGCGTGCATCTGCGCGGTCGAACATGCGGTTCGCCTGCAGGAAAGGGGACTGGGGGGAAAGGTGCTGGTCTCTCTGGCTGACCGCCACAGCTACGCGCTGCTCGCCGGGGCCGGTTTGACCGCGACGCGTCTCGCGGATCTCAAAGGGCAAAAAATCGGCATCACCTCCGCCGGCAGCCTGACGGATACCACGGTGCGCTACGCCATTCGCCAAATCGGCCTCGATCCGGATAAGGATTTTAGCCTTATCGCCGTTGGCCGCGCCAGCGCGCAGCGGGCCGCCATCCAGGCCGGCGCCATCTCCGCCGGCATGTTCACCACCCCGGATATCCAGATCACCCTCGCCGATAGCGGCAAGTTCAAGATTCTGGAAGATTACCGCACGCTGGCCTACCCCTCGCAGGGGCTGATCGTGACGGACGTCTGGCTGGAGAAAAATCCGCAGCGGGCCGCCGCCCTCTCCCGGGCCATCACCAAGGCGCTGGCGATTATTCATCAGGATCCGCAGGTGCTGACCAGGGCGCTCAAAGAGATGTTCCCCGAGGTTAAAGACGAGGCGCTTATCCGGCAGATCGTCACTGACGTCACCTCCGGTTACCTGTCGACCGATGGCGTGCTTTCTCCGGCGAGCTACGCCACCCTCGGCGAGATTGTTCGCACGGTAACCCCGAACGAGAACGTCTCCTCATACCGGGATATCACCATTAACACGCATCCCTGAGAGGGGGTTTAATGCCTTTCGCAACCATGTTCGGGAGCCGTCATGCCCAAGACAACCCTGCCCGGGAGAACCATAAACGGGCGTAATAATGCCGGCTTGCCCGCGCGGCGTCACGCCGGGTGGCGCTCGGCGCTGGTGCCGCAGATGGCGTTGATTATCGTGCTGCTTTTGCTCTGGGAACTGGCCTCTTACCATCTGTACAATCCGTTCTGGGGCAGCCGCCCCAGTATGATTGCCGAGCGCCTGTTTGAACTGGCGCGCAGCGGCCATCTGTGGCTGCACACCTCCACCACGCTGCTGGAAGCCGCCGCCGGACTGCTGCTGGCGGCGATTGTCGGCGTGCCCGTCGGTATCGGGCTTGCCTGCGCGCCGCGGCTGGCGCGCCTGCTCGATCCCATCATCATGGGGCTGTACGGCCTGCCGCGCGTGGCGCTGGCGCCGCTTTTTATTCTCTGGTTCGGCATCGGCCTGTTTTCCAAAATCACCATGTCGTTCACCATGGTGATCTTTATCTTTATTCTCAATGTGATGGAGGGCATCAGAACCATTGATGCCGACCAGATCGACCTGATGAAATCGATGCGCGCAGGGCGGTTATATATCGCCATAACCGTGCTTTTTCCCGCGGTGGTGCCGTGGATCCTGGCCTCGTTTCGCATCGGCGTCGGCCTGGCGCTGATTGGCGCGGTGGTCGGAGAACTGATCGGGTCCAACCGGGGGCTGGGCTGGTACATTGAAAGCTCCGGCGGCCAGCTCGATACCACCGGGGTGTTCAGCGGTCTGGTGGTGCTTATGGTGCTGGCCATGTGCGCCAATTACCTGATCGGCTTTATTGAAAAGAGGATAATCCGGTGGCGTTAACGACCAATATTCATCAGGAGGCGGTGGGCGCGAGCGATCCCCGGCCGCCAACGGCGCAGCCTTATCGCGCGGAATTGTGCGATCTTCTCGTCGCCTTTCCCCTGGCGGATGGCGCCCAGCTTGAGGTTCTCGCGGGGATTTCGCTGACGGTGGCGGAAGGCGAATTCATTGCCATCGTCGGCCCGAGCGGCTGCGGAAAATCCACCGTGCTGCGCGCGCTTTGCGGTTTGCTGCAACCTTCCGGCGGCATCAGCATGGTGGATGGCAAACCGGTGACGGGCACGCCGCCCGGCGTGGGCTTTATGTTCCAGAAAGATGCGCTCCTGCCCTGGAAAACCGTGAGCGGCAATATTCGCATCGGCGCCGAGCTGGGCGGAATGCCGGCGGAGCAGCGGGACGAGCGCATCGCCGCGTTGATAACGCTTCTGCATCTGGACGGTTTTGAGCATGCCTGGCCGCATCAGCTCTCCGGCGGGATGCGCCAGCGCGTTTCTTTGGGCCGCCTGCTGGCCTACCAGCCCTCTTTGATGCTGATGGATGAGCCCTTTGGCGCGCTCGATTACCAAACCAAGATCGCCATGGGCAAGGAACTGCTCAGGGTGTGGGAGGCGGAACGCCGCTCGATTATCTTCGTCACCCATGATATTGAGGAAGCGGTGGCCCTCGCGGACCGGGTGATCGTCTTCAGCGCCCGTCCGGCGAGCATCATCGCGGATTACCGCGTGACCTTGCCGCGACCGCGCCACCTGCGCGCGCTGCGCGGCGATCCCGCTTTTATCCAACTTACGGAGGCCATCTGGTCCAATTTGGCGCTGCCTTCCTGAATGTCGCGGCGTACTTGGGGGGAAACATGGCTTTAATTTATTTTTAATAAACGCCGCCGTTAACGGCATTAAATTTAACCGGCCGGCGATGGGCTAAATGGCGTATTGAATGCAGGGACGCTTGGTCTGTTATTTAGGGGACAACTATTTAGGATACTACGGGGAAAGGAATATTAGCCGCTAACGATTATTAGCGGCTAAAAAACCGATAGCGGAAACGTCAGATGGCAAAATCTTCCAGTTTTTTGCCGCTTTCCAGAGCTGCGGTTATGGCTTTTGGCGTTCTACCCTGACCGGTCCAGGTTTTTTCATCGCCGTTCTCATCAATATATTTGTATTTAGCGGGACGGGGATGACGTTTTGCTTTGGCCGGTTTAGATTTTACACTTTCCAACAGTTCGGCCGGGTCTATGCCGTCTTCAAGCAATTTAGCGCGAATCGCTTCCAGTTTGGCCAGACGCTCAGCCTGTTCCTTTTGAACCTTGCTTTCTTCTTCACGGCGCTCTTCAACAATGGCGGTGAATTTGCTTAACAGATCTTCAAGCACCTCAAGATCGGTATCTCTGGCCTGAGCACGAAGAGAGCGGACATTATTGAGGATGTTAAAACTCATCATTGGGTTTCCTTATGTTGAAAAGATATTATCAGCATACAAGATATTTTGCGCTAAAACGAGACCGATGTATTGCTATATAAAGATTACTTTGTGTTAAATCTGGATTTCATTCAAATATAACAGATCTGCCATAAGTTATCACCCCATGTCGCTCGCCGGCTAATCAGTTGAATATTTATTTCTCCTATTGTTCACACGCAATTAATTGCTCATCCTCCCTATCATTTAAATGACGGCGGAGATAAACCGAGTTGACTGCAAAAGAAAAACTAAAGGGGATTACTGGCCGGACGATTTTTAGTTTTGGGGATTATTGCCGCCCCAATGACGCCGACGCTACATATAGGGTTAATGCAGGCGTCTGACGCTTTTGCCCGTTGGGGATGATGGCGGTCGGGCGCGTCGGTTGGCGCGTGATGGTGTCCCCGACTGGAATCGAGTTAATTGATTAACTATTTGTTTTTATTTTAATTTTAACTGTTCGAACATTTTATTTATACATGTGGTTATACACTAATAAAAAACTTTATGATTGATGACGATATTATGTATTTACAGTTCTTTACATTAACGTCTCGATAATTATATAGTGATAATGAGTGATAAATAAGACTGAATATTATTGAATATGACCTGGTAGAGTTTTAAATAAACATTCCTTACCTCTACGTAGCAAACCTGCCCTATTTACAAGATATACTCTACATGTAAATCTATATACATCTTACGAACTCCTTTTGAATCTGAATTTATCTCAGGGGGAACGTGTGGCTAAAATAAATATGATAAAGGTGTGGTTATGGATGCTTCTTTAAATAAAAACAAAGAGATACGCTTAATTCGCTTAAAAGATGTAATGGCCAAAACCGGGCTTCCCCGTTCAACTATTTATCACAGAATGAAGGATGGTCGATTCCCGCTTAATGTATCGATCGGGGAAAGAACAGTGGCATGGGTAGAGCAAGAAATTATCGATTGGATTAATAGCAATCTGGTAAATAGGAAAGGCGTGGAGTAATAAAATGAAAAAAATAGAACACTGTAAATACGATAAATCGATGAATGTCATCGCAGCTTATCAGCCAGTTCCGTTTGAGCCTAAATATGGGGATGGCGGTTATGCGATCCGCGTCATTGAGATTTATCGCCTGTTTAAAATGGAGCGCTCATTAGCCGAACTGGAAACCCTGACCGGCTATAACATGCCTAACTACATGTGTGACCCGGACGAAATCAACTTCCTGATTGAACGTGGCACGGCGATTTGCCAGGCCGCAGAGAAAGCTGTATCTGAAGCAAGTAAGGGGGTGATGAGATATTCGTATGATGTTGATTGGGAAAATAAAGAGGTTGCTTATGCAAAAAAATGGCGTATTACCGTCAATGAAGCTATGAAACGTACGCAGGAAAAACGGTTACAGGCACAGGATGATTACGAACGGGCTAAATTAATCTATCAAGCACGATACGGATTATTAGGGTTATTACGTCCTGTCGTAGAAACGATGCTGAAAAAGAATATTAAAGGTTTTATGAATAAGGTGATGGAAAAACTACCAGATGCTTCCTTACCTGAGTATACCTATAAAACCAATTTTTATTCTGACGGCCTAAGTTGTGAATCCCATATTTATGCCTGGTCAGCGATGGATGAATTACAAAAAGCGGTTGAAGAGATATTAAAACGCTGTCGTCACCCCATAGATAAATATGAGTTAAATAATAATGGGATCGCAAAATCTGAACTATGCCGTTTGTATTACGGTCATGACGGTGAACTATTTCGCCAACTCATGCCGGTAAATGATTATGTGAAATTAATGATGGAAACGTTAGAGGCCGAACAATATAAAAATAGCATGATGCGAAACGCACTGTAATTCACAGTATTACCACATTTTTATAAAAGGATATTTTATGCATCACGTTAATGCTCCTGCATTGGCGGGGGAGTTTCATCGCAATTTTACCCGCGGCGCAAGTTATTTAAGCAGCAACAAAAAAACGTTTTCTGTATCAGAAGAGGCAGAAAATAAATTACGCGTCGCCTTACTGGAATCCGGGTGGATGATGCAGGGCATCACCTTGATGGACATGGTGGAAGAAAGCGGCCAGGCGATCACCATTGGGGATAGCAGCCTGCATACCGGGCGTGCGCTGGAGGGGAGATTTAACAAGCCGCTGGCTGTCAACGGTACGCCGTATGTGCTGGTTGAAACGGATTCCTGCGCATCGCTGTCGTATGAGCAAATGTCACTCATTGCCAACGTAGGCGGGATTGACCATTTCACCCGGACGGTGGCGGCGTTTTTCGAACGGGCAATGGCGTTAGATATTTTGCGCATCGGGCTGAATGGCGCGTTTCTCAGCCCGGAAACCAACCCGGCCAAATACCCTAAAGGGGAAGATATCAATCTTGGCTGGCATGCCGTTGCCAAACAATTTAATGGCGGCTCACAAGTGCTGACTAATGCGATCACCCTGGGAAATGGCGGCGATTTCCCGCACCTGGATGCACTGGCCAATCACCTGATCACCCAAAAGATACCGGAGGGCTTTCGTGAAGATCCGCGCCTGGTGGTATTGGTGGGCGCTGAACTGGCCGCTGCGGAACGGCTACGGCTGTTCAATATGGCAGACCGGCCAGCGGATCTCGCCGCCGCGCAGATGGCCGCCAGTTCAATTGCGGGACGCTTTGCCTTTGTTCCGCCGTTTATGCCGGGTAAACGGCTGGCCATTACCACGCTGGAAAACCTGCACGTCTACACGCAAAAACACAGCCGCTATTTCCGGGCAGAATTCATTGATGATCGTTCCGTGTATGAGCATAGCTACTGGCGTAATGAGGGGTATGCGCTGGGGGATGGTTATCTGTATGCCGCTGCCGATGAGCAGGCTATCACGCTGTTGCAGTGAGGGAGCATATGAACGATTCACAGTTAACGACCGGCTGGTTTTGCGTGGCCACCGAAGGCGCAACCATTGACGGGCGCTATATCGATCCGGCCTGGCTGAAAGACATGGGGGCGACCTACAACCCGGCGCACTATACCGCGCTGATTTGGGGCGAGCATAAACGCAATGGCGATAACCTGGGGGAAGTGCTGGCCGCAAAACATGAGGTTATCGAAGGCGAATCCCGGCTGTTTGTGCGCATTCGTCCCACGGCGCAACTGGTCAGCTACAACGAGAAAGGGCAAAAGCTGTTTTGCTCGATTGAGATTGAAGAGGATTTCCCCGAAGCGGGGCGGTTTTATCTCAGTGGGTTGGCGGTAACGGACAGCCCCGCCAGTGTGGGAACGGATCGCATCCGCTTTAGCGCTAATCGGGCGTATTTCTCACGCCGGGAAAAACGCGCCCGCCTCAGCCAGCCGATCCCTTGTCGGTTTTCGCTGGCGCCGTCCGGCTGGTATTCAGCGATATCAGGCGGCTGAACGCAGGCAAAAAAATACCCGGTGCGGTAGGCACCGGGTAACACTCCCTTGTCATCTAACGTCATGGCTCGTCACTGAGCAGGAAACACTATGTACGCGATAACGCACCCGGTCAATCACCGGTATTCGGATAAAAATTGCTTGCTGTCGCCAGAAAATGCGGGGTATAGTCTGCCCGTTGCCGCAAAATCGGCAATCGGGATTTGCAGCCCGTGTAATCTACTGGCGATACCAGACGCCGATTGCGTCTTTTTTTGTATCGTAGCCTTAGCGCACCCATTATTAACGGCACCGATCCGTACCGAATCAATGGTGGCTCAGGCGGGGCAGCTTTCGGGCTGGCCGGTATCCAGTAGAGCCGGTACTGCAAACCCTGTCTGGGCTACCACCATTCAAGAGATTTGCAGCTCTGGTGGTAGCAAGTTTTGCTATCTACTGGAGATTGACGCATGTCAACGACCCCGACCCAAACTCACCCTGAATTTGTCTTTTTATTTCTTGCCGTGCGCCGTGCTGATGTTCACGCCGTCCCGCATCGTGAAACCGTTATTGCCCCGAATGAACGCAGCGCCCGCCGTCTGTTGGCGCGTGACTATGTGCTCGCTTTTGCTGGCCGTCTGCCGGTTGAGGGGGCGCGTCATGTTT
Source organism: Brenneria tiliae (assembly GCF_023347575.1). Taxonomy (NCBI): domain Bacteria; kingdom Pseudomonadati; phylum Pseudomonadota; class Gammaproteobacteria; order Enterobacterales; family Pectobacteriaceae; genus Brenneria; species Brenneria tiliae. Next base: position 190,836 of record NZ_JAKPCB010000102.1, on the reverse strand, counting down.
GATAACACGCCGCTGGAACTCGAAGAAATCATCGATCAATGCCGGGCGCTGGCGTATGCGCTGGTTGAACTGGAGCAGCCTCAGGCCAAAGAAATTCTGACCTTTGTTCTATGGGAACGGCTGGACAACTTGCACCGCGCTTTTCACCAGCCGGTAGCGGGGGGCGACCATGACTAATTCCCTTTTCCCTTGCGGCTATACGCAGAACGGCGAAGAGCGTATACACCGCGCTTTGCAGGCCACCGAATGTATGGCCGATCTGTTACGCCACCATGCCGATCACCCCAATAAGCCGCTTAATTCGGACGGCCTTGCCGCCATTTTTGAATGTGTTCGTGACCAGATCAATAGCGCGGTAGAAAGCAGCGCATTCTTTGCCGGAGGGGAACGCCATGAGCGCAATTAACACGCCGACCTCACCGGCTTTCAAAATGGCGCTGCTGCGCCATTACATCGCCAGCGCCTTTATTGAGGCCATGACCGCCCAACACGGCCAGGCGGTTTATGTGCTGAACGGTAGCCGTATTCCGCTGACCGCTGACAAGGTGGCGATTAACATCATTCGCCATATTGAAGCGCCCTATATCGACCAGTTCGGCTGTGCGATGGGGCAACCGATGGCGGCGCAGGCGCTGTATGAAATGCTCGAACCGGGCTTTATGCGTGAGGCGGTGCGCCTGTCGGCGTATGGCTACCGCTGCTTATCGGCGGTGTACACGGAGATTGCCAACGGCGCGACGGATGGCGAATTGCCGTCCGGTGCCGTGGTGGAAACGCTGACGGCGGGAGGGAAGGTGCAATGAGCCGACAAAAACTCTCCGAGACGGTGAAGGCGGCAAGCAACCGCTGGGCGCAGATATTACCGGCGCTGGGGATTACGGTTCCGGCCAATGGCAGGCACGGCGCCTGCCCAAAATGCGGCGGCACCGACCGTTTCCGTTTCGATGATAAGAACGGGCGCGGAACGTGGTTTTGTTCGCAGTGCGGCAGCGGCGACGGGCTGGATTTGGTGCAACTGGTCAGCGGCGACGACAACAAAACCGCCGCCGATGCGGTGGCGTCTGTGCTGGGCTTACCGGAGGTGCAACACCCGACAAACCCGCCCGCCAGGAAAGAAGCCGACGAAGCCGAAAAGCGCCGCCAGTTCAGCGCCGCCTATCGCACACTGCGGGCGACCTGCGAAACAGGCGAAAGCACCTATCTGACCAACAAAGGCTTAACGGGGCAGGGCTTGCCGCTGATTAGCCAGGAGAAACACAGCGGCGGCGTGGCATTTCCTGCCGGTTCGTTGCTGCTGCCTTTAACTGATATTGACGGGCAGGTGACCGGGGCGCAGCTAATCAGCCCGTTGGGGGATAAACGGCTGCTGGCCCATTCCACCCTGGCGGGCAGCTTTATCACCCTGCAACCGCTGCCGCTGGATGTGCCGGAGCAGGTCACTATCACCGAGGGCTACGCTACCGCGCTGACGGTGGCCGCATTGACCGAGGGCGTCACGGTGGCGGCGGTTGCCGCCAGTAACTTGCCTAATGTGGCGCAGGCGTTCCGCCAGCGCTGGCCGGATGTGCGGCTGGTGATAGCCGGAGATAACGACTTTGACGACGGCAAGGAAAACACTGGGAAACAGTGGGCGGAGAAAGCGGCCAAAGCGGTGGATGGCTGGGTATCGCTGCCGCCGACGCGCCATAAAGCGGATTGGGATGATTTCAGGCAGGAGCACGGCCAGGAGCGCACCAAAGAGGCATTGCGCGAGGAAATGATTTTGTTTGGCAAGGGCAAAACCCGTCTGCCGCAAGGCTTCCGGCTGACCAAAGAATACCTGTGGTTTGACAAACTGGTGAACAAGTCGGACGGCGATACGGAAATCCGCAATATCAAGCTGTGCAGCCCGGTACGGGTGACCGCTATCACCTGCGATATGGACGGCAGCAACTACGGCCGCCTGCTGGAATGGGAAGATACCAACGGCGTAAGCCGCAAATGGGCGATGCCGATGGAGTTATTAGGCGGCAGCGGGGAAGAGTTGCGCCGGGTACTGCTGGTTAACGGCCTGTCGTACATCAACACCAATGGCCAGGCGCGGGCGCACCTGATGGAATACCTTTCTCTGTGCAAGCCAGACCGCAAGGTGACGTGCGTCAGTAAAACCGGCTGGCACGGCTCGGTGTACGTGCTCCAGGATGAAGTGATAGGCGAGGGAGCGGAATCGGTGATTTTGCAAACGTCCAGCGTTCAGGGGCGGGATTTTCGCACGGCGGGAACGTTGGCTGACTGGCGCGACCAGGTGGCGCGGTATTGCGTGGGTAACGCCCGCGTGGCGTTTGCCGTCAGCCTGGCCTTTGCCGCGCCGCTGCTAAAGCTGGTCGGCGTAGGCGGGGGTGGCTATCACCTGAAAGGGGAATCGACGGACGGCAAAACCACCACCATGAAGGTGGCGGCATCGGTGTGCGGCGGCGCGGATTTTTGGCACACCTGGCGCTCAACCGGCAACGCGCTGGAAGGCACGGCCAGCCGCCGTAACGATGCGACGCTGATGCTTGATGAAATCCGCGAGGTAGACGGACGGGAAGCCGGGAATATCGCCTACATGCTGGCCAACGGTCAGGGCAAGGCCAGAGCCAGAACGGACGGCAGCGTAAGGGAAACGAACCGCTGGTGCCTGCTGTTTCTCTCCACCGGGGAACTGTCGCTGGTTGAACATGCCGCTAATGCCGGGGAACGCACCTATGCCGGGGTGGAAGTGCGCATGGTGCAAATCCCCAGCGATTCGGGCAAATACGGCGTGTTTGAAGAGTTGCACGGCTTTTCGGGCGGTAAGACGCTGGCCGAACATTTAGAGCAGGCGGTGACGGAATACCACGGCGCGGCGTTCCGCGAGTGGTTGCGCCACTTGACGGCGGATTTGTCCGGCATGACGGCGAAAGCCAAAGCGCTGCTGAAAACATACACCCGCGAGTTAACCCCAGCGGAGGCGGGCAACCAGGTGGGGCGGGCGGTGACGCGCTTTGCCCTGGTGGCAATGGCGGGCGAACTGGCCACCGAAGCGGGGATAACCGGCTGGCCTGCCGGGGAAGCGCTACGAGCGGCAAAAGTCTGTCTGGATGCGTGGATGGTCGATCGCGGCCATGTGGCCAATCAGGAGGAAGCCGCCGCGCTGGAGCAGGTGAAAGACTTTATCACCCGTAACCAGTTCAGCCGCTTTGCCGACTGGCACAACGAATACAGCCGTCCGGCCAATATGGTGGGCTTCCGGCAAGTGGTCAAAGGCCATAACACCGAGGATGCGGTAACCACGTTTTACGTGCTGTCGTCGGGCTGGAAAGAAATCTGCAAAGGGTTCGACGCCAAGAAAGTGGCGCAGCTTTGCGCCAGGGCGGGGTATCTGGATTTGCCGGAAGATGCTGCTCGGACACAGAAAAACATCCGCCTGCCAGAAATAGGCGTCAAGCGGGTGTACCAGTTTAATAGCAGCGTATTGGGGTAATACTCTCGCGTGAATCTTATTTTTCTGAGGTAACAGAGGTAACACTGGTAACAAGTAGACGGAACAAGGGCTGAACGTGTTACCAGTGAATAAAGGTCAGTGGTAACACTGGTAACAAAAAGCAGTTTGTTACCGCTGTTACCAGTAATGAAAATTCAGTGGTAACAGAGAAAAGTCTTTTATATCAAAGCTGTTACCAGTGTTACCGCTGTTACCACACGCAGAGAAGATAAACATATTAAAAATGGCCGTCCGTTAAGGCTTTATTTCTGGCGGGCGGGGTTAACAGAATGGAAGGAGTGAGCGACATGAGGATAATGCGTGTTTACTGCCCGGAATGCGGCACGGTGGCCAGGGTGAAGAAAACCCATCGGAAGCACCCGCATATCTCTGATATTTACTGTGCCTGTACCGATGTGGAATGCGGGCATACCTTTGTGATGAATATGACGTTCTCACATACCCTTAGCCCCAGCGCCAAAACCCACGGGCATGTGATCAAGAGCGTGATAGACGGTATCGCGCCGGATAAGCGCAAAGAGATGATCGACATGCTGAGGCAGGCGCAGGAGGACGACAAAAAGGCCGAAAACGTGGACGAGCCGGAAAATTCCCTGGTTGTGGTGCGACGTAAAATTGGGGAGAAATAAAGCGCGTAACGCCGCATTGACCGTTCTCATTTTTTCAGTTATTCCAACATCACAACTCGTCTGTAAGCCCCGTCCGGCAAGGGATTGCCGGAACGGCGGCGCACTGTCTTTCTCGCCTAATTTTTTTCATCATGCCACGCAAAATCGCATTGTGTATTTAAATTCAAAGAGATAGCGTAATTTTTTGCCGATTGTAGAATTGACGAAAAACGACAAAACTGAAAAAAGCTGAGATTTGTTTCAATGATTTCAGTTGGCACCGGAGCGCACCAGCCCAGCCACGGCGCGGGCTAGCGGGTTGGTTTGTAGAAAATGAAAACTGAAAAAATTTTATGATCCGAAAACCGCAGGCGGGTGCGGTGTAGTGCCGATTTTGTCAGTTTTTGGTTTTTTTTAATTAAAAACAGTAGTATCATTTTTAGTGAGGCGTATCGCTTTGCGATCATCCAGCCCACTGGGTGCAACTAATTTTGGGAGGCTTGTCCTCTAGTTCTACTAGTCTGTTTACAGGCGTTACACGATACTACTTAAGGCGCCTCGGCCTTCAAGGGGTGAATGATGAGTGATTTTTCAGATAAGATTTGGTGGACTAAGAAAGCCAGAATAAAAACTGAGGTACGGCTTCTAAATCTAAATTTTTACTCTCAATTTTTTCTATTGTGGTATTCAATATTTTTGGTTTGTTATTCAATTTATACTTTGGTATTACCAGTTGGCACAATAACTCAAACCGAGTCTGCAACAATGGTTGCGCTTTCTGTACTGGTTTTGGTAGCAACATTATTTATAAATAATATGGATTTCAAAGGAAGAGCTTTGTTAGTAAAACAGTGCTATGAACAACTCAGCATTATTTATACTAGATCTCGTGGTGAGAATCCTGACTATGCTCTTTTGGATAAAGATTATCAAGCCGTCCTATCCATATCAGAAAATCATCAAGAGAAAGATTTTTATTTAGCAGTGGTTGATGAATATAACAATGCGAGCGATAAAACTAAAGTAAGTAAAGCACCATCTGATAAAATGGCATGCAAAGTTAATTTTATAAAACTGAGAAATTCTACATCTATAATATTTCTATTTTTCTTCCCGTTTTTGGCTGTTTGGTTATTAAGGGTCGCATGAAATGAAAGTTGTAGAGGTTTTTGATTCACATTATAACGTTGATTATCTTAAAGATATATATTTAAAAAAAGTGTCTCTTTCGGCCGCAACTGGCATTGATAATATGTCTCACCAATTGCTTTGGCCAATTTTAGATGAGCAATTAGAAATTATTAATAGGAAAGTGTTATCATCTAATTATATTTTCAGTAAATATAAACTTAAACTTATTAGTAAAGGGAGAGGGAAACCTCCACGAGAAATATCAATACCAACAATAAGAGATAAGATTGCGTTAAAAGCGCTATGTAATTTTTTGCAATTAAAGTATCAAAATTTAATTAGTTTTAAATTGCCTCAAAATATGATTAGAGAGTTAAAGGCGGAAATCTCTTCCAATAAATTTAATTCATTTATAAAATTTGATGTTGCTAATTTTTATCCATCAATCGATCACGTAAAACTTATCAGTAGATTGAGAAAAAACATTCGTGATGAGCGTATATTGAAATTAATTGAAAGCGCTATAAAATCTCCTACAGTATCTAAAGCGAGTAAAAAAGATAAGCCTTCAACTATAGGGGTTCCTCAGGGTCTTTCAATCTCCAATATTTTGGCTACGATCTATCTATCAAATATAGATAAGTACTTTTCAAATAAAGCGGGGATTAAATATTTTAGATATGTTGATGATGTGTTCGTCCTTTGTGATAAAAAGGATGTGCAAGAAATATCTCGAGATATAATTAAAAGATTCAGAATGATAAAACTAAAAGTTTATGACCCGCAGAAGGAACCTGAAAAATCAAGCGTTGGGCTATTAGGTAAAGATAGTTTTGGATACCTGGGATATTATTTCAATAATAATACTGTGTCAGCACGAGCGGGATCTATAGAACGACTTCGTGAATCTTTATTGGCGATATTTACAGGTTATAAACACTCTAAGCTAAAGAGTGAAGAGTTCTTGGAATGGAGGCTTAATTTAAGGATTACGGGCTGTATCTTCCAGAATAAATCTAAGGGATGGATGTATTTTTTTTCAGAAATGGATGATAAAACACTTCTTCATCAACTTGATGACTTCTTAAAGAACCTATGCGAAAGATTCAATGTGAATGTTAATTTGAAATCCTTTTTACGTACTTACTTTCAAATAAAGCATAATAGACGAGAGACAAAATATGTCCCTAATTTTGATGAGTATACAGAGGATCAAAAAACATTTGTACTAAATCATTATTTTCAGAAGAAAACAGAAAATATGACTTCATTAGAAATTGATTATCATTTTAAGAAAAGAATTTCAAAACAGGTTAAAGAGATTGAAACTGATGTTAAAGATGCAGGTTACTAAGGCTTAGTTGAAAACCTTTTTAGCATACCATTGAAGCATTTCTTTCCTACCTGATAAGTACTGCGCATGATTATAAGTTCCACGGATGGAATTTTTATCAACATGTGCAAGTTGGGTTTCAATCCATGCGCTGTTAAATCCATGTTCGTGCAAAATGGTACTCATGGTATGCCTGAAGCCATGACCGGTAAGCCTGCCGTGATAACCCAACATCTTGATCACTTTATTAATGGCGGCATCACTCATCGGTTTTCTGGTGTCATTTCGGCCAGGGAAAACCAGTTGATAATATCCCGTAAGCACTTTCAGTTCTTTCAGAATAGCAATTGCCTGCGTGGATAGCGGCACCAAATGCGGGCGGCGTTTCTTCATACGTTCTTTGGGGATCTCCCATAGTGCATTCTCTAAATCAAACTCAGCCCATTCAGCCGAGCGTAATTCAATGGTTCTTACTCCGGTCAGCATTAAAAGCTGAGTAGCATATTTGGTGATCTGGCTTCCTTGGTAATTATTGAGTGCCTTAACAAAGTCGGGTAGTTCACTTTCGGTGAGGAACGGGAAATGATTGCTCTTTGGCTTGTTCATGGCGCTGGCCAGATCCGGTGCTGGGTTATACATAGCGCGACCCGTTACCACCGCGTAGCGGAATACTTCACCACAGCGGCGTCGGATCTTACTGGCTTGCTCTAATGCCCCGCGTTTTTCGATCTTTTGCAGAACGGACAAGAGTTCAAGCGGTGTGATCTGGTCTATCGGGCGTTTACCCAGGAACGGGAAAATTTCTTTTTCCAGATAGTGTATAACTTCTTTGGCATATCCTTCTGACCAGGTAGCGAGTTTTGAGGTGTGCCATTCTCTCGCTACTACTTCAAAGGTGTTTTCCGTAGAGAACTGCAAAGAGAGCTTATTCGCTCTACGGGCGTCGCTGGGATTAATACCGTTGCCTAACATGGCTCTGGCTTCATCACGTTTCTTACGAGCGTCGGCAAGGGACACGGTATCGTAAGTGCCAAACGAAATGAGTTTAGGCTTACCGGCGAATCGATAGCGGAAGCGCCAGCCCTTTGTCCCTTTGGTATCAATCAGTAAAGACAGCCCGTTGCCGTCATTGAGTGTGTAGGGTTTGTCTTGGGCTTTCGCCTTCTTTATTTTTAGATCGGTTAGCAGCATGTGTATAAGAAAAAGATCGAACTGAGTGTATACACGATTCTATACGCATATGTGTATAGCTTCTACAAGATTTTATGGCATCAGTTAAGACAGGGGTTTGATTGTATTTATTGTTTTTAAAGGATTTTTTAGACGATTGGAGAGTGTATAAGAGAGTGTTCTGGTGTCCCCGACTGGAATCGAACCAGTAACTAGCCCTTAGGAGGGGCTTGTTATATCCGTTTAACTACGGGGACTTAGCGCGGAGCCATTATACGCATTTTGGCTCCGATAATAAGCACCTGACCGCTCGTTTGCTCAAAGTGTCAGCACTCAGGCCGCTTTTTTACCCGTCGTCGGTTTTTTCCCGCCGTCCGTCGGCGCTTTCTTGTTTTGGCCGCTCATGTCGTTACGGATTTGGGCATGGCTTATCAGGGCGAAAATAAAGGTGCCGCCGATAATGTTGCCGGCCAGCGTCGGCAGCGCAAAAGGCCAGAGAAAATCCTGCCAGGCGATTTGACCGATAAACACCAGATAAAATATTTCCGAGGCGCCGGCGACAATGTGGGTGAGGTTGCTGAAGGCGATCAGCCAGGTCATGATGATGATGATCCATATTTTGGCTGAACCGGAGCGGGGTAGCATCCACACCATGGTGGCGATAATCCAGCCGGACACCACCGCGTTGGAGAACATTTCACCCGGCGAGTTTTTCATCACTTTCAGGGAAAGCTCGATTAACGCATCGCGGGTGGCGCCGTCAAAAACGGGCATATGGGTGAATGCCAGCGCCGCCAGCGCCGTACCCGCCAGATTGCCGCCCAACACCAGCCCCCATAGCCGGGACAGCAGATAAAAGTTATGCCGCGCCGGGTTTTGCATGATAGGCAGTACTGCGGTCACGGTGTTTTCGGTAAACAACTGCTGGCGCGCCATAATAACGATGACGAAACCAATGGTGTAGCCAAAGCTTTGCAGCAAAAAAGCGCCGGGTACGCCCACCAGATTGATGTGCAGCATACCGATGGCCATAAACGACGTCCCCATGGACAGGCCCGCGGCGACGGCCGACCAGAACAGCGCCATGGCGTCACGCTCCAGCTCTTTCTGTCCTTCCTGGCGGATCTCTTCATGGATGGCGGCGGCGGGCGAGGGCAGGATATTTTCATCAATCTCGATTTCTTTTCCCTGGCTTTTTTCTTCGCTTTCCACTTCGTTATCATCATTCCGTGGCTTGGCTTTTTCCTTATGGATAGGCTTTTTCGCTGACGGTTGGTTCATCTCTGTTCCCTCTGTTTTTCTGCTGATGGTTATAGCGTAGCCATTTTCAACATATCCGGTAGCGGCGGTCGTCCGGCGGCAGGCTATGCTATGATTTTGTCATGCTGGCGGGGGGAGCGTGCGTCGGGCGCGGTGAAATCGAGCGGACCGGCCGTATTTTCCCCGTGGAGGGAGTATTGAGAGTTGTCTGACAATTGTGCGAAAAGACAGGAATACACAAGCCGAAGTAGAAGCGAAGCAATAAAATGTTACACTGTTGGCCGATATTCCGCCCTTGCTTTTCAGCCGGTTGGACTGGGCGCAGCCAACGCACCTGTGGCTTGACGTATGACGGGTAGAACGTAGATAAACAGGGAGAACAGATATGAATTACCGCCTGAGTGGGGTGGTGTTTGCCAGCGTATTGCTCGTTGGCTGCGCCAGTTCCGGGGATCGCTCTCAAGAAGGGCGTTCGGACCCGCTTGAAGGTTTCAACCGTTCCATGTTCAGCTTTAACTACAACGTGCTGGACCCTTATCTGGTAAGGCCGGCGGCCGTGGCGTGGCGTGATTACGTGCCGACGCCGGCGCGCAACGGGCTGAACAACTTTTTTGGCAACCTGTCCGAACCCGCGGCAATGGTGAACTACTTTGTCGAAGGTAAGCCGTACAAGGCGATGATTCATTTTAACCGTTTCTTCCTCAATACCCTGTTGGGAATGGGCGGTCTGATTGACGTGGCGTCAATGGCGAACCCCAAACTGGCAAAAGAGGAGCCTCGCCGTTTCGGCAGTACGCTGGGTAATTACGGCGTAGGATATGGGCCGTACGTGGTGTTGCCCGGCTATGGCAGCGTCACCATCCGTGAAGACGGCGGCGGTTACGTCGATACGCTCTATCCGGCGCTGAGCTACCTGACATTCTGGATGTCGGCGGGTAAATGGGTGCTGGAAGGTTTGGAAACGCGGGCGCAGCTGCTGGATTCCGACGGAATACTGCGTAACTCTTCCGATCCTTACCTGATGGTGCGCGAAGCCTATTTCCAGCGGCATGATTTTCTGGCCGGCGACGGGCAGCTCACCGCGCCGATAAATCCCAATGCGGCGGCGATTGAAGACTCGCTTGGCGAGATTGACTCCCCCCAGTAGCGAGGCGTTATTGTCGTGCCGACTAAAGGCGCCCGCGGGCGCCAGGGGGTGCTGACAGAGTCGCCTATGAGCCTGAGATACCCGGGCCTACCGTACCGAGGGGCTCTCCGGCGGCTTACGCCGCTACGACCCCTCGCCACGCTCTCCCTAATAACGAACTTTGTCAATGACCTGCGGGCGCCTTTAGCTTTTATAAAATGCTGCTAAACTTGTTTCCCATTGGGGTATTAGTCGGTTTGTTTCGTAAAAGTTATTGCATTGTTGATTGTTTATTTACTTACAAAAATTTCTTTTCTCCTCCCAGATAACAATAATGTTGCGTCGCCGGCCAGAGCTGATGCCCCTTATGATGCTGAAAAGAGTCAGCCAACTGATTTTTTTGTTAAAAACCGCATTAACAAAAAGGTCATGAAATGATGGTTTTTCGATATGAAAGGAGCAGGGTCTTGCTGACGACAAGGGATGTCCGAAAAGTCTATTTGCCTGCAATTATAAAAATTCAATGAATAGAGATAAAAGCATGAAAAAACTACTCACGATGATTTTATGCCTGAGCATGGTTGGGGTTGCCCCACTGGCGACGGCGCAAGAAAACGGCACCGCGGACAAAACCACGGATGTGGTGCTGATTGGCGGCGGTATTATGAGCTCGACGCTCGGCGTCTATTTGCAGGAGCTTCAGCCCGACTGGTCGATCGACATGATCGAACGTCTGGATAATGTCGCCGAAGAGAGCTCCAACGGCTGGAACAACGCCGGCACCGGCCACTCCGCCTTTATGGAGCTGAACTACACGCCGGAGCCTGAGAATGAAAGCGACCCGGTCAATATCAGTAAAGCGGTAGAGATCACCGAAGCCTTCGAGATATCGCGCCAGTTCTGGTCGCATCAGGTTAAAAACGGCGTGCTTCACGATCCGCACTCCTTTATTAACAGCGTGCCGCACATCAGCTTTGTGTGGGGGGATGAAAACTCCCGCTTCCTGCAGCGCCGCTATGAAGCGATGCAGCACAGCACGCTATACCGCGGTATGGAATTCTCCAACGATCCGAACATCATCAAAGAGTGGGCGCCGCTGATTATCGAAGGCCGCGACCCGGCGCAGAAAATCGCCGCCACCCGTATGCCCATCGGCACGGATGTAAACTATGGCGAAATTACCCGCCAGTTGGTGGGTTCTCTGCAGAAAAAGCAGAATTTCGCCCTGCATCTCAATTCTGAAGTGCGCGATATCAAACGTAATGCGGATAACACCTGGAGCATCACCTACGCCGATCTGAAAAACGGCGAGAAAGAGAGCGTGGTCAAGGCCAGGTTTGTCTTTATCGGCGCGGGCGGGGCGGCGTTGCAGCTGCTGCAGAAATCCGGTATTCCGGAAGCTGACGGCTACGGCGGTTTCCCGGTCGGAGGCGAGTTTCTGGTAACGGAAAATCCTGAAATAGTGAAACGCCATCTGGCGAAAGTCTATGGCAAAGCGTCCGTCGGCGCGCCGCCGATGTCGGTTCCGCATCTGGACACCCGTATTTTCGACGGCAAGCCGGTGCTGCTGTTCGGGCCGTTCGCCACATTTTCCAGCAAGTTCCTGAAAAATGGTTCGCTGTGGGATCTGGTCGATTCGGTTACCCTGTCCAACGTTTTACCCATGGCGAAGGTGGGGCTGGATAATTTCGATCTGGTTAAATATCTGATTAGCCAGGTGATGATGGATGACGACGACCGTTACGCGGCATTGAAGGAATATTTCCCCGACGCCAAGAAAGAGGACTGGAAACTGGTCATCGCCGGACAGCGCGTACAGGTCATCAAGAAAGATGGGGATAAAGGCGGCGTGCTGAAGCTGGGCACCGAGATTGTCAGCTCGCAGGATGGTTCCATCGCCGCCTTGCTGGGGGCATCTCCGGGCGCGTCCACCGCGGCGCCGATCATGCTGAGCCTGCTGAAAACGGTCTTTAAAGATAAGGTCGCGACGCCGGAATGGCAGGCCAAGCTGAAGGAAATTATCCCTTCCTACGGCCAGACGCTGGACGGCAATATTGAATTGACCAATAAGATCCGCAGTTACACCAGCGGCACCCTGCAGTTGAACTATATTGAAGTAAAACCGGAATAACGGCGTGTTATAGCGTTGATAAGGCCGCGCAAGCGGCCTTTTTTCGTTGATGAAGCGCGGGTTTAGAACGCGTAGTTGAGGTTGACGCCATACAGCCAGGCCTTGCCTTCAGAGCTGTAGGTATAGGTGTTTGCCCCCACGGGATCCGACTCGCGGATGGTGACTTTCTTACCGTGCATATAGGAAACCCCGACGTCCACCGACGCGTCTTTATTAAAGGCGTAGGTGGTGCCGGCGCTCAGCCAGAAACGGTCCTGATCCGGAATGGAGACGGAGCGCTTGTCGGCGGGAACCGGGCTGTCGTCAAAGGCGATGCCGCCGCGGAAGGTCCAGTTATCGTCATGATAATAGGTGGTGCCCAGGGCGATACGGTAGGCGTCGCGGAAACCTTCTTCTTTCTGGAATAGCGTCCGCCCATTATTACCCGTAGCTTTCAGCTCCTGGAACTGACTCCAGCTGGTGTAGGCCAGGCTGTAATGCACCGCCCACTTGGGCGCCACGCGATGGTAGGCCGACGCTTCCCACATTTCCGGCAGATTCAGCGTCAGTTTGCCAGGGATGGTCGCTCCCCCGGTGCCGCCGATGGCGGCAGGGATGTCGTTGCTGTAATCGCCGTTAAAATCGATATCGACTTTGGAACGGTAGGTCAGGCCGTAGCGGTTGTTTTCATCCACTTCATACAGAATACCGGCGTTCCAGCCGTAGCCCCACTCCTTCCCCTCCAGGCGAGAGATTTCGGAAGAGGGCTGTAAACCAAGCGCCGGCGCCAGCTCCCCCGCATGGCGAACGATTTTCGCATCGGCGTACACCGCATTTACCCCCAGACCAAAGCTGAAGTGCTGATTGAGGCGATACGCGGCGCTCAGGTTCAGGTTGGAGGTCACCAGATCGGTCTGTCCGCCGATGGAGCCCGCGACGTAATTGTCGTTGAATTCCGTCGCCAGACCGTAATTGGTCACCGCCGAGGCGCCGATGGCCCACCGGTCGTTAAGCGGCATAACAAAGTGCAGGTTCGGCACCCAGGCATGGGGCGCAATGTTTTTGGCATCGGCGTTTTGACCGGATGAGCTTGAACCGTTCAGATCAATATCCGGGTTGATATAGGTCACGCCGCCGGAGAAAGAGGGACGATCAAACAGCGTCATGGTCGCCGGGTTACGGCTGCCGGAGGCGGCGTTATCCGCGACGGCGCCTTCACCGGAAAACGCGCGTCCCAGACCTGACGATGAGTATTCGTTGAGCTGGAAGCCAGCCGCGGACGCGTTTGCTGAAACCAGTGCCACTGCAACAGCAAATGCGGATTGTTTTAACCGGTTTTTTTGGCTCATGACCAAAACCTCTTTATGTGCTCGTGAGTTAACTTTGTTACATGAGGTAACAAGGGACGCGCATTGTAGGGGGCGCTCTCAATCTGGCAAATCGGACCAGTTGCCAAAGTATATGTGGGGAATATTTAAATGTTGCATGTATGTAGTTAAAATATGTCTTAATTGATACAGAAATAAGATCTGCTTAACATTTTGGTTGATTTTAACGGCGAGAATTAGCGAGATTTTACCCTGCTATAACAATGGAATGTGACGGCTCTCACTAAATGCCCCGGCGGGCAGTAAGTTCTAGTGCTGAACTGAACCGGTGAGTAGAATAGAACGGAAAGTAAGCTTTTTTGAATCGGATCATAGCCGTTGTACAGATCTCTGCCGTATAGAGGAAGAAATGATGACAAACGCCATAAACAAATGTTCTGCCGAAGAAACCGCCGCCTGCTGCTGCGTGGACGTTGGCACGGTGATGGATAACACCGATTGCACCGCGTCTTACAGCAAAGTCTTTACCGATCGGGCCGAGGCCGAGGCAACGCTGCAAGCGCTGACGGATAAAGCCCGTTCGGTGGAGTCGGACCCTTGCCAGATCGACAGCCGGCTGGAAAGCGTGGACGGCGGCGTGAAGCTGGACATTGATTTCACCTTCAGCTGCCAGGCTGAAACGATGATTTTCCAGCTTGGGCTACGTTAAGCGGCCTTATTGCATGCTCGCCGCGGCGGTTGGCCGCTAAATTTCCAGGCGCGGGAAGCCGGCATACCCGCAACCTGAAAGCGGGCGGGTATATTGATGCCCGCCCGTCGGATTCTCCTCTCGCAACACGCCATTCTCCCGCACTATTCTCACTATCGGCGGCGCCGGGCGCGTCAACGGCGTTTACCGACGCCTGTGCGCGGCCCGCTGCTTTAGCCAACAATTGCAATAGGATAGCTATTTTTATCACTGGCAGATAATTCTGTGATTCTATTTAATTTCAAGATTATCGTTCGCTAACAGGTTGCAAAGATGAGTACAGTGGATGCCGCCCGTCACCGGGCACAGATTCGGTCCCATATTGAACGTTCCGCCCGGCGCTATCTGCAGGTCAGCCATCAGATTCACGCCCGGCCGGAAATCGGTAATCAGGAATTTTTCGCCGCCGAAACGCTGGTCGACGTGCTGCGTGAAGCGGGATTTGGCATCACCCAGAATATCGCCGGGCATGAAACCGGGTTTATCGCCCGCAAAGGGGAAAGGCATAGCGGGCCGCGCATTGGTTATCTGGCGGAATATGACGCGCTGCCGGGGCTGGGTCACGCCTGCGGTCATAATCTGATTGGCACCGGCAGCGTGGCGGCGGCCGTTGCGTTGTCACAGGTTATCGATCAGACGGGAGGCGAGGTCTGGGTCTTCGGCACGCCGGCGGAAGAGGGCGGGCCGAACGGCAGCGCCAAGGGCAGCTTTGCCGACGCCGGCCTGTTTGACGATATCGACGCCGCGCTGATGATCCATGCTTCCGGTAAAACCCGGCTGACGTCCGCCAGCCTGGCGGTCGATCCGCTGGATTTTCATTTTACCGGGCGGGCGGCCCACGCCTCGGCGTCGCCGGAGGAGGGCGTTAACGCCCTGGATGCGGTGATCCAGCTTTTTACCGGTATTAACGCGTTACGCCAGCAGCTGCCCGGCGATGTGCGCATCCACGGCATTATCACCCATGGCGGCGATGCGCCGAACATTATCCCCGAGTATGCAGCCGCGCGCTTTTATATCCGCGCCTCGACCTGGCAGCGCACGCTGGCGGTAAGCGAAAAAGTCCGGGCGATAGCGCAGGGGGCGGCGCTGGCTACCGGCGGTACGGTAAGGATCGAGCGTTTTCAAAACGCCATCAAGGATCTGATCATCAACCGCACGCTGGATGAGGTGGTGGGCGCGGAACTGAGCGCGCTGGGCGAACAGCTGTCGGCCCAGCCGCGTCACGGTCTGGGCTCCACGGATGCCGGCAACGTGAGCCACGTTATACCGGTAAGCCACTGCTATATTAAAATCGGTCCGGACGATCTCGTCGGCCATACGCCGGCTTTTCGCGAGGCGTCGGTCTCCGAACGGGGCGACCGCGCGCTATTGATTGCCGCGCAGTCGCTGGCGTTGTCCGGCTACCGTCTGCTGACCGAGCCGTCGCTGCTGGCGGCGGTGAAAGCGGATTTTCACCGCACGCACTAGCCGGCCCGGTGCCGGCCGGACGCTTCCCCTCTCATTTTGCCTCGCCGCGGTTTGCGTAATGTAACTATCTGGTTAACAATCAGATCAGGTCTGACCTGTTGGGCGCAGGCTCGATTTTATCAGTTAACAGGGGAGCGTTTATGAGCGAGGTGTTACCACTGATAACCCGTCGTGGCGATCGCGTGGCGATTGTCGGCGGCTTACGTACCCCGTTTGCCCGCCAGGCGACGGCCTATCACGGCGTGCCGGCCGTGGATCTGGGAAAAATCGTGGTGAATGAGCTGCTTATTCGCACCGGCATCGACCCTGAACTGATCGAACTGCTGGTATTCGGTCAGGTGGTGCAAATGCCGGAGGCGCCCAATATCGCCAGGGAAATCGTGCTGGGAACGGGGATGAGCGTGCATACCGACGCGTACAGCGTATCCCGCGCCTGCGCCACCAGTTTTCAGGCGGTGGCCAACGTGGCGGAAAGCATTATGGCGGGCGTCGTCGAGGTGGGGATTGCCGGCGGGGCGGACTCCTCCTCGGTGCTGCCGATCGGGGTGAGTAAATCCCTCGCCGGAACCCTGGTCGATATCAGCAAAGCCCGCACGCTGAGCCAGCGCCTTAAACTGCTCGCCCGGCTGCGCCCCAGGGATTTGCTGCCCGTCGCCCCCCCGGTGGCGGAATATTCCACCGGCCTGCGCATGGGCGATACGGCGGAACAAATGGCGAAAACCTACGGCATTACGCGGGAAGAGCAGGATGCGCTGGCGCATCGCTCCCATCGTCTGGCCGCCCGCGCCTGGCAGGAGGGGCTGCTGCGCGACGAGGTGATGACGGCATACGTGCCGCCTTACCGGCAGGCGCTGGCCGAGGATAATAACGTGCGTCGCGACTCGGCGCCGGAGCATTATGCCCGCCTGCGTCCGGCCTTTGACCGCATGCACGGCAGCGTAACGGCGGCCAACAGCACGCCGTTGACCGACGGGGCGGCGGCGATTGTGCTGATGAGCGAATCGAAAGCCAAAAGTCTGGGAATTACCCCGCTGGGTTATCTGCTCAGCTACGCCTTCAGCGCCATCGGCGTGCGGCAGGATATGTTGCTGGGACCGGCTTACGCCTCTCCGCTGGCGTTGGCGCGGGCCGGGGTGGCGTTGTCCGATCTGGCGTTGATCGATATGCATGAAGCCTTTGCCGCCCAGACGCTGGCGAATCTGAAAATGTTTGCCAGCGAGGATTTCGCCCGCCGCAAATTGGGGCGGGCGGCGCCGCTGGGCGAGGTGGAGATGGAGAAATTCAACGTGCTCGGCGGCTCCATAGCCTACGGACATCCGTTTGCCGCTACCGGCGCCCGGATGATTACCCAGACGTTGCACGAACTGCGCCGCCGCGGCGGCGGGCTGGGGTTGACCACCGCCTGCGCGGCGGGAGGACTGGGCGCCGCAATGGTACTGGAGGTGACGCCATGAACGATCGGCAACCGTTATCCGCATCCCCTGACGAGGCTTCGGCTTTTTCCCTTGCTATCAGGCCGGACAATATCGGCGTCGTCACCATTGACGTGCCGGGAGAAAAGGTGAATACGCTGAAAAGCGAATTCGCCGAGCAGATCGTCAAGGTTCTTGAACAGGCTCAGCAACATGCGGCGCTGCGCGGGCTGGTGCTGGTGTCCGCCAAGGCGGATTCGTTTATCGCCGGCGCGGATATCGCCATGCTGGACGGCTGTACCAGCGCCGAACAGGCGCAGGCGCTGGCCATAAAAGGGCAGGAAACCTTCGCCTATATCGCCGCGCTGCCTTTCCCGGTGGTCGCGGCGATTCACGGCGCCTGTCTGGGCGGCGGGCTGGAACTGGCGCTGGCCTGCGACTACCGCCTGTGTTCGCTGGATGAGAAAACGCTGCTGGGGCTGCCGGAGGTCAAGCTCGGCTTGTTGCCCGGCTCCGGCGGCACCCAGCGCTTACCCCGGCTGATCGGCGTCGGACCGGCGCTGGATATCATCCTTACCGGGCGCCACGTCCGCGCCGCGCAGGCGCTAAAACTGGGACTGGTGGACGATGCGGTGCCGCACAGTATTTTGCTGCAAACGGCGCTGGAAACGATCAGGCAGGGTAAGCGTAAAGCATCGCCGCCGGACTGGCGCGCCCGTCTGTTGGCGAGCCCGGCGATCCGGCCGCTGTTTTTTAATATCGTTAAGCGCAAAACGCGGGCCAGAACGCAGGGTAATTACCCGGCGACGGAGCGGATTATTCAGGTGATTCGCCGCGGAATGGAAAAAGGCATGGCCGAAGGCTGCCGGCTGGAGGCCCGCGCCTTCGGCAAGCTGGTTATGACGCCGCAGTCCGCCGCGCTGCGCAGTCTGTTTTTTGCCTCGACGTCGTTAAAAAAGGAATCCGCCGGCGCTGCGGCGCAACCCATCCGCCGGGTGGGGATTCTGGGGGGCGGACTGATGGGCGGCGGCATCGCCAGCGTAACGGCGGTGCGCGGCGGCTTGCCGGTGCGCATCAAGGATATTGATGAGCAGGGCGTCAACCGTGCGCTGAACTACAGCTGGCAGCTGCTGACCAGACGGGTGGAACGCCGGCGTCTGTCGTCTGCCGAGCGGCAACGCCTGATGAGCCTGATTTCCGGCGGCACCGACTACCGGGGATTCGAACAGAGCGACATGGTGATAGAAGCGGTATTTGAGGATCTGTCGCTGAAACGGCAGATGGTGGACGAGGTGGAACGCCATGCCGCTCCGCATACCATCTTTGCCTCGAATACCTCGTCATTGCCGATTCACCAGATCGCCGCCGAAGCCCGGCGCCCGCAGCAGGTGATCGGCCTGCATTACTTTAGCCCGGTGGATAAAATGCCGCTGGTGGAAGTGATTCCGCACGCGCACACCAGCGCCGAAACCATTGCCGCCACGCTGGCGCTGGCGCGTAAACAGGGTAAAACGGCGATTGTGGTGGCCGATAGCGCGGGCTTTTACGTTAACCGTATCCTGACGCCCTACGTTAATGAAGCCGCCTATTGTCTGCTGGAAGGCGAACCGGTCGAGTCGATCGATTATGCCCTGGTGCGCTTTGGTTTTCCGGTCGGCCCGTTGACGCTGCTGGATGAGGTCGGCATCGACGTCGCCACCAAAATCGTACCGGTGCTCGGTCAGGCGTTCGGGGAACGTTTTATCCCGCCCCCCACCTTTGACGCCGTCTTGAAGGATGGCCGGAAAGGGCGTAAAAACGGCAAAGGGTTTTATCGCTATAACCGGAAACGTTATTTCCATTTACGGCATAAGGCCAGAGAGGTGGATGCTTCCATCTATCCGCTGCTGGACGTGACCCCGAAAGCGCATCTCGATCCGGCGCTGATCGGCCAGCGCTGCGTGATGCTGCTGCTGAACGAAGCGGCCCGCTGTCTGGATGAAAAGGTGATCCGCTGCGCGCGCGACGGCGATATCGGCGCGGTGTTCGGCATCGGTTTCCCCCCGTTTCTCGGCGGTCCGTTCCATTATATGGATCGCCTTGGCATCGCCACGGTGGTAAAAACGTTGCAGGTATTGCAGCAGCAGTATGGCGACAGGTTTGCGCCCTGCGACGCGCTGCTGGCCATGCGGGACAATCAGCAGCGTTTCTACCCGGCGAAAGACGAGGTTGCGCCGGCGGCGCCTCCGCCCGGCGATGCGCCGGTTGACGCTGGTTAATGGTTGACGCCCAGCCAACAACTAAGGTAGAAAGTGCGCTTTACCGAACGGTTAAATTTACATCAGGCGGCGGCGATAATGGTTTCGTGATAGCCTTTATCGTCCTGCTTCAGCGTGTGCTTATACAACGACTGATTGCTTTATAAGCCTTTTAATTACGGTATGTTCGTCAAATAGCGGTGTGATATGCAAGTTTTGATTATGCGTCATGGTGATGCGGTACCTGATGCGGCCAGCGACGCGCAGCGGCCTTTAAGCGCGCGCGGCTATGATGAGTCGCGCAAGATGGCAAGCTGGCTGAACAACCAGCAGCTGGATATCGACCGTATTCTGGTCAGCCCTTATCTGCGCGCCCGGCAAACGCTGGAGGCGATCCGGGGGCTATTGCCCTTGCCCGAGGGGGATGAATGCCTGCCCGAGCTGACCCCCGGCGGCGATGCCGGCTTTGTCGGCGGCTATCTGCAAGCCCTGGCCAAAGAGGGGACGGAAGCGGTGCTGGTGGTCTCGCATCTGCCGCTGGTCGGCTATCTGGTCGCGGAATTGTGTTCCGCTGAAAACGCCCCTATGTTCGCCACCTCGGGCGTTGCCAGTGTGAGCATTGATGCCCCGTCGGGGCGCGGCGTGTTTGACTGGCAGGTGAGTCCGGCGCAGCTGGCGCTGAAGAGGTAATCGCCGCCGCGCCGCTCTCCCGCCGTCCTGGCTAGCCGAGCGACGGCGCATCCAGCGCCACCAGTATCAGCAGCGCGGCGTCGCCGCCGAACTCCTTGGGCGCCTGATGGAAAGCCAGCACGTCCGGGTGCTGCGCCAGCCACAGCGGCGTCTGCTGCTTCAGAATGCGTTTGCCGTGGCCGTGCATCACGCAGGCGCAATAAACGTGTTCCCGGCGGCAGGCGGCAAGCAGCGCGCCCAGCTCCTGTTTGGCCTGCAACTGCGTCAGGCCGTGCAGGTCGAGAAACAGTTCCGGGGAGTAGTCGCCGCGCCGCAGTTTTTTCAACTCGTAGTGGCTGGCGCCGGGGCGCACGTAGCGCGTCGGCCCCTCGCTTTCCAACTGCGGCTGAAATTCGTCCGAAAAATAAAAGCTGGCATCGGCCTGCTCCCGCAGCGCCCGCCGGGGCGGCAGTTCGCCGGTTTTGGGACGAACCGGCTTATGGATATAGGTATCCTGGCGTAATTTTTTAGTGCCGGAGACTGAAGTACGAAAAAGCTGCAGTTCTTCGTCGTTCAGCGAATATTTATTACTCATTGGCCGCTCACTTCGCATCAATATCCGTTCAGTTTACCTTTTCTCTTCGCGGCCGCTAAATAAAAGTCGTCGCAACCTATAGTTCCGCCGGTTATATCTGCTGATTTGTCGCGGGGTTCATGGCAAACTATGCCTTTCTTATGTGTAACAGCGCCAATTTCCATTCAGATGTGTCTGCGGAGGACAAGCTTGGACAAAATTTTCGTCGATGAGGCCGTCAGCAATCTACATACCATTCAGGATATGTTGCGCTGGGCGGTCAGTCGGTTTAACGCAGCCAATGTCTACTATGGTCACGGTACGGATAATCCCTGGGATGAAGCGGTACAGCTGGTGCTTCCCACTCTGTTCCTGCCGCTGGATATTCCTGAGGATATGTATATTTCCCGCCTGACGTCCAGCGAGCGTCATCGTATTGTCGAACGCGTTATCCGCCGGGTAAACGAGCGCGTCCCGGTGGCTTATCTGACCAATAAAGCCTGGTTCTGCGGGCTGGAGTTTTACGTCGACGAGCGGGTTCTGGTGCCGCGTTCGCCCATCGGCGAGCTGATCGGCAATTATTTCGCCGACCAGTTGCCTAAAGCGCCGGGCCATATTCTGGATATGTGCACCGGCAGCGGCTGTATCGCCATCGCCTGCGCCCAGGCGTTTCCGCAGGCGGAAGTCGACGCGGTGGATATCTCCGACGATGTGCTGGCGGTGACCGAGCAAAATATTCAGCAGCACGGCGTGGAATACCGCGTCACCCCGATTCGCTCCGACCTGTTCCGCGACCTGCCGGCCATTCCTTACGACCTGATCGTCACCAATCCCCCTTATGTCGATGAAGAGGATATGGCGGATCTGCCGCAGGAGTTCCGCTATGAACCGGAACTGGGATTGGCGGCGGGCAGCGACGGCCTGAACCTGATGCGCCGCATTCTGGCGAGCGCGCCGGATTACCTCAGCGACGACGGCGTGCTGATTTGCGAAGTGGGCAACAGCATGGTGCACCTGATCGAGCAATATCCCGCCATTCCGTTCACCTGGCTGGAATTCGCCAACGGCGGAGAGGGCGTATTTATGCTGACCAGGTCTCAGCTAATTGATTGTAAAGAATATTTCAGTATTTACCGCGACTGATTCGCGATGGTAACCCTATCTGTACAGGCTAAGGAGCTGTGATGGCAGGAAACAGTATCGGGCAGTTGTTCCGCGTCACCACATTTGGTGAGTCCCACGGCATTGCCCTGGGCGGTGTTGTCGACGGCGTACCGCCGGGGATCCCGCTGACGGAAGCGGATCTGCAACAGGATCTGGACCGGCGTCGCCCGGGAACGTCGCGCTATACCACCCAGCGCCGCGAGCCCGACCGGGTGCGCATTCTTTCCGGGGTGTTTGAAGGCGTTACCACCGGCACCAGCATTGGTCTGCTGATCGAAAATACCGACCAGCGCTCGCAGGATTACAGCGCCATCAAGGACGTTTTCCGCCCCGGTCACGCCGACTACACCTATGAACAAAAGTACGGCCTGCGCGATTATCGCGGCGGCGGACGTTCTTCCGCCCGGGAAACCGCGATGCGCGTGGCGGCGGGCGCGATAGCGAAAAAATATCTGCAACAGCGGCACGGCGTGAAAATTCGCGGCTATCTGGCGCAAATCGGCGAGGTAACCTGCGAATTGAAAGACTGGGATCTGGTCGAGCAGAATCCGTTCTTCTGTCCCGATGCCGACAAGCTGGAAGCCCTGGATGAGCTGATGCGGACGCTGAAAAAAGAGGGTGATTCCATCGGCGCCAAGGTCAGCGTGGTGGCGGAATTCGTCCCCGCCGGGCTGGGCGAACCGGTGTTCGATCGTCTGGATGCCGATCTGGCGCACGCCCTGATGAGCATCAATGCGGTGAAAGGGGTGGAGATTGGCGACGGTTTTGCGGTAGTGACCAGACGCGGCAGCGAAAACCGCGATGAGATTACCCCGCAGGGTTTCCAGAGCAACCACGCCGGGGGGGTTTTAGGCGGCATCAGCAGCGGACAGCATATTGTGGCGCATCTGGCGCTGAAACCCACCTCCAGCATTATGGTGCCTGGACGAACCATTAACCGTCAGGGTGAAGCGACGGAAATGGTGACCCGCGGACGTCACGATCCCTGCGTGGGGATCCGTGCGGTGCCGATCGCCGAGGCAATGATGGCGATTGTGTTAATGGATCACCTGCTGCGCCAGCGCGCGCAGTGCGGCGATGTGGCGAGTCAGGTTCCCCGCTGGTAAAAGATGATGAAAAAAGGGTTTATCGGGGTTATCGCCCTGGCGCTCGGTGCGTCAGGGTGGATGCAGGCCGGGTGGGCGAAAACCCCCTGGCAGGAAATGACGCACCCGGTGGCGGGCGCGGCGCAGTCCATCGGCGGCTTTTCCAACGGCTGCATTATCGGCGCCCAACCGCTGCCGCTGCAATCGCCTGATTACCAGGTGATGCGCGTCGATCAGCGACGCTATTTCGGTCACCCCGATCTGCTGGCGTTTATTCATCGCCTGAGCGCCAATGTGAAACGCCGTACCGCCGCCAATGTGTTGATTGGCGATATGGGCATGCCGGTGGGAGGGCGTTTCAGCAGCGGCCACGCCAGCCATCAGTCCGGTCTGGATGTCGATATCTGGCTGCAACTGCCCAAACGGCGCTGGAGCGAGCAGCAGTTGCTTAAACCGCAGCCTATCGATCTGGTTATGACCAACGGGCGTCAGGTTAACCCGCGCGTCTGGCAGCCAGAGGTAACGACGCTGGTAAAACTGGCGGCGCAAGACCATGATGTGACGCGTATTTTCGTCAATCCGGCGATAAAAAAACAGCTGTGCGCCGAGGCAGGTCAGGATCGCGACTGGCTGCGCAAGGTGCGCCCCTGGTTCGGGCATCGCGCGCATATGCACGTTCGCCTGCGCTGTCCGGCGGATAGCCTGGAGTGTCTGGAGCAGGATTCGCCGCCCGCCGGCGATGGCTGCGGCGCGGAGCTGACCAGTTGGTTCCAGCCGCGCCAGCCGGGGCGTGAATCGCCGGTCAAAACAACGCCGCCACCTTTACCTCCGTCTTGTCAGGCTCTGCTCGACAGACATTTCGCCGCGGAATAGCGCATGGACTGGTTTATCGTCGGGCCGGAAATATTGGCCATTATGTTCTTCGTCGCCGTGCTGGCCGGGTTTATCGACTCCATCGCCGGCGGCGGCGGGCTATTGTGCGTGCCGGCTTTGCTGGCCGTCGGGCTGTCGCCCGCCCAGGCGCTGGCGACCAATAAGCTGCAATCCGTGGGCGGTTCGTTTTCCGCCAGCCTCTATTTTATTCGCCGCCGGGCGGTCAGCCTGGGCGAACAGAAGCTGGCCATCGCCTTAACCTTTGTGGGCTCAACCTTTGGCGCCTGGCTGATTCAGCAGATCCACGCCGATTTTCTGCGCCAGCTGTTGCCGCTGCTGATCATCGGCATCGGGCTCTATTTTCTGCTGTCGCCGAAGATCGGCGATGAGGATCGCCAGCGCCGCCTGTCCGCCGTCCCCTTCGCGATTGTCGCCGGCTGCGGCGTCGGATTTTACGACGGTTTTTTCGGCCCCGGCGCCGGATCCTTTTATGCGCTGGCGTTCGTCACCCTGAGCGGTTTTAATCTGGCCAAGGCCACCGCCCATGCCAAAATCCTCAATTTCACCTCCAATTTCGGCGGGCTGCTGTTTTTTATGCTGGGCGGGAAAGTGGTGTGGGGGCTGGGGCTGGTCATGCTGGCGGGGCAGTTTATCGGCGCGCGTCTCGGCGCCAAAATGGTGCTGAGCAAAGGCCAGAAACTGATTCGTCCCATGCTGGTGATCGTCTCCGCCGTTATGAGCTGCAAACTGATTTACGACAGCCACGGCGGCGAGCTTGCCCGTTGGCTGGGACAATTTTTCTGATGACGGTGAATAATATGGGTTGCCATCACTACCAGCAACTGATTGATATCTTTGCCGCCTGCTTTAGCGATGAGTACAACACGCGGCTGGTTAAAGGCGACGATGAGCCAATCTACCTGTCGGCGGACGAGCAGGCGCCGTACCACCGGATTATCTTCGCGCACGGTTTTTACGCCAGCGCGCTGCATGAGATTTCCCATTGGTGCATCGCCGGCGAGCAGCGGCGCCTACAGGTCGATTTCGGCTACTGGTATTGCCCGGACGGACGCGATGCGCAGACGCAGTCCCGCTTTGAGGACGCGGAGATTAAACCGCAGGCGCTCGACTGGCTGTTCTGCGTAGCGGCGGGTTTTCCGTTCAACGTCAGCTGCGATAATCTGAACGGCGACGGCGAACCGGATCGCATTGCTTTTCAACGTCGGGTTCATGCGCAGGTGATGCACTATCTGCAGCAGGGGATCCCGCCGCGGCCGGCGCGCTTTATTAATGCGTTACAGACGTTTTACCATACGCCGCCGCTGACGGCGGCGAGCTTTCCGTATCCCGCCGACCTCTGCTGAGCGGCGCGGAAACAGTTTAACCGAGGATGATAAATGATCGCAGAATTTGAGGCGCGTATTCTGGCGCTGATTGATGACATGGTGGAGCATGCCAGCGACGATGAACTTTTTGCCGGCGGATATTTGCGCGGTCATTTGACGGTGTCGGTGGCGGAAGCCGAAGAAAATGGCGAACACACGCTGGAGGCTTTACATGCGCGAGTCAGCGACAGCATTGATAAAGCGATAAAAAACGGCGAGCTTTCCCCGCCGGATCAGATTCTGGTCAACCGCATGTGGGATAGTTTATTCCAGCGGGCGCGGAGCCGGCAAACGCACTAACTTCCCATAACCCTGCCCGCCCAGGCGCGCCTGGGCTTTCGTCCGCTCACACCGGTCGCCCCTTGAGCAATTTTCTGATCCAGAATCGATTAGGATTCAGCGCCGCCAGCGTGTCGCCATCCAGCGGCAGGGGTTCGCCGTAAATCTGCGAGGCCAGAATCTCCGCCGCCAGCGGGGCGGAGCAGAGTCCGCGCGATCCCAGCGCGCCGATGATAAACAGATTGGGGTAGACCGGCGCCGGCGGCAGGTTTTCCGCGCCGCGCCGCTGCGGCGACAGATGCCGGTAACAGTCCAGCGTCCGCTGATAGTCGGCGACCGCGCCCACCAGCGGCAAATGGTCGCGCAGCGCGCAGCGCACGCCCTGACGCGCCTGGCGGCCGCTGATATCGATCTGCTGCGCCCATTCCGCCCGCGGCAGGCAGTTCAGCAGGCGCCGACGATTCTCCTGCTGTTCATCGTCCCGGTAGTCGGTGGCGCTATCGCCGCGCTGATAGCTGGCGCCGATGCAGTGTTGCTGATGCCGCGGGCTGACCGGCGTCAGATAGCCGTCATAGCAAAGCACCTGTTTCAGCCGCCGCAGCGCCGGGGTGGTCGGAATATGGCTGACCTGGCCGCGCACCGCATAGCACGGCAGATGGCGGGTTTGCGGCCAGTCCGCCAGCGCGTGCCCGTTGGCGAGAATCAGCGTGGCGTGCTCAGCCTGTTGCCGGCCGTTGAGCGTCAGTCGCCAGCCGGCGGCGCTCTGTTCCAGCGCGGTGACGGCGGCGTTCATCCGTAGCGTCAGCCTCTGTCGCCGGGCCAGCTCCAGCGCCGAGGCGGTGAGTTCCGCCGGGCACAGCCAGCCGCCGTCGGGGTAGGTAACGCCGCCGGCGCCCAGCGTCAGACCGTTCACCTCTTCAAGCTGCTGCGCCGTAACGCCGAAGACCAGTTCCGGCGGCCAGGCGCCCTGTAAAATCTGCGCAATCCTGCGGGCGCTTTTTTCGTCATAGGCCAGTTGGCTGACGCCGCACCACTGATGTTCAAAAGCGACGCTCTGCGCCGCCAGTTCGTCATACCGGCGGCGGGCGAAGGTGAAGGCGGCGGCGAAGAAGCGCGACTGGGCGTCGTGCCTGTCGTTCAGCAGAGGGTAGAGCGCGCCCTGCCGGTTGCCGGACGCGCCCTGCGCCGGCTGTTGGTCGGCGCAGTACAGCGTCACCCGCGCGCCGCGTCGCTGCAGGGCCAGGGCGGTCAGCACGCTGGCGACGCCGCCGCCGATAATGGCGATGTCGTCGGTGGCCGAGGCCGGCGGCCGGGCATACCAGGGGGCGGCGGACGGCGCGGCGACGCCGGCGGGGAGATAGCCGTTCAGCATTTCACGTTTGCGGCCGAAGCCTTTGACTTTACCGACGTTAAAACCCGCCTGTTGTAGCCCCCGGCGCACGAAGCCGGCGGCGGTAAAGGTGGCGAAGGTGCCTTGATCGCGGCCAAGGCGCGCCATGGCGTGAAACAGGTTATCCGTCCACATATCCGGGTTTTTGGACGGCGCGAAGCCATCGAGAAACCAGGCGTCGACCTGATGATGCAGCGAATCGTCCAGCGTGGGAAGCAGCGCGTTGACGTCGCCAAACCACAGGTCGAGCGTGACGCCGCCCTGGGCCAGAATCAGACGGTGGCAGCCGGATAGGGGCAACGGCCACTGCCGGCGCAATTCCGCGGCGTAGGTCGCCAGCTCCGGCCATTGGGCGTGCGCCGCGGCCAGATCGTGCCGCCGCAGCGGAAATTTTTCAAAGCTGATGAAATGCAAACGGCGCAGGGGCGCGTGGGGATGCCGGGTGCGGAAGGCGTCGAAAGCCTGCCACAGCGTCAGAAAATTCAGCCCGGTGCCGAAGCCGGTTTCCGCCACCACGCAATTTTCACGCGCGTGGGTGAGAAAACGTTCGGGAAACCGGTTGCCCTGCAAAAATACGTAACGGGTTTCCGCCAGCCCATCCTGATTGGAAAAATAGACGTCATCAAACTGTTGCGATACAGGTGTACCCTGTTCGTTCCAGCTCAAGGATGCATGTTGAACGGGGCGGTTATTCACGGCAAATGACTCATTATTCAGGCGGTGCGGCGATTTTAACGGTCCGCATGGCGCGGAGCAAATTTAGCAACACTTCGTCTGATCGGACTTGTTCAGCGTACAACTGTACGCTAAAGTGCGTTGCGAAATCCCAAACTTTATAAGTGGAAGAGGTATTGAATGAAACGTGCAGTGATTACTGGTCTGGGGATCGTATCAAGCATAGGTAATAACCAGCAGGAAGTTCTGGCATCTCTGCGGGAAGGCCGCTCGGGTATTACTTTTTCTCAGGAGCTGAAAGATTCCGGCATGCGTAGTCACGTCTGGGGTAACGTTAAACTGGACACCACAGGCCTCATCGATCGCAAAGTTGTGCGCTTTATGAGTGATGCATCGATTTATGCTTATCTGTCTATGGAACAGGCGATTAAAGATTCCGGGTTAAGCGACGATCAGGTTTCCAACGATCGTACCGGTCTGATCGTCGGGTCTGGCGGCGGTTCTCCGCGTAATCAGGTTGCCGGCACCGACGGCATGCGGGCCAAAGGCCTGCGCGGCGTGGGTCCCTATATGGTCACCAAATCCATGGCTTCGGGCGTTTCCGCCTGCCTGGCGACGCCGTTTAAAATCCGCGGCGTCAACTACTCCATCAGCTCCGCCTGTGCGACCTCCGCGCACTGTATCGGCAACGCGGTGGAGATGATCCAACTGGGTAAACAGGACGTGGTCTTCGCCGGCGGCGGCGAGGAGCTGTGCTGGGAAATGGCCTGCGAATTCGACGCCATGGGCGCGCTGTCCACCAAATATAACGAGACGCCGGAAAAAGCCTCCCGTACCTATGATGCGGATCGCGACGGTTTCGTTATCGCCGGCGGCGGCGGCGTCGTGGTGGTTGAAGAGCTGGAGCATGCGCTGGCGCGCGGCGCGCACATCTACGGCGAAATTATTGGTTACGGCGCCACCTCCGACGGCGCGGATATGGTCGCTCCCTCCGGCGAAGGCGCCATGCGCTGCATGAAGATGGCGCTGAAGGACGTGGATACCCCGATTGATTATATCAACACCCACGGCACCTCCACCCCGGTTGGCGATGTGAAAGAGCTGGGGGCGATCCGCGAAGTATTCGGCGACAATATTCCGGCCATTTCCGCCACCAAAGCCATGACCGGCCACTCGCTGGGGGCGGCGGGCGTGCAGGAAGCGATTTACACCCTGCTGATGCTGGAGCACGGCTTTATCGCGCCGAGCATCAATGTGGAAACGCTGGATGAGCAGGCGATCGGGATGAACGTCATCACCGCGCCGACGGAGCGCAAGCTGACTACCGTGATGTCGAACGGTTTCGGTTTCGGCGGCACCAACGCCACGCTGGTGATGAGAAAGTTCGAGCAGTAATAACGCGTCGAACATCAGCCCGCGTCAGGCGGGCTGAGACCGTTCCCCCGTTGCGCCCTGCCTGCAGGGCGTTTCCCTTTCCGCCGCCGGCGAAATCAGAATACCACCCATAACAGAAATAGCGCCACGCCAACGCCGGCGATGGTCCAGAACATCGATTTCTGAAACAACGCCGGCCAGTTAAGCGGCAGCGCGGCAATAAGCGGGTTCAGCAGCGGCTGCGGCGCCGTCCAGTCGGTTTCCTGCGCGCGCTGTATGCGCTGGGTGAACAGGAAGGCGAGCGCCTCGCTAAGCTGCATCGGCGCCAGCGGCGTCGGCCACCCGGCGTTAAAACGGTTCTGCATATAGTCCAGCAGCATTTGCTGCTCCTGGGTAGTGAGCGGCTGCGGCAGCGCCGCCTGCAGCGTCGCGATGGCCGCGGTCTGCGCCGCGCCGGCCTGCGGCGATATTGAGGCCGCGCCGGCCGTACCGGCGGCCGTCTGGACGGCGTTCGCCGCGGGTTGATTCGCCGCGGCATCGGCGGCGAGGGGCGTCGGCGTCCCCTGCGGTAAAGGCGGCGGTGAAGCGGTCGGCGACTGCTGCAACGACGCCTGCGTTTGCAGGAACTGGGTCAGCAACGGCAGATTTTTTAGCGGGATCGCCTCTCCGGAATTGAGGTTCTGCATCGTCATCAGCGTGGTCCAGATTTTTGCCGGCTGTTCGCCGCTCTGCGACGCCAGGCGGGTAACCTGCTGGTTCAGGCTATGCTGCTCGGCCGGCGACAGGGTACGCTCAGGCGGGTTGGCAACGGATTGCGGCTGGGGGGACGCCGTATTGGCGGGCGCCGTCGGTCCGGGTTGCAACAGCGTCACCACCTGCTGCAGCTGTGCTTTGTTCAATGAGCTCAGCGTGGTATGGCCGAATTGCTGACGGATAAAATCACTGACCACCTGTCGGTTGTTGCCCTGGGGCAGCATCTCCGTCACCCGTTGCATTAGCTGCTGGCGGGTGCCGTTATCCTGCGCTTGCGCCTGGGTTAAGCGCGTTTGCAACTGCTGCTCCGCCGGCTGATAGTGGCGTGAGGTCAGCTCGGCGTTTTCTTGCAGCCCCAGCCCTTGCTTTACGCTGCTCCAGACTTCGCTCGCTTTTAACGTGCCGAGGGCGACGATTTTAACCATCAGGTTTTCAAGCGTGGCGCGCTGTGCCGGCGTCAGCGGCGCATCGCCGCCGTCAGTCCCCGGCGTATTGGCCGCCGGGGACGTAGCCTGCGGACTGACGGCGCGATCGCCTGGCAGTGGGGCTCCTGGGCCGCTTACAGGTTGCATACCGATTATCCTCACCGCTGTAATGGGGCCTGACGATGGGCAGGCAGTCTCAATCATTGAGACGAATCATAGCAAGCTCCATCGCCGTTCGATAGTCACAGATAAACGCTGAATATCCGCTGAATCCGGCCTTTGCCGCCTTGCCCCGCGCCGCCCGACCGCTAATCGGCGCCGCGCGGCTTCGCCCTGGCCAACGGGGTGCGCAACCGCTGCGCCAGAATGACCCCCAGCAGCGCAATCCCGCCGCCGATCAGGTGGTAGCCGTGTAACGGCTCATGGAGAAAAATAATGGCGATGGCGGCGGTGAATAACGGCATCAGGTTCATAAAGACGGACGCGGTGCCGGCGCCCAGCCGCATCACCCCGAGGATCCACAGGAAAGGCGCGATAATCGACGCCATAACGCCGGCGAAAGCGACCAGCGGTATGTTCTGTCCGGTGAGCCGCACATTCTCCGTCAGCAAAAAATTGGGCAGCAGCAGGACCACGGCAAGGGCAATCTGCACGTAAAGCGACAGCCAGTTGGGCAGGGGGATGTTCCAGCGTTTGGTTAATACGCCATAGAGCGCATAGGCGCAGACGGCGCCGAACATCATGATTTCGCCGGCGCCGATGCCCTGGGCAAGGATCCGTTCCGGATGGCCGGCGCTGATCAGCCAGACGATGCCGCCGAACGACAGCAATCCGCCGCAAACGATGCCCACCGTAGGCGCGATGCGCAGCAGCGGAATGCTGATCAACACGGTGAGCAGCGGAATGAGCGATCCCAGAATCCCCATCATCAGCGCGCTGATGGTGTGCGCCGCGTAGTAAGCCAGACTCTGATACAGCACCATGCCCAGCAGTCCGAGCGCCAGCAGTTTCCAGCCGTACTGGCGAATGGTGGCCAGATGCCTGCCGATGCCCGGCAGCATAAACGGCGTCATTACCATAAAGGCCAGCAGCCAGCGATAAAAAGAGATGGCGGCCGGATCGATAACGGCGGCGGAGAGTTTATTGACGATGATATTAACCGACCAGATCAGCACGGCAATAATGGGGAACAGGGAATTCAAAATAGGGATTCTCAATGGCGATAACTAAACAACAGCCGCTGAGTTTAATACCATTGCGCTTATTCTTCATAGACAAAATCAGCGTCCGCCGGTCAGGCTTCCGCGCCGCGCGGGCGCTATTCCGCCGCGTTACCGGCGGGAAACGGCAATAAAGGCGAACCCCGGCGGCCGATAGCGTTGGGCTTCCTCCCCATTCAGTGGCAAAATAGCCACCCTCTTTTTTCAGGGTAACGGGTTACCGGGGAAGACAATGAAGATTGTGGTTGACGAAAATATGCCGTACGCACGCGAACTGTTTAGCCGCCTGGGGGAGGTTCAGACGGTGCCGGGGCGTCCGCTGCCGCGCGCCGCGCTGAACGGCGCCGACGCGCTGATGGTGCGTTCGGTAACGAAAGTGAATGCCGAACTGCTGGCCGGCGGCGGGGTAAAGTTTGTCGGCAGCGCCACGGCGGGCACCGATCACGTTGACCGTAACTGGCTCGACGCCAACGGCATTGGCTTCTCGGCGGCGCCGGGCTGCAATGCGATAGCCGTCGTCGAATATGTCTTTTCTTCCCTGCTGATGCTTGCCGAACGGGATGGATTTCAACTGCGAGATAAAACCGTCGGGATTGTCGGCGTCGGCAACGTGGGGGGACGGCTGAATGAACGGCTGAAAGCCTGGGGAGTCAAAACATTATTGTGCGATCCGCCCAGGGCGGAGCGGGGCGATGATGAAGATTTCCTGCCGCTGGATGCGCTGGTGCGTGAAGCGGATATCCTGACGCTGCATACCCCGTTATACCCTGACGGCCCTTATAAGACCCACCATCTGGTTGATGAGGCGGTGCTGCATGATTTCGCCGACGGGCGCATCCTGATTAACGCCTGCCGCGGGCCGGTGGTGGATAACGCCGCGCTGCTGAAAGCGTTGAAACAGGGGAAAAAACTCAGCGTTATTCTCGACGTCTGGGAGCCTGAGCCGGCCTTGTCCACCGAGCTGCTGGCGCTGGCGGACGTGGCAACCGCGCATATCGCCGGCTATACGCTGGAAGGCAAAGCCCGCGGCACCACCCAGGTGTTTGAGGCGTGGAGCCGGTTTATCGGCAATCCGCAGCGGGTGGCGTTGTCTTCATTGTTGCCGCCGCCGGAATTCTCCGCGCTGACCCTCGCCGCGCCTCTGGATGAAGCGTTATTAAAGCGCCTGGTGCATCTGGTGTATGATGTGCGCCGGGATGACGCCCTGTTGCGCCATGCGGCGCATCAGGAAGGCGGATTCGATCGCCTGCGCCGCCATTATCAGGAGCGGCGCGAATGGTCGTCGCTGCATATTGTCTGCGCCGACGCCGCCAGCGCGCAATGTCTGAACGAATTGGGATTCACCGCGTCGCCGGCCGCCGGCCTGTGACGCGCTGCTACTGCGCCAACGCGGCGGTAATGGTGTTTTATTTACAAGTTAGGGGAGAATAACCACATGTCTGACGGCTGGAATATTGCTCTGCTGGGCGCCACGGGCGCCGTAGGCTCGGCGTTGCTGGAGTTATTGCATGAGCGCGAATTCCCGGTGGGTGAACTCTACCCGCTGGCCAGCGAACGTAGCGTGGGGGAAATCATCCGTTTTAACGGTAAATCCCGCCCGGTGGAAGATGCGGCGGGTTTCGACTGGTCTCAGGCGCATTTGGCGTTTTTTGTCGCCGGCGAGGAAGCCAGCGAGCGCTATGCGCAAGAGGCGGGAGATGCCGGGTGTCTGGTTATCGACAGCAGCGGCCTGTTCGCCCTGGAGCCGGACGTGCCGCTGGTGGTGCCGGGGGTTAACGCCCACGCGCTGGCCGATTACCGCAACCGTAATATCGTGGCGGTGGCGGATAGCCTGACCAGCCAACTGCTGACGGCGATCAAGCCATTGACGGAAGCGGCCGGATTATCCCGCCTGCACGTCACCAATCTGCTGTCGGTTTCCGCGCGCGGCAAAGCGGCCGTGAATGATTTGGCCGGACAAAGCGCGCGTTTGCTGAACGGCATCCCGCCTGAGGCGGGGATATTTCCCAAACAGCTGGCGTTCAATCTGTTGCCGCTATTGCCTGATAATGAAGGCAGCGTGCGCGAAGAGCGCCGCCTGGTGGAGCAGGTGCGTAAGGTCCTGCAGGATGAAGGGCTGCCGGTCTCCGTCACCTGCATCCAGTCGCCGGTATTCTACGGCCATGCCCAGGTGGTGCACCTGGAGGCGCTGCGTCCGCTTTCCGCGGAGGAAGCGCGGAACGAACTGCGGCAGGCCGGCGATATCGAGCTTAGCGAAGAGCAGGATTACCCGACGCAGGTGGGCGACGCCTCCGGCAACGTGCTGCTGAGCATCGGCTGTTTGCGTAATGATTACGGTATTCCCGAGCTGCTGCAGTTCTGGTCGGTGGCGGATAACGTTCGCTTCGGCGGCGCGCTGATGGCGGTGGAAACGGCGGAACTTCTGGTGCGGGAGTATCTGGGGTAATGTCGCAACCGATGCTGGCGGAGGAGAATGCCGCGCTGAAAATTGCGCTGGGAATAGAGTATGACGGCAGCCGCTACTATGGCTGGCAGCGGCAGGCGGAGGTCGACAGCGTACAGGGCTGTCTCGAACGGGCGTTGAGCAAGGTGGCGAATGAACCGATCGCGGTGTTCTGCGCCGGACGCACCGACGCCGGCGTGCACGCCACCGGGCAGGTGGTGCACTTTGCGACGCGGGCGGCGCGCAAGGACGCGGCCTGGACGATGGGCGTCAACGCCAATTTGCCGCCGGATATCGCGGTGCGCTGGGTAAAAACGGTGGATGATGATTTTCACGCCCGTTTCAGCGCCACCGCGCGCCGTTATCGCTATGTCATCTATAATCATCGCTACCGTCCCGCGGTGCTGGCCAGGGGCGTCACCCATTGCTATCTGCCGCTGGACGCCGGGCGGATGGAGCGCGCCGGCCAATGTCTGCTGGGAGAGAACGATTTCACCTCCTTTCGCGCCGTGCAGTGCCAGTCGCGTACCCCCTGGCGCAATGTAAATCATTTAAAGGTTAGGCGTCATGGCGCTTATATCGTGGTAGATATTAAGGCCAATGCGTTTGTCCACCATATGGTGCGCAATATCGTCGGCAGCCTGATGGAAGTGGGCTGCGGCAATCGGCCGGAAGGGTGGATTGCGCAACTGCTGGCGGCGAAAGATCGCTCGTTGGCGGCGGCGACGGCCAGAGCCGAAGGGCTGTATCTGGTCGCGGTGGATTATCCCGCGCGTTTTGCTTTACCGCAGCCGGTGATGGGACCTTTGTTTTTAGACGATTAGTTTCCGGGTGACTCGTTTCTGGCCGGCCGGTGGCGGCCAGAGGTAAAAAGGCGACATCAAGAGAGATGTTTTATGGAATTTATACGCTTTATTATTGATTTTATCCTGCATATTGACGTTCATCTGGCGGAGCTGGTGGCGCAATACGGCGTCTGGATTTATGCCATTCTGTTTTTGATTCTGTTTTGTGAGACCGGGCTGGTGGTCACGCCGTTTTTGCCGGGAGATTCTTTACTGTTCGTCGCCGGCGCCCTGGCCGCGCTGCCGTCCAACGCGCTGGATGTGCACCTGATGGTTTTCCTGATGCTGGTGGCGGCCATCCTCGGCGATGCGGTGAATTACACCATCGGCCGCCTGTTTGGGGAAAAGCTGTTCAGTAACCCGGATTCTAAAATTTTCCGCCGCAGCTATCTGGATAAAACGCATCAGTTTTATGACCGCCACGGCGGCAAGACGATAATTCTGGCGCGCTTTGTTCCTATTGTGAGAACATTTGCGCCGTTTGTGGCGGGAATGGGACATATGAGTTACCGCCATTTCGCGTTCTATAATGTAACGGGCGCTTTGCTATGGGTGCTGCTGTTTACCTATGCGGGCTACCTGTTTGGCGATTTGCCGGTGGTGCAGGAAAACCTGAAGCTGCTGATTGTGGCGATTATCCTGGTCTCCATTCTGCCCGGCGTAATTGAAATCGTACGACACAGAAGAGCCGCCGCGCGCGGCGATGTAAAACAAATGAAGTGAATTTTAACCTCCGGTTCGACCAGTTTTTTATCCACAGTGCCGGAGCGTTATGGTTTAATGGGCAGCATTTATGGTCTGTTCACGGCAACAATCCTTGGCGCCGACGCTCCGGTAACGCCGGCAAAGCGCGTTCCGGGCATATTTTAAGCGGCTGCGTCGTCAAGGAATACATGAACAGCGGACTGGCGTTTGCCAGGTTCAAGCAGAAAGGTTATCAATGAGCTGGATTGAACGAATTCTTAACAAAAGCAATATTACTCCGACCCGTAAAGCGAACATTCCTGAAGGGGTCTGGACGAAATGCGATAGCTGCGGCCAGGTTCTTTATCGCGCCGAGCTGGAACGAAATCTGGAAGTGTGCCCCAAGTGCGATCACCATATGCGCCTCTCCGCGCGCGCGCGCCTGCAGGCTTTCCTGGATAAAGAAGGGACGGTGGAGCTGGGCAGCGAACTGGAACCGAAAGATATCCTGAAATTCCGCGATTCCAAAAAATACAAAGATCGCCTGGCCGCCGCGCAAAAGCAGTCCGATGAAAAAGACGCCCTGATCGTCATGAAAGGCACGCTGTACGGTATGCCGGTTGTCGCGGCCTCCTTTGAATTTTCCTTTATGGGCGGTTCGATGGCCTCGGTGGTGGGCGCGCGTTTCGTGCGCGCCGTAGAGCAGGCGCTGGAAGACGGCTGCCCGCTGGTCTGCTTCTCCGCCAGCGGCGGCGCCCGGATGCAGGAAGCGCTGATGTCGCTGATGCAGATGGCGAAAACCAGCGCCGCGCTGGCGAAAATGCGCGACCGCGGCCTGCCCTACATTTCCGTGCTGACCGACCCGACCATGGGCGGCGTCTCCGCCAGTCTGGCCATGCTGGGCGATCTGAATATCGCCGAACCCAAGGCGCTGATCGGCTTTGCCGGTCCGCGGGTGATTGAGCAAACGGTGCGTGAAAAACTGCCGCCGGGCTTTCAGCGCAGCGAGTTCCTGATTGAGAAGGGCGCTATCGACATGATCGTCCGCCGCCCGGATATGCGTTACAAACTGGCGACGATCCTCGCCAAGTTGACCAATCATCCGGAACCCGGCGGCGATGTGGTGGAGGAGAGTCACGATACCGCCTCCGAATCGCAGGATGAAGTATAACCGAACCGATGAACAGGAAGCGTGAGCGATGCACCGAACGGCAGCCATGCTTCCTGTATAAAATGAACCGTAAGCCAGTGAACGGGACTCATGGATAATCTTCAAGTACCCCAAGCCACGTCGCCTTTGGTCACGTGGCTTCATTATCTGGAGCACCTGCACGCCCAGGCCATTGATTTGGGACTGGATCGCGTCAGGCAGGTGGCCGGGAATCTTCAATTGTTACAGCCCGCCGGCGTGGTATTTACCGTCGCAGGAACCAACGGCAAGGGCACGACCTGCTGTACCCTGGAGTCGATACTGCTGGCGGCGGGACTGCGGGTGGGCGTTTACGGCTCGCCTCATTTGCTGCGCTACACCGAGCGGGTGCGGATTCAGGGCAAAGAGCTGCCCGAGACGCAGCACTGTCAGGCATTCGCGGAGATTGAAGCCGGCCGGGGCGATGTGTCGCTCACCTATTTCGAATTCGGCACCCTGGCCGCGCTGCGGCTGTTTAAGCAGGCGCAACTGGACGTGGTGATCCTGGAAGTGGGGTTGGGCGGACGCCTTGACGCCACCAATATCGTCGATGCGGACGTCGCCGTGGTCACCAGCATCGCGCTGGACCATACCGACTGGCTGGGTAAGGACCGCGACAGCATCGGCCGGGAAAAGGCGGGCATCTTCCGCGCCGGCAAACCCGCGGTGGTCGGCGAACCCGATATGCCCGGATCGATTGCGCAGGTGGCCGCTGAACAGGGCGCGGTGTTGCTGCGCCGCGGCCGTGACTGGGATTTCTCCATACAGCGCGACGGATGGAGCTGGCAGAATAAGCAGCGCGAGCTGTCGGGGCTGCCGCTGCCGCATGTGCCGTTGGCCAATGCGGCCAGCGCCCTGAGCGCGCTGAACTATTCGCCTTTGAACGTCAGTGAAGAGGCGATTCGCCAGGGATTATCCCAGGCCGCGCTGCCCGGCCGTTTCCAGATTGTCGGCGAGAAACCGCTGCTGATTCTGGACGTGGCCCATAACCCCCATGCCGCCGCTTATCTGGCGAGCCGCCTGGCGATGCTGCCGCAGGGCGGGAAAGTCCGCGCGGTGGTCGGTATGCTGGCGGATAAAGACATCGGCGGCACGCTGAGCCAGTTAACGCCGCAGGTGGACGAATGGTATTGCGCGCCGCTGGACGTCCCGCGCGGCGCCACGGCGGGGCAACTGGCGCAATATCTGGAGCGGTGCCGGCAGTTCGCGGATGTGGCCGGCGCCTGGCGCCAGGCGATGTCCGAGTCGGCGGAACAGGATATCGTCATTGTGTGCGGATCTTTTCATACGGTAGCGCAGGTCATGGAAGCGCTGGATGAGGGGCAAACGTATGGCGAGTAAATTTCAGAACCGTTTGGTCGGCACGATCGTTCTGGTGGCGCTGGGCGTTATCGTGCTGCCCGGCCTGCTGGACGGCGATAAAAAGCATTATGCCGATGAGTTCGCGGCTATCCCGCTGGTTCCCAAGCCGGGCGACAGCAACGAAATGGAAGCCTTGCCGGCGCTGAACCAGCCGTTGCCCAGCCAGCCGCCGGAAGGGGCGGCGTCCGCCGTGGAGGATAAGAGCGCGGCGTCCGATGCCGAAACTCCCGGGATAGGCGCCCAGCCGGAAAGCCCGCCTCCGGCAACGCCGGCTCCCCCGGCGACGATCGCGCCGCCGGCGGTGGTTGAGCGCCCGACGGCGCCCAGTGAACCCAAGCCGCAGCCGAAAGCGGAAGTGAAACCCAAACCTGAACCTAAAGCGGAACCGAAGCCTGAAGCCAAACCGGAGACCAGGCCTGCGCAACAGGCGCCCGCCGGGCAAGCCTATGTGGTACAGCTTGGCGCCTTGAAAAACGCCGACAAGGTGAATGAGATTGTCGCCAAGCTGCGTCTTTCCGGCTATCGGGCCTATACCGTGCCGGCCACCCCGGTGGCGGGGCAGATAACCCGTATTTATGTCGGGCCGGACGCGTCAAAACAGAAGCTGCAGTCTTCGCTGGCGGAATTACAGCGGCTCAGCGGATTGAGCGGTCAGGTCAGATCGTACAGCGTGCGTTAAAGGATTAACGCGCCGGCGGGCGGTTTTTGCTCTGCCCGCCGATTAATAAAATCGGCGGAAATACGCTACGCAAACGTTTTCTTTTTCTGTTAGAATTCGCCGCGAACAGGATGACGTGGCGGCCGGGCGGTTGGCATCGTTCATTATTAGGATGGCTCATGGTTTGGGTTGATTACGTCATTATTGGCATCATCGGATTTTCGGCTCTGGTCAGCCTTATCCGGGGGTTTATACGTGAAGCGTTGTCGCTGGTCACCTGGGGATGCGCATTTTTTGTCGCCAGCCATTACTACGCTTATCTGGCGGTGTATTTCACCCGCTTTGATGACGAACTGGTCCGCAATGGCATCGCTATTGCCATTCTGTTTATTGCGACGTTGATTGTGGGTGCTATTGTCAACTATGTGATCGGCTCTTTGGTTGAACGCACCGGATTGTCGGGCACCGATCGCGTATTGGGCGTCTGTTTCGGGGCGCTGCGCGGCGTATTGATTGTCTCCGCGCTGCTCTTTTTTCTGGATACCTTTACCGGTTTTTCACAGAGCGACGATTGGAAGCAGTCCCAGTTAGTTCCGCAGTTCAGTTATATCATCAGGTGGTTTTTTGACTACCTGCAAAGCACGTCAAGTTTCTTGCCGCAGCATATATAGAGCTGCGATAGCGCTGATGAGGAAAAGACACCATGTGCGGTATTGTCGGTATCGCCGGTTTTACGCCGGTCAACCAGTCGATTTATGACGCGTTAACGGTGTTGCAACACCGTGGGCAGGATGCCGCAGGCATCATAACCATTGATGCCTTAAACTGTTTTCGCCTGCGCAAGGCCAACGGCCTAGTGAAGGATGTGTTTGAAGCACGGCACATGCAACGTTTGCAAGGCAATATGGGCATCGGTCATGTGCGTTACCCTACCGCGGGCAGCTCCAGCGCCTCCGAGGCGCAACCTTTCTACGTTAACTCGCCGTTCGGCATCACCCTGGCGCATAACGGTAATCTGACCAACGCTCACGAACTGCGTAAAAAGCTGTTTGAACAGGAGCGTCGCCACGTCAACACCACCTCGGATTCGGAAATTCTGCTGAATATTTTCGCCAGAGAGCTGGATCGTTTTCAGCACTATCCGCTGGAAGCCGATAACATTTTTGCCGCCGTTGCCGCCACGCATCAGCAGATTCGCGGCGCTTATGCCTGCGTAAGCATGATTATCGGCCACGGTATGGTGGCGTTCCGCGATCCCAACGGCATCCGCCCTCTGGTTATCGGTAAACGCGATCTGGAAGACGGCCGCTGCGAATATATGGTGGCGTCGGAAAGCGTGGCGCTGGATACGCTGGGTTTTGAATTCCTGCGCGACGTGGCGCCGGGCGAGGCGATTTACATCACCGAGAAAGGGCAGCTGTTCACCTGCCAGTGCGCCGAGAACCCGAAGAGCAACCCTTGTCTGTTCGAGTACGTTTATTTTGCGCGCCCGGACTCGTTTATCGATAAAATTTCCGTCTACAGCGCCCGCGTGCGCATGGGGCAGAAGCTGGGCGAGAAGATCGCGCGCCAGTGGGAAGATCTCGATATCGACGTGGTGATCCCCATTCCCGAGACCTCCTGCGACATCGCGCTGGAAATCGCGCGCATCATTGATAAGCCGTATCGCCAGGGATTCGTCAAAAACCGCTATGTGGGCCGTACCTTTATCATGCCGGGGCAGCAGGCGCGCCGTAAATCCGTGCGCCGCAAGCTGAACGCCAACCGCGCCGAGTTCCGTGATAAAAACGTGCTGCTGGTGGATGACTCCATCGTGCGCGGCACCACCTCGGAGCAGATTGTCGAGATGGCGCGCGAGGCGGGAGCCAAACGGGTCTATCTGGCGTCGGCGGCGCCGGAAATCCGCTTTCCCAACGTCTACGGCATTGATATGCCGAGCGTAAATGAACTGATTGCCCACGGCCGCGAAGTGGAGGAGATCCGCCAGCTTATTGGCGCGGATGCGCTGATTTTCCAGGATCTGGACGATCTGATCGCCGCGGCCCGCGAGGATAACCCGGATATTACCCAGTTTGAATGTTCGGTATTCAACGGGATATATGTGACCAAGGACGTCGATCAGGGCTATCTGGACTACCTGGAAGTGCTGCGCAATGACGACGCCAAAGCGCTGCGCAGCCAGAGCGAAGTGGAAGATCTGGAGTTGCACAACGAAGGTTGAGCGCTGAAAATCTTGTAGTGCGATAACGAAAAGGGGAGTGCGTTCGGGCGCGCTTCCCTTTTCTTATTCTTGCCTATCGCCCGCCGATGCGGCAAAGTCAGCGCAGATCCGTTATTCGCGTTGAGCATCAGGCGCGC
Organism: Brenneria tiliae; assembly: GCF_023347575.1. Taxonomy (NCBI): domain Bacteria; kingdom Pseudomonadati; phylum Pseudomonadota; class Gammaproteobacteria; order Enterobacterales; family Pectobacteriaceae; genus Brenneria; species Brenneria tiliae. Next base: position 149,996 of record NZ_JAKPCB010000102.1, on the reverse strand, counting down.
TCAGTCCAGAGGCAGTATTGATGAAACGACTTATTATTGGCATTTCCGGCGCCAGCGGCGTGATTTACGGCGTCCGCCTGCTGCAGGTGCTACGGGCGGTTGAGGGAATAGAAACCCATCTGATTATCAGTCAGGCGGCGCGGCAGACGCTGCCGCTGGAGTCTGATTTCACCCTGCGCGAGGTTCAGGCGCTGGCGGATGTGGTGCACGATACGCGCGATATCGCCGCCAGCCTCTCTTCCGGATCGTTCAAGACGGCGGGAATGGTGATTTTGCCCTGCTCGATCAAAACCCTGTCGGGGATCGCCCATAGCTACAGCGATACGTTGCTGACGCGGGCGGCGGACGTGGTGCTGAAGGAGCGTCGCCCGCTGGTGCTTTGCGTGCGTGAAACGCCGCTGCATCTGGGGCATTTGCGCATTATGACCCAGGCGGTGGAGCTGGGGGCGGTTATTATGCCGCCGGTGCCCGCTTTTTATCATCGCCCGCAAACGGTGCAGGATATTATCGATCAGACGGTAAACCGCGTGCTCGACCAGTTTGATATTGCGCTGCCGCAGGATCTGTTTACCCGCTGGCAGGGGGCGTGACGGCGGCCTGTTTTTCGGGCATCGACCGGCCGCCGGGGAAAGGGGTGAAATAACGGCAATGCTCCGTTATGGGGCTTTTTTCCGCTGGCGCACCGTTTTATTGCGTCAATGCACTAATATTGTGCGCGCGGGGCGCCGTGTTTACCGTCGCGTGCTGTCGCGCGGCGGTTTTTTATGCGAGATTACGGGGTTAATTCATTAATAATCAAATGGTTATTTTGGCCGTTGCGCGATATATTCGTCCGGTGACGTAGTTAATGCGACTTTCTTCTTTTGGCATGAAAACTGCAATGTTCCGCAGTGGCAAACAGCTAGCCGTCTTTAAAGCAAGCAATCGCTCTGATACAGACGCACCACATTTGACCTTCAATCACTTATTGGCAAAGGTAGCAATATGAAAAAACTGATAAAAGTTTTACCGCTGGCATTCATTCTGGCCGCAGGAAGCGCCATGGCCGACATTCCCAAAAATATTAAATTTGGCACCGATCCCACCTATGCTCCCTTTGAGTCTAAAAACAGCAGCGGCGAACTGGTTGGGTTTGATATCGATCTGACCAAAGCGTTATGCCAGCGCATCGCGGCTAACTGCACCTTTGTTGAAAGTGACTTTGATGCGTTGATTCCGTCGCTGAAGGCGAAAAAAATCGACGCCATTATCTCTTCGCTCTCCATCACCGAAAAACGTCAGCAGGAAATTGCTTTTACTGAAAAACTTTACGCCGCCAATGCCCGGCTGATCGCCAAAAAAGACGCCGGGATTGAACCGACGACGGCGTCCCTGGGCGGGAAACGCGTCGGCGTATTACAGGGCACCACGCAGGAATCTTACGCCAATGCGTACTGGCAGCCGAAAGGCATCGACGTCGTCGCCTACCAGAACCAGGACTTGATCTACGCCGACCTGACCGCGGGGCGCATCGATGCCGCGTTTCAGGATGAGGTGGCGGGCAGCGAAGGTTTCCTGAAGCTGGCTGTCGGCAAGGATTATGCGTTTGCCGGCCCGGCGGTAAAAGATGACAAATATTTCGGCGTCGGGACCGGCATCGGGCTGCGTAAAGCGGATACTGAGCTGAAGGCCGCGCTGGATAAGGCCTTTGAGGAAATACGCAAAGACGGCACCTACGATACCCTGGCGAAAAAATACTTCGATTTTGATGTCTACGGCGGCTAAGCCTCCGTTATCGGCTGTTTAGGACGTTGATAAACCGCGACGCTAGACCGCGGTTTATCAGCGTGCCCGCCCGCGCGGGCACAACGCCGGCAAAGGTCCGCACGACGGATTCAGGAAGCCCGTCGCACCGCAATGCCTGGCGGTTAACCTCCATTTTACTCTTAACGGATATGAGCAATGCTGTATGGCTATTCGCAATTAATTCTGGATGGCGCGGCGATGACGCTGGAGCTGGCGGTGAGTTCGCTGCTGCTGGCGTTGGTCATCGGGCTGATCGGCGCCGGCGCCAAGCTGTCCGCCAATCGGCTGCTGTCGGGATGTTTCTCCTGCTATACCACGCTGATCCGCGGCGTGCCCGATCTGGTGCTGATGCTGCTGATTTTTTACGGTCTGCAGATCGCGCTGAACGGCGTAACGGAAGCGCTGGGGGTCGGCCAGATAGATATCGATCCGCTTACGGCGGGGATTATCACCCTGGGTTTTATCTACGGCGCCTATTTTACCGAGACCTTCCGCGGCGCCTATCAGGCGGTGCCTCCCGGCCAGATTGAAGCGGCGGTGGCGTTTGGTTTTTCTCCGCTGAAAGTATTTCGCCGCATACTGTTTCCCTCGATGATGCGCTTCGCCTTGCCGGGCATCGGCAATAACTGGCAGGTGATCCTGAAGGCCACCGCGCTGGTGTCGCTGCTCGGTCTGAACGATGTGATCAAGGCCACGCAGCTGGCGGGCAAAGGCGCCCATGAGCCGTTTTATTTCGCGCTGGTCGCCGGGGCGATGTATCTGATCTTTACCACCCTGTCCAACGGCGTGCTGTGGTGGCTGGAAAAACACTATTCGGCGGGAGTCAAAAAAATAAGCTATGAGTGAGATCCTGCAACAATACTGGCAGCCTCTGCTGTGGAGCGACGGCTATCGCCTTACCGGGTTGGCGATGACCATGTGGCTGCTGATTTCTTCGGTGGTTATCGGCGGTATGCTGGCGCTGCCGCTGGCGGTGGCCCGGGTGTCGCCCAGACGGCGATTCAGCCTGCCGGTCTGGCTGTTTACCTATGTGTTCCGCGGTACGCCGCTGTACGTGCAGCTGCTGGTGTTTTACTCCGGCGTCTACAGCCTGGAAATGGTGCGCGGCAGCGATCTGTTAAATGCCTTTTTCCGCAGCGGCCTCAATTGCGCCATTCTGGCGCTGACGTTAAATACCTGCGCCTACACCACGGAGATTTTCGCCGGCGCCATCCGCTCGGTTCCCCACGGCGAGATCGAAGCGGCCAGGGCCTACGGTTTTTCGCGCTTTAAGCAGTATCGCTGCATTATTTTACCCGGCGCGCTGCGGATTGCGCTGCCGGCCTACAGCAATGAAGTGATCCTGATGCTGCACTCCACGGCGCTGGCGTTTACCGTCACGGTGCCGGATATTTTGAAAATCGCCCGCGATATCAATGCCGCAACCTACCAGCCGTTCCACGCTTTCGGCATCGCCGCGGCGATCTATCTGGCGATTTCTTTTGCGTTAATCGGGCTGTTCAGAAAAGCGGAACAGCGCTGGTTACGCCATCTTGATACCCGTTCATCCCATTAAAACCAGGAACAGAGTATGTCGAATAATCAGCTGATGGTGACGGATCTGCATAAACGTTATGGTCAGCATGAAGTGCTGAAGGGCGTTTCGCTACAGGCTAACGCCGGGGATGTGATTTCGATTATCGGATCGTCCGGCTCCGGCAAAAGCACCCTGCTGCGCTGCATCAACTTTTTGGAAAAGCCCTGCGAAGGGACCATTTACGTCAACGACCAGGAAATCCGCATGGTGCGCGATAACGACGGTCAGTTGAAGGTGTTCGATAAAAAACAGCTGCAGATGCTGCGCACCCGTCTGACGATGGTGTTTCAGCATTTTAACCTGTGGAGCTTTATGACCGCGCTGGAAAACGTGATGGAGGCGCCGGTTCAGGTATTGGGGTTGAGTAAGGCCGAGGCGCGCCAGCGTGCGGCGTTTTATCTGGATAAAGTGGGCATCACCGGGGAGGCGCAGAGTAAATACCCGGCCAATCTCTCCGGCGGACAGCAGCAGCGGGTATCTATCGCGCGGGCGCTGGCGATGGAGCCGGAAGTGCTGCTATTCGACGAACCCACCTCGGCGCTGGATCCGGAGCTGGTCGGCGAGGTGTTGCGTATTATGCAGCAACTGGCGGAAGAGGGGAAAACGATGGTGGTGGTCACCCATGAAATGGAGTTTGCGCGCCACGTTTCCAGCCATGTGATTTTTCTGCATCAGGGCGTGATTGAAGAAGAAGGGCCGCCGGATGTGCTGTTCGGCAGCCCCAAAAGCCCCCGCTTACAGCAGTTTCTGTCGGGGAATTTGAAATAGCGTCGTTCCGGCTGGCGTTGCGTCAGCCGGTTTTTTTCGTCACGTCGCGCAGCGCCTCTTCCAGTTCAAAAAAGCGAAAGCCGAAACCCGCCGCCTCCAGCCGCTGCGGAATGGCCCGCTGTCCGCCCAGCACCAGCGTGGCGGCTTCCCCCATCAGCAGCTTGATGGCCCAGGCGGGAGCGCGCACCAATCCCGGCCGATTCAGCACCTGCGCCAGCATGGCCGAAAACTGCTCGTTGCGCACCGGATAGGGCGACACCATATTGAACGGGCCGCTAAGCACAGTGTTATCCAGCAGATAAATAATCCCGTTCACCATATCGTCGAGATGAATCCAAGGCATGTACTGTTTGCCGGACCCCAGCGGGCCGCCAAGGCCGAGACGGAAGAGCGGCAACATCTTGGCCAGCGCGCCGCCCTGCGCGGAAAGGACGATGCCGGTGCGCAACAGGCAGACGCGGGTTTTGTCGCTCTCGGCGGACTGCGCCAGCGCTTCCCAGCGGGCGCACAGGTGATGGGTGAATTCGTTGGCGGGGGTTTCATCCTCCGTCACCAGCGCCGCCCCCTGATCGCCGTAATAGCCCACGGCGGAACCGGAAATAAAAACGGCGGGCGGTTCGCTGCTGGCGTTAATCAGGTTGGCGAGGCGTTCGGTAATACTCCAGCGGCTCTGGCTCAGGCGCTGTTTCTGCTGCGGGGTCCAGCGTTTGTCGGCGATCGGCTCGCCCGCCAGATTAATCACGCCGTCGAAATCGTTCAGCGCGGTTTTATTGTTCAGCGTCGACCAGTATTCCACCTTATCGCCCAGTCGTTTGCGGGCGCGTTCGGGATCGCGGGTCAATACGGTGACCTGGTGGGAAAGCAACTGTAATCGTTCAATCAGATGGCGGCCGATAAGACCGGTTCCACCGGTAATTAATAATTGCATATCTTACCTCATTGAGAACCCATGCCGGCCAGGGGGATGTCATAAGGCTTTTTCCTGACGGGCCACGGCTAGCGTAATTCCTTGTAATAGCGCATGGTCATGGAGACCGAGTCGGCGTAGCGCAGGGCGAAGGGTTTATCCACTTCAACTTCAGCATAGGTGATCCAGTCATGATTGCTGGCGATATCAAGCACATCCTGGGTTAATTTTTCCAGCAGGGAAAAACGGTTCTCCTCAATATGGCGAATAATACTCTTAGTGATCGTGCGGTAGTTCAACGCATCATCGATCTTCTCGCTATGGCGCGCGCGCGCCGCCGGGTAGTGGATCGTCACGTTGACCACAATATCCTGCCGGTTATTGATCTCTTCTTCTTTAATTCCAATGAACGTGCGTAACCTCAGGTTTTTTATACGAATAATAGCATCGGTGTTGCTGTGTGGCATTCATCGGCCCTCGGTGATATGGATGTTTGGCTAACCATACCAGAAGATAACCGAAGGCCGAATGGGATGAATAGCAGAATGATTACCGCTCAGCCAATTTGTAGGCGCGCTCGGTGGCCGGACGGGCGTTAATCCGCTCATACCAGCTTTTCACCGCCGGATAGTCGCCAAGATCGATACGCTGGCGGGCATATGAGACCACCCACGGATAGGTGGCGATATCGGCGATACTGTAGTTTTCGCCCGCCAGCCAAGGGCTTTTCTGCAACTGCTTATCCAATACGCGGTATAAGCGCTGCGTTTCCTGCTGATAACGCTCAATGGCGTAGGGAACGGGCTGCGGCGCATAGTGGTTGAAGTGGTGGTTTTGCCCCAGCATCGGACCGAAGCCGGCGACCTGCCAGAATAACCATTGCAGCGTCGCCGTGCGTTCGCGCAGATCCCGGCTCAGCAGGGCGCCGCTTTTTTCCGCCAGATAGAGCAGGATCGCCCCCGACTCGAACAGGTTGATGGCGGCGCCGCCATCGGCGGGCTGATGATCGACGATCGCCGGGATCTTGTTGTTGGGCGAGATGGCCAGAAACGCCGGTTTAAACTGCTCGCCGGTGCTGATATTAACGTGATGAAGCTGGTAGGGAATATTTGTTTCTTCAAGAAAAAGGGTGATTTTATGCCCGTTGGGGGTAGGGGCGTAATAGAGATCAATCATAAATAGCGTCTCCGTTGCTGGAACTGCGTGACTATTGATCGCATTTGATCACGTTGCCGTTCGGTCAGGATTAACCGCCGGGTTAACCCGCCGTTTCTGAAAAGCCGGGAGATTACCCTACCACTTCTGCGGCGGGAAAATAAGCGGCGCAGAGCTAATCTTGTGGCGCGGATCAAGCTGCCATAAACCGGGCCGGCGCTCGGATTGCCCGCGCGTTTTGCCTCTCAACGGTGCATGCCCTGAAATTATGCAGCAAATGCCGCATTGTGGAGCAGCCCGTCTCGGCACGGTGCGCAGGACGGCGACGGGTCGTTTGGCCGATCGGCTCTGGGCGGGCTAATTTTCTCTTTGGCCATCTGGTACGGTCTTTGCAATATCCCTGGATAATATATTGATATCAAGGGATGGATGTATGAAAAGCAACAACGCGGAACCGGGGTTAAAACGCACCCTGGGCAGTTTCCATTTATGGGGGATCGCCGTCGGGCTGGTGATTTCCGGTGAATATTTCGGCTGGAGCTATGGCTGGGCGCAGGCCGGCACGCTGGGGTTCCTGATCACCGCATTGGCGATCGCCGCCATGTATTGCGCCTTTATCTTCAGCTTCACCGAGCTGACCACCTCGATACCCCATGCCGGCGGTCCGTTCGCCTACGCCTACCGCGCTTTTGGCCCGACCGGCGGTTTTATCGCCGGGTTCGCCACGCTGATCGAGTTTGTGTTTGCCCCGCCGGCTATTTCAATGGCCATCGGCGCCTATCTGAACGTGCAGTTTCCGGCGCTGGACCCCAAATGGGTCGCCGTCAGCGCCTATCTGGTTTTTATGGGGCTCAATATTCTGGGCGTCGGCATCGCCGCCACCTTTGAACTGCTGGTCACCCTATTGGCGATTTTCGAACTGTTGGTGTTTATGGGCGTGGTCGCTCCCGGTTTTGAATGGGACAACTTCACCAATCTGGGCTGGGCGGGGTCAGACGAATTCAGCACGGTGGCGATCTCCGGTATTTTTGCCGCCATTCCGTTCGCCATCTGGTTCTTTCTGGCGATTGAAGGAGCGGCGATGGCCGCCGAAGAGGCTAAAGATCCGCGCCGCACCATTCCGCGCGCCTTTATCTGCGGCATCCTCACCTTAACCCTGCTGGCGCTGGGCGTCATGCTGTTTGCCGGCGGCGTGGGAGACTGGCGTCAACTGGCGAATATCAACGATCCGCTGCCCCAGGCCATGAAGCTGATCGTCGGCGGCAACAGCGGCTGGCTGCATATGCTGGTATGGCTCGGGCTGTTCGGTCTGATCGCGTCGTTCCACGGCATTATCATGGGCTATTCCCGGCAGATATTCGCGCTGGCGCGGGCGGGCTATCTGCCTAAGCCGCTGGCGCGCATCCATACCCGTTTCCGTACGCCTCACCGGGCGATTCTGGCCGGAGGCGTGGTCGGCATCGCCGCCATTTTCTCCGATTCGCTGGTCACCATCGGCGGGCAGCCGCTGACGGCCAATATCGTCACCATGTCGGTATTCGGCGCCATTGTGATGTATATCACTTCAATGGCGTCGCTGTTTAAACTGCGGCGTAGCGAACCTGCGCTGGACCGTCCGTTCCGCGCCCCCTGGTATCCCTTTGCCCCGGCGTTTGCGCTGGTGATGGCGCTAATCTGTCTGGCGGCCATGGTGTATTACAATAGCTTATTGGCGACGATCTTCGCCGCCATGATGCTGATAGGCTACGGCTGGTTCCGCCTGACCGGCGAATCGCGCGATGCCGCCGCGCTGGACCCGCAGCTGACGGCGTCCAAGTAAGCGACGGATTAAACACCGCCCGCCCGTTATCCCGACGGCGGACGGTTCAACACCATTGAGGCGCAAGCATGTATCAGACTACGCTGAGTCACCGCAGCTACCGTTTTAATGATTTGCGCGAGCTGATGGCCAAGGCGTCGCCGGCGCGTTCCGGCGATGTTCTGGCCGGCGTGGCGGCGCAAAGCGCCGAGGAACGTATGGCGGCGCGCATGGCGCTGGCCGATCTGCCGCTGGATACCTTTCTGCGGCAGGCGCTGATTCCTTACGAACAGGATGAGGTGACGCGGCTTATTATCGATACGCATGACCATCAGGCGTTTGCCGCGATTTCTCATCTGACGGTGGGGGATTTTCGCAACTGGCTGTTAAGCGAAGGCACCGATAGCGCGCTGCTGGCCCGGGTCGCCCCCGGCATCACGCCGGAAATGGCGGCGGCCGTCAGTAAAATCATGCGTAATCAGGACCTGATCCTGGCGGCCAAAAAATGCCGCATCACCACCCGATTCCGCAACACCATCGGCCTGCCCGGACACATTAGCGTGCGGTTGCAGCCGAATCACCCGACCGACGATCTGAAAGGCATCGCGGCAAGCATGCTGGATGGCCTGCTGTACGGCAGCGGCGATGCGGTGGTGGGCATCAACCCCGCCAGCGACAGCCTGCCGCTGCTGGAAAAACTGAACTACATGCTGGATGACGTCATCAGCCGTTTCGCCATCCCGACGCAATCCTGCGTGCTGACGCACGTTACCAATACCCTGCAATTGATGGAGCGGGGCGCTCCCGTCGATCTGGTGTTCCAGTCGATCGCCGGCACCGAGGCCACCAACGCCGGCTTTGGTTTTAATCTGGCCACGCTGGAAGAAGCGCATCAGGCGGCATTAAGCCTGAAGCGCGGTACGGTGGGCGATAACGTAATGTATTTTGAAACCGGGCAGGGGAGCTGCCTGTCCGCCAACGCGCATCACGGGGTGGATCAGCAAACCTGCGAGGCGCGGGCCTATGCGGTGGCCCGTCGCTTCTCTCCGCTGCTGGTGAATACGGTGGTGGGGTTTATCGGCCCCGAATATCTGTATGACGGCAAACAGATTATCCGCGCCGGGCTGGAGGATCATTTCTGCGGCAAGCTGCTGGGCGTCCCGCTGGGATGCGATGTGTGTTACACCAACCATGCCGAGGCCGACCAGGATGATATGGACACGCTGCTGACCCTGCTCGCCAATGCCGGACTGACGTTTCTGATGGGCGTTCCGGGCGCGGACGACATTATGCTCAACTATCAGAGCACCTCCTTCCATGACGCCCTTTACATCCGCGAACTGCTGGGGCTGAAGCATGCGCCGGAGTTCGGCGCCTGGCTGGAGCAGATGAGGATCATCGACGCACAGGGCCGCCTGTGCGATGCCGGCAGTCAGCACCCGCTATTACGGCATCAACCCTATCTGGAGGAGAACGCATGAGTAAGGTGATCCACGCTAATCCCTGGGAGGCGCTGCGCGAGTTTACCGCCGCGCGCATCGCGCTGGGGCGCGCCGGGGCCAGCATGCCGACGGGGGAGCTGTTGAAGTTCGGCCTGGCCCACGCTCAGGCCCGCGATGCCGTGCATCAGGCGTTCGACAGTGAAACGCTGGCTCGCCGCCTGGAAAGCGCGGGACTGAAAACCCTTAGGGTGCACAGCGCCGCGCAAAGCCGGGAGCAGTATCTCTGCCGGCCCGATTTAGGGCGCCGGCTTGCCGATGAGAGCCGCGAGCTGCTGCGGGACTCGTCCGTCAAGCCGGCCGATCTGCTGCTGGTGGTGGGCGACGGCCTCTCTTCCAAGGCGGTGCATCGGCAGGCCGCGCCGTTAATCGCGGCGCTGCTGCCTTATCTTTCCCGTCTGGGACTATCGTTGGCGCCCGTCGTGCTGGCGCATCAGTCGCGCGTGGCGCTGGGAGACGATATCGGCGAGTGTTTGCAGGCCAGGGCCGTCGCCATTCTGATCGGCGAGCGGCCGGGGCTCTCTTCACCGGACAGTCTGAGCGTTTATCTGACCTGGGGGCCCCATACCCGGCGTCTGGAGTCGGAGCGCAACTGTATTTCCAATATCCGTCCCGAAGGGCTGGATTATCCCCAGGCCGCCTTTAAGCTGGCCTGGCTGCTGGAGCAGTGCTTCCTGCGCCGCCTGTCGGGGATTCGGCTGAAGGACGAAAGCGACAATCCCGCGTTGCACGGGCGCATCGCGCCGCCGTCCGCCGGGTTGCCGTCACGCTAGCGTTTTTCCCCGCGTGAAAACGGCCTGGCGGCGACGGCGCGATTTATCCTGAATTCGGGGTAAGACCGGCGGCGTAACTTTGTTAAACTATGGAGGTATGACTGATAACGTGCTTTGGGGCGTAACCAAAGTCACTGGAGTCGCCGCCAACCCTGTTTTACCTTGACAAGGCGGCGACTGCGATGCGAGGAAAGGTATAAACGATGAAATTAATGTTTGCTTCAGACATCCACGGATCTCTGGCCGCCACCGATCGGGTGCTGGATATTTTTGAGCAAAGCGACGCCGCGTGGTTGATCCTGCTGGGTGATTTTCTGAATCACGGTCCGCGCAATCCATTGCCCGAACGCTACCTGCCGGCGGATGTCGCCGCCCGGCTGAACGCCTATGCGCGGCGTATCATTGCGGTACGGGGAAACTGCGACAGCGAGGTGGATCAGATGCTGCTTGATTTCCCGGTGACGGCGCCTTGGCAACATGTGCTATTGCCGAAAAATCGTCTTTTCCTTACCCACGGCCACCTCTATCATCCCGACAATCTTCCGCCGTTAAATACCGATGACGTGCTGGTTTACGGCCATACGCATATTCCCGTGGCGGAGAAGCGGGGTGACCTATACTACTTTAATCCCGGTTCGGTGAGTCTGCCTAAAGGCGGCTACCCCGCCAGCTACGGGATGCTGGCGCAAGGCGCCTTACAGGTTCTTCCGCTGCAAGGCGGCGAGCCTATTGCACAAGTGACGATTAGCTACTAATTTAGCGGTTGTCGCCCGGCAACACACCATTATTCAACACCGACGCGCGCGGCAACGCGCCAATACTAAAGGGTTTCAGAGGATGGCGGAACAAAGTCAGTCAGCAGGCACCGAGTGGGTGGATATCGTCGATGAAAACAATCAGGTTATCGCCCAATCCAGTCGTCAGCAGATGCGTGCTCAGAGTCTGCGTCATCGGGCTACTTATATCGTTGTGCATGACGGCATGGGGAAAATCCTGGTTCAGCGCCGGACCGAAAGCAAAGATTTCTATCCGGGATGGCTGGACGCGACGGCCGGCGGCGTCGTGCAGAGCGGAGAGAATATGCTGGAGTCCGCCCGGCGTGAGGCGGAGGAGGAGCTCGGTATTGCCGGGGTGCCCTTTGCCGAACACGGTTTATTTTACTACGAAGGGGAAAATTGCCGGGTGTGGGGGGGATTATTCAGCTGCGTCACGCACGGGCCGTTTGCGCTTCAGGAGACGGAAATCGACGAGGTAAGCTGGCTGACGCCCGAAGAGATCACCGCCCGCTGCGACGAGTTTACGCCCGATTCGCTCAAGGCTTTGTCGCTGTGGCTGACGCGCTACAGCGATAAACACTACGGCAAGCCGCTGACGGCGCCTCTCGACGCCGCCGAGTAGCGGCTTCGCCGCCCCGCCGTTTTTCGACGGCGGGGCGTTTATCGCGTCGCGATTTCCCGCTAAAAGCTGCTGCGCCTGCATAGGGTGGACGCGATGACATCGGCCACCTGACTCTCTTCATTGTTCAGCCGCGCCAGCAGCGCTTTACCCGCCTGTACCCCTATCTCCCTGAACGGCACCGTCATGGTGGTCAGCGGCGGCTGGCATACCTGGCTGACGTCGCTATTGCCGAATCCCACCACCGCCAGATCGTCCGGCACTTTAATGCGCCGGCGCTGGCATTCGTACAGTACCCCGCAGGCCATTTCATCCGACAGGCAGATAAGCGCATCCAGTTCGGGCCAGGCCAGCAAAAACTCCGGCAACTGATGAGCGCCGGTGCTGAAATTGGCCGGGCTGGAGGCGTTGATTACCCGGTGCGGCGACATATGGTTGCGCAGCATGGCTTTATGCCAGCCTTGCAGATACTGCTTGAACAGCCACTGCTCCTGATTGGCGCACAGCAGGCCGATATTCTGATAGCCGCGCTCGACCACCGCCTGGGTGAGCAGATCCATCGCCTGCGCATTGTCGATGCCGATATTCATATCGATAGGGTTATCGCTGATGGCGCCGATCTCCATGACCGGGATATGCGCCGCCGACAGCCCTTTGCGGGCGCGCTCGCTGTGCTCTACGCTGAGCAGCACCGCCGCCGCCAGGTTGTAAGACAGCAGCATATCCAGCAGCTTTTCTTCCCGCTCCATGCTGTGACGGGTTTCCGCCAGCATGATTTGATACCCGGCGGGCAGCAGTACTTTTTGCAGCCCGGCGAACATCTCCGCCGCGCCCGGTTCCGACAGGCTTGAGACCAGCATGGCGATGGAATAGGAGGAGGCGGAAGCCAGAGAGCTGGCCGCCAGATTGGGCAGATAGCCCAGCTCCTCAACCGCCGCCTCGATTTTGCTGCGCAGCTTATCGGAAACCTGTTCCGGGGTGCGCAGCGCCCGTGAAACGGTCATGGTACCGACGCCGGCAAGCTGGGCAACGTCCGATATCGTTACCCGTCCCAGGCTGCGTCTTTTTTTAATGATAGACATTCACAATCCTACACTCGCGGCCGCACCTCTCGTGCGCCGCTGAACATGGCATTCGGACACTTGCGTACCCCTGGTTTTTTGAAGGTAGTTTAACGCGAGCCTCGGGTTACCGATAGCGACGTTTTAACCAGCATCCTGCACGGTGCTTGTGTTTTGATAGCGCTATCACAAAATCCTGTTTGCGTTTTTTGATAGCGCTATCTTTGGGACGATAATCACAGTTAGACGCCTACGGCTTGATTAGAGTTTGTTCAGCGCGACGCCGCGAGTGTCGCTTGGCAACGTGTCAGGGCGAAGGAGGCACCGTGTTAAACGACTGGCTTATGCAGGACAGCATTCAGATATGCGATAGGGCGGATGACTGGCGCCAGGCCGTGGCGCTGGCGGCGGCGCCTCTAATAGCCAAAGGTATCATCTCGAATAGCTATGTGCCGGCCATTTTTCGGCAGTACGACGCGATCGGTCCCTATTTTGTCCTGGCGCCGGGCATCGCCATGCCGCATGCCCGGCCGGAAGAAGGAGCGCTTACGCTGGGCCTGTCGCTGCTTCTGGTGCGCGAAGGGGTCATTTTTCATTCGGCCGATCACGATCCGGTGCGCCTGATCGTGATGCTGTCGGCGCCCGACGGCAACAGCCATATCGAACTTATCGCGCAACTGGCGGAATTATTTTCCTGCGACGAGGCGATTACGGCGCTATTGGCGGCGCGCACGGTAGAGGAGGTGCTCGACATTATTCATCAATACTAAGCGATATTCTCTGCCGGCGACGATAGCGCGCCGGGCTAATTAAACAGACATCTCCATAGAACGGAATGGCTTATTCCGCTCCAGGATCTCGTCGTCTCTAAATTTTACGATGGAAGCACGCGATGAAAATTATGGCTATCTGTGGTTCCGGCCTAGGCAGCAGCTTTATGGTCGAAATGAATATCAAAAAGGTATTAAAAAAACTGAATATCGAGGCGGAGGTAGAACATTCGGATCTGTCGTCGGCCGTACCGAACGCGGCTGACGTCTTTGTCATGGCCCAGGATATCGCCGACAGCGCCGGCGTGCCCGCCGAACAGGTGATCGTGATTAAAAATATTGTCGATATCAATGAGTTGGAATTAAAACTCCGTGCTTACTTCAAGCTGGACTAACCCTGACACAATGGCGAGGTGGATATGTTTATCCAGGAAACGCTCAAGTTTATCGTTGATATACTCAAGGTGCCGTCGATTCTGGTCGGTATTATCGCCCTTATCGGTTTGCTGGCGCAAAAAAAGCCATTTAGCGATATCGTTAAGGGAACGGTAAAAACCATTCTGGGATTTTTGGTTCTGGCGGGCGGCGCGTCGGTATTAGTGAGCGCGCTGAATCCGCTTGGCGGCATGTTCGAATATGCGTTTAATATTCAGGGCATTATTCCGAATAATGAAGCCGTAGTCTCTATCGCGCTGGAAAAATATGGCGCCGCGACGGCCTTTATTATGGCCTTCGGTATGGTGGCGAATATTATCGTCGCCCGCTTTACCCGCTTGAAATATATCTTTCTGACCGGCCACCACACTTTTTATATGGCCTGCATGATCGCCGTCATACTGAGCGTGGCGGGGTTCGAGGGGATCGAACTGGTCTTCACCGGCGCGCTGGCGCTGGGGCTGATTATGGCGTTTTTCCCGGCCATCGCCCAGCCCTATATGCGGCGCATTACCGGCAACGACGATATCGGCTTCGGCCATTTCGGCATCATCGGCTATGTGCTGGCCGGCTGGATCGGCGACCGGGTCGGGAAAAATTCTCGCTCCACCGAGGAAATGAGCCTGCCGAAAAACCTCAGCTTCCTGCGCGACAGTTCCATCTCCATCTCCATAACCATGACGGTCATTTATCTCATCCTGGCGGTATGCGCCGGACAAAGCTTCGTCGAACAGCAGTACAGCGCAGGCCAGAACTATCTGGTGTACGCCATTATTCAGGCGATCACCTTCGCGGCGGGGGTGTTCATCATTTTGCAGGGCGTGCGGTTGATTTTGGCTGAAATCGTGCCGGCGTTCACCGGCTTTTCGGAAAAGTTGGTGCCGAACGCCCGTCCCGCCCTCGATTGCCCGGTGGTGTATCCCTATGCGCCCAACGCCGTGCTGATCGGCTTTCTGTTCAGCTTCCTGGGCGGTCTGGTCGGCCTTTTCCTGCTGGGGCAGATGAAGCTGGTGCTGATTCTGCCGGGCGTGGTGCCGCACTTTTTCACCGGCGCGACGGCGGGCGTGTTCGGCAACGCCACCGGCGGCCGCCGCGGCGCCATGCTGGGCGCGTTCGCCAACGGACTGTTGATTACTTTCCTGCCGGTACTGCTGCTGCCTGTGCTGGGCGCGATCGGACTGGCCAATACGACGTTCTCCGACGCAGATTTCGGCGTGGTGGGGATCGTGCTCGGCAACCTCGCCCGCTTTATGAATAAGGAAATGATCACGCTGTTGATCGTCGCCATCTTCGCACTGCTGGTGGCGCATAACTATCTCGGTAAAAAACGCCGTGTGGATGAACCTTCTTCGCCTGACGGCAGGAAGAATCAGTGAGGACTCTACTATGAAAGATGCAACGACGACGCGCGATTTTGCTCGCCGGATCCGTATCGAGACGCTGAAAATGCTGACCGGACTCGGGTTCGGACACTATGGCGGCTCGATGTCGGTAGTCGAGACGCTGGCTGTGTTGTACGGCGAGGTGATGCGCATTGACCCCGGCAAACCCGGCTGGCCGCAGCGCGACTATTTCGTGCTGTCCAAGGGCCATGCCGGCCCGGCGCTCTACAGCACGCTGGCGCTGTCAGGCTATTTTCCCGTCGGGCAGCTCGCGACGCTCAATCAAAACGGCACGCGGCTACCGAGTCACCCCGACCGCCGGCTCACCATCGGCGTGGACGCCACCACCGGCTCGCTAGGCCAGGGGGTGTCCATCGCCGCTGGCATGGCGCTGTCCCACAAGCTGGCCGGGCGCGATAACCGGGTGTTCTGCATTCTGGGCGACGGCGAACTGAACGAGGGACAATGCTGGGAAGCCTTCCAGTTTATCGCCCACCACTCGCTGCAGAATCTGACGCTGTTTATCGATTACAACAAACAGCAACTGGACGGCACGCTGGATGAAGTGATCCGTCCATTCGATCTGGCTGGCAAGTTTCGTGCGTTCGGTTTCGATGTCGCTACGGTCAAGGGCGACGACATCGACGCCATCCGCCAGGCCTGCGCGCCGCTGCGTCAGGCCGAGCAGCCGCCGCTGGTGGTGATTCTCGATAGCGTGAAGGGGCAGGGGGTGCCTTATCTGATGTCGTTGGCGAATTCGCACCACCTTCGCCTGACCGAAGACGTCAAACAGGAAATCGAACAGGCGATAGCTGAACTGGAGGCCGCAGATGATTAACGTTACGCTCGCGCTGGAAAAAGACAGGATAGAAATGCGCAAGGTGTATGCCAATACGGTGCGCGAACAGATTGAACGGGAGACGCCGATCATTGCGCTGGAGGCCGACCTGATGAGTTCGATGTCGATGGACGGCGTGCATAAGGACTATCCGCGCCACGTCATCAACTGCGGCATTATGGAGGCCAATGTCATCGGCGTTGCGGCGGGGCTGTCTCTCACCGGCCGAACTCCCTTCGTGCACACCTTTACGGCGTTTGCCAGCCGCCGTTGTTTCGATCAACTGTTCATGTCGCTGGATTACCAGCGCAACAATGTGAAGGTCATCGCCTCCGACGCAGGCGTCAGCGCCTGCCATAACGGCGGCACACATATGTCGTTCGAGGATATGGGTATCGTGCGCGGCCTGGCCCATTCCATTGTGTTGGAAGTGACCGACGCCGTAATGTTCCGCGATATCCTGCTGCAGCTTATGGATCTGCAGGGGTTCTACTGGGTAAGGACCATCCGTAAGCAGGCGACCAAAATCTATGAGGAAGGCTCGCGCTTTACTATCGGCAAGGCGAACCTGTTGCGCGACGGCGGCGACGTGACGTTGATCGCCAACGGAATTATGGTGGCCGAGGCGCTCAAGGCAGCGGAGATGCTGGCGCAGCGCAATGTCAGCGCGGCGGTGATCGACATGTTCACGCTCAAGCCTATCGATCGCGACATTATTCGCAGCTATGCACAGAAAACGGGACGGGTCGTGACCTGCGAAAATCACAGCATTCACAACGGACTGGGTTCGGCGGTGGCGGAAGTCCTGGTGGAGAGCTGTCCAGTGCCGATGCGGCGGATCGGCGTGAAGGAACGCTACGGCCAGGTCGGCACGCAGGATTTTCTGCAGCAGGAGTACGGTCTGACGGCGGAACATATTCTGGCGGCGGCGACGCAACTGCTCGACTAACCGAACGTTGATGTTCAGACAAAAAAAAACGCCAACCCGCAGGTTGGCGTTGGCGTCCAAGGCGGCAGAATTAAATCTGGGTTGCCTGAATCGCCGTCAGGGCGACGGTGTAAACGATATCGTCTACCAGGGCGCCGCGCGACAGGTCGTTAACCGGTTTGCGCATACCTTGCAGCATCGGCCCGATGGAGATCAGGTCCGCCGAACGCTGCACCGCTTTGTAGGTGGTGTTGCCGGTGTTCAGATCCGGGAAGATGAACACCGTCGCTTTACCCGCCACCGGCGAGTTCGGCGCTTTGGAGAGCGCCACGTCGGCCATGATGGCCGCGTCATACTGCAGCGGTCCGTCGATGATCAGATCGGGGCGTTTTTCCTGCGCCAGCTGGGTGGCTTCACGCACTTTTTCCACATCGCTGCCGGCGCCGGAGTTGCCGGTGGAGTAGGAGATCATCGCCACGCGCGGGTCGATGCCGAAAGCGGCGGCCGAGTCCGCGGACTGAATGGCGATTTCAGCCAGCTGCTCCGCGGTCGGATCCGGGTTGATGGCGCAGTCGCCGTAAACCAGAACCTGCTCCGGCAGCAGCATAAAGAACACGGAGGAGACCAGCGAACTGCCCGGCGCGGTTTTAATCAGCTGCAGCGGCGGGCGGATGGTATTGGCGGTGGTGTGTACCGCGCCGGAAACCAGGCCGTCGACTTCGCCCTGTTCCAGCATCAGCGTACCCAGCACCACGTTGTCTTCCAGCTGTTCGCGGGCAACCACTTCGGTCATGCCTTTGCTTTTGCGCAGTTCAACCAGACGCGGAACGTAACGCTCGCGCACGGCTACCGGATCGACGATCTCAATGCCTTTGCCCAGTTCGACGCCCTGAGCGGCGGCGACGCGCTGGATCTCTTCCGGGTCGCCCAGCAGCACGCAGTGGGCGATACCGCGTTCAGCGCAGATAGACGCCGCTTTAACGGTGCGCGGCTCATCGCCTTCCGGCAGAACGATGCGTTTGCCTGCTTTGCGCGCCAGTTCGGTCAACTGATAGCGGAACGCCGGCGGGGACAGGCGACGCGAACGCTCGGATGCGGCGCTCAGCGACTCAATCCACTGGGGATCGATATGGCGCGCCACGTACTCCTGCACTTTTTCCACGCGCTGGTGGTCGTCCGCCGGTACTTCAAGGCTGAAGCTTTGCAGGCTGAGAGAGGTCTGCCAGGTATTGGTCTTGACCATAAAGACCGGCAGGCCGGTCTGGAACGCGCGTTCGCACAGCTTGCTGATGCTGGGATCCATCTCATAGCCGCCGGTCAGCAGCAGAGCGCCGATTTCAATACCGTTCATGGCCGCCAGGCAGGCCGCGACCAGCACGTCCGGACGGTCGGCGGAGGTGACCAGCAGCGAACCCGGGCGAAAATGCTCCAGCATGTGCGGAATGCTGCGCGCGCAGAAAGTAACGGATTTGATGCGCCGCGTCTGGATGTCGCCTTCGTTGATGATGCGCGCATTCAGGTGCTTCACCATATCGATGGCGCGCGTGGCGATCAGATCGAAGTTCCACGGAACGCTGCCCAGCACCGGTAACGGGCTGTTGGCGAACAGCTGCCGGGGATCGACGTTCGCCACGTTGGCCTTGGTTGAATCATCGAAGATTTCAGACAGGTCGGGGCGGGTACGGCCTTGCTCATCCACCGGCGCGTTCAGCTTGTTGATGATTACGCCGGTAATATTTTTGTTCTTGCTGCCGCCGAAGCTGGAGCGGGCCAGTTCGATGCGCTCTTTCAACTGCGCCGGCGAGTCGTTGCCCAGCGCGATCACAAAGACGATTTCCGCATTCAGCGTCTTGGCGATTTCATAGTTCAGCGCATTGGCGAACTGATGTTTGCGGGTCGGGACCAGCCCTTCCACCAGTACCACTTCCGCATCTTTGGTATTTTCATGGTAGCGGGCAATGATTTCTTCCATCAGCACGTCTTGCTGATTGGAACTCAACAAGGCTTCCACGTGGCTCATTTGCAGCGGTTCGGCGGCAATGATGGATGAGTTGGCGCGGATGATGGTGGTGGTCTGGTCCGGTTTGTTATCGCCGGAACGGGGCTGAGCGATAGGCTTGAACACGCTCAGGTGTACGCCTTTTTGTTCCATGGCGCGAATGACACCCAGGCTGACGCTAGTCAAGCCGACGCTGGTGCCTGTAGGGATCAACATGATTGTACGGGACACGGCTGAACCTCTTTACGGTTGCTCGTTAGTCAAAAACAACTCCGTCAGCCTGAGCTGACGGAGTTGGGATTTATGTTTACGCTGTCAGACGGAGGGCGTCCTGGGCGATCACCAATTCTTCATTGGTTGGAATAACCAGCGCCGGGCGGCTGCCGTCTTTGGCGATGTTGCCGCCTTTGCCGAAGCGCGCGGCCAGATTACGCTCGTGATCGACTGCGAAGCCCAGCAGGCCCAGCTTGTTCAGCGTCAGTTCGCGCACCATCGCGGCGTTTTCACCGATGCCGCCGGTGAACACCACGGCGTCCAGGCGGCCTTCCATCAGCGCGCTGTACGAACCGATGTATTTGGCCAGGCGGTGGCAGTATACGTCCATGGCGCGTTTGGCATCTTCTTTGGTGGCATAGTTATCTTCAACGTAGCGGCAGTCGCTGGTGACTTCGGTCAGACCCAACAGGCCGGACTCTTTGGTCAGCAATGTGTTGATTTTCTCAACGCTCATGCCCAGTGAATCATGCAGGTGGAAGACGATCGCCGGATCGATATCGCCGCTGCGGGTGCCCATCACCAGCCCTTCCAGCGGGGTCAGCCCCATGGAAGTATCAACGCACTTGCCGTTACGCACCGCGGCGACGGAACCGCCGTTGCCCAGATGGCAGGTAATCACGTTCAGTTCGTCGACCGGTTTGTTCAGCGCTTCGGCCGCCTGCTGCGTGACGAAGAAATGGCTGGTGCCGTGCGCGCCGTAGCGGCGGATATGGTGATCCGTATACAGTTTGTACGGCAGGGCATAAAGATAGGACTCTTCCGGCATGGTCTGATGGAACGCGGTATCAAATACGGCCACGTTTTTATCAGCCAGTTTCGGGAAGGATTTCAGCGCCTCGGCGATACCGATCAGGTGAGCCGGATTGTGCAGCGGTGCAAAAGGTACGGAATCCTTGATACCCTGCAGGACACTGTCATTGATGACGGCCGACTGGGTGAATTTCTCACCGCCGTGGACGATACGATGACCGATGGCGACCAGTTGAGCAGACAGCTCTGGTTTCTGGGCCAGAATGGTATTAACGATGAAGTTCAGCGCCTCGCTGTGAGCTGCGCCAGCGCCCAGTGCGGCTTCCTGTTTACCACCCTCGATTTTCCATTTGATGCGGGCTTCGGGAAGGTGGAAACACTCGGCCAGGCCGGACAGGTATTCTTCCCCGTTAACAGCATCGATGATGGCGAACTTCAGGGATGAACTACCACAGTTAAGAACCAGTACTAACTTACTCGACATGGAAGTACCTACTTGTTATATATGGTTAAAAAAATGCCAAACGCGGTTAGCGTATCGCATATCGCAGTTAGCATTTATGATTAACATCATACCCTGGTGTGAAACACCCGACATGACGATGAAAAAGTGCCGATGTTATCAAGTATTGTTATACCGAATGCACGGTATAATGACATGACACTGGCCTTATGAAGCCCGCAGTTTAATAAGGCGATGAGTCATCGCCGGTGGCTGTCGACAGCACTTGTGGCGCCATGGGGAATTATATCCCGTGCGTATAGTCATACAGCGTGAGTATATGGCGGCTAAAAGGCCGGACTAGAATACCGATAGCGTCCGGCAAACACAAAATATATTTTAACCTTGTCAAAATGAGTTGTTGATTTGTGAGAAAGTTTTATTCTTTATCTGTAAAGTTGAGGAGTGACCATGGCAACGAAACCTAGCGGTCGAATCGGTTGGCTACAGTTACTCCAGCGCGGGCAACGTTATATGAAAACCTGGCCCGCGGATAAACGCCTGGCGCCGGTGTTCCCTGAAAACCGCGTGGCCCGCGCCACGCAGTTCGCGATCCGGCTTATGCCGCCGCTGGCGGTATTTACCCTGACCTGGCAGATTGCGCTTGGCGGGCAGCTGGGTCCGGCCATCGCCACCGCGCTCTTTGCCTGTAGCCTGCCGATGCAGGGGCTATGGTGGCTGGGGCGTCGTTCGGTTACTCCTTTACCCCCTACGTTATTGCAGTGGTTTCACGATATCCGTCATAAGCTGCTTGAGTCCGGCATGGCGCTGGCCCCGCTGGAGGAAACGCCCACATATCAAGCGCTGGCCGAGGTGCTGAAACGTGCTTTTAAACAGCTCGACAAAACATTTCTCGACGATCTGTGATCTCCGTCAGACAGACGGCGGGCGGAAGGCTATTTTTGCCCTTGCCGCCGTTTTAAATCAAAAAACCGGGCGCTACGGCTACCGCGACACGATTCAGTATGCGATTCTGCTGGCAAGATAATAGCGATCGGCGCCATGCCGGAAATAGAGGTTCAGGAGAGCACGATGGAAATGACGAATGCCCAGAGATTGATCCTTTCAAATCAATATAAAATGATGACCATGCTCGATCCGGATAATGCGGAGCGCTATCGCCGGTTGCAAACCATCATCGAGCGCGGCTACGGTTTGCAAATGCGCGAGTTGGATCGCGATTTCGGCGATCTGAGCGAAGAGGTCTGCCGCACTATTATCAACATCATGGAAATGCATCACGCCCTGCAGGTCTCCTGGGGGAATCTGAAAGATAAGCAGGATCTGGACGAACGCCGCCTGGCCTTTCTGGGCTTTGACGCCGCCACCGAGGCGCGCTATCTCGGCTTTGTGCGTTTTATGGTGCACGTGGAAGGGCGCTATCCGCATTTCGATTCAGGAACGCATGGTTTTAACGCCCAGACAAAAATGTGGGATAAATATGGCAGAATGCTGGCTATCTGGCAGTCTTGTCCGCGTCAGTATCATTTGAGCGCGGTCGAAATCGCCCAAATTATCAACGCCTGATTAATTGCCAAGGAGCCCACCGTGGAGTGTAAAGGTTTTCTGTTTGATTTGGATGGTACGCTGGTTGATTCATTGCCGGCCGTGGAGCGGGCCTGGGCTAACTGGGCGCAAGCGCACGGTATCGAACCGCAGGACGTTCTCGATTTCATTCATGGCAAACAGGCGATTACCTCTCTGCGCCACTTCCTCAAGGGGGAGACAGAAGAATCGATCCAGCTGGAGTTCGCCGCGCTGGAAAAAATAGAGGCGGCGGATACGCAAGGCATTGTCGCCATGCCGGGCGCGAAGGCGCTGCTGGAACGGCTGGATGCGCTGGGTATTCCCTGGGCGATCGTCACTTCCGGCACCGTGCCTATCGCCAGCGCCCGTCATCAGGCCGGCGGGTTGCCCGCGCCGCACGCCTTCATTACCGCGGAGCAGGTGGCGCAGGGCAAACCCCATCCCGACGCCTACTTGTTGGGCGCGCGGCTGTTGGGATTGAAACCGCAGGATTGCGTCGTCGTCGAAGATGCTCCCGCCGGGGTGTTATCCGGCCTGGCGGCGGGCTGTCAGGTTATTGCGGTAAAGGCGCCGTCCGATACGCCGCAACTCGATCGGGTTGACCTGGTCCTGGATTCGCTGGCGCAATTGCGCATCGAGCCGTCGTCTGACGGCGCGCTGATTATCCTCAATGGGTAGTTTCGTCTAACTTATTGATAAAAAACTTACTAAACATGATCAAACCTCGTATTCGCGGGGTTTTTTTATGGCAGACTATCCCTGTCTGCCACCCTTCGGGCCGCGGCAGGGCAGCGTTAAAAAATGCTCCTGCATTTTTTTATGGCAGACTATCCCTGTCTGCCACCTTCCCATCCTATGGTTCGCAGCAGAATGCCTATCCATCAGTCTTTTCCGTCAGGGGAACCGTTTTGAATAGCGAACTTCTCTGGGTCTTATCCCTGTTGCTGATCGCCATTGTGTTGTTTACCACCAATAAATTACGCATGGATGTTGTTGCCCTACTGGTCATTATCGCTTTTGTGCTGAGTGGGACATTGACGTTACCGGAGGCGCTGGTGGGCTTCAGCGATCCCAACGTTATTCTGATCGCCGCCCTGTTTGTTATTGGCGAAGGTCTGGTGCGTACCGGCGTGGCTTATCAGGTCGGCGACTGGCTGGTGCGGGTCGCCGGCAACAGCGAAATAAAAATGCTGGTGCTGCTGATGGTCTCCGTCGCGCTGCTGGGGGCGTTTATGAGTTCGACCGGCGTGGTGGCCATCTTTATTCCGGTGGTGCTTAGCGTGTCCGCCCGCATGAAAACCTCGCCGGCGCGGCTGATGATGCCGCTCAGTTTTGCCGGGCTGATCAGCGGGATGATGACGCTGGTGGCCACGCCGCCCAATATGGTCGTCAGCAGCGAACTGATACGGGAAGGCATCGACGGGTTCGGTTTTTTCAGTATGACGCCGATTGGCGTCGTGGTGCTGTTGATCGGCGTGGCGTATATGACGGTGGCTCGCTACTGGCTCAGCGACGCCCAAACCGCCACGACCAAAGAGGGCTGGAAAAGAAGGACTTTCCGCGATCTTATCCGCGATTACAAACTGACGGGCCGGGCGCGTCGTTTGGCCATCCGCCCCGGCTCTCCCTTTATCGGCCACCGGCTGGACGAACTGCGTCTGCGTCAGCGCTATGGGGCGAATATCGTCGGCATTGAACGCTGGCGCAAATTTCGGCGGGTGATGGTCAGCGTGGCGGGAAATACGGAGCTGCGTCTTAATGACGTTCTGCTGATCGATATGTCCACCTCGGAAGTCGATTTACGCGAGTTCTGCACCTCGCAGCGTCTGGAGCCGATGGTGCTGCGCGGCGAGTACTTCTCCGAGCAGGCGCGTGATGTGGGAATGGCCGAGGTCTCCTTGATTCCTGATTCCGAACTGTTGGGGAAAACCCTTTACGATGTCGGCTTTCGCAGCCGCTATGGTCTGACCGTCGTGGGGATCCGCCGCAACGGTGAGGCAATGGAAGGGATTCTGGCCGACGAACCGCTGCAGTTGGGCGATATTTTGCTGGTCATCGGCGATTGGCGCATGATTCGGCAGTTGCATACGCAGAAAAACGACTTTCTGCTGCTTAATCTGCCGGCGGAGGTGGATGACGTGGCCCCGGCGGTCAGTCAGGCTCCCCATGCGCTGTTCTGTCTGGCGCTGATGGTGGCGATGATGCTGACGGACGAAATTCCCAATGCGATAGCGGCGCTGATCGCCTGCTTATTAATGGGCAAATTCCGCTGCATCGATATGGAAGCGGCCTACCGCTCCATTCACTGGCCGAGTATTATCCTGATCGTGGGGATGTTGCCGTTCGCGCTGGCGTTGCAGCAAACCGGCGGCGTAGCGCTGATCGTCAACGGGCTGATGGATGTCGCCGGGGGAGCCGGGCCTCATATCATGTTGGTGTGCCTGTTTATTCTGTGCGCCGTTATCGGCCTGTTTATCTCCAATACCGCGACCGCGGTGCTGATGGCGCCCATTGCCATCGCCGCGGCGAAACAGATGGGGGTGTCGCCGTATCCTTTCGCCATGATCATTGCGGTCGCGGCTTCCGCCGCTTTTATGACGCCGATATCATCACCGGTGAATACGCTGGTGCTGGGGCCGGGAGGATATAAGTTCGGCGACTTTGTGCGTATCGGCGTGCCGTTCACCGTACTGGTGATGATCGTCAGCGTGACGATGGTTCCATGGATTTATCCTTTCTGACGCGTGCGGGCGCCCGCGGCATAGGGAGGGGGTGGCGTTACAGCGGCGAGTCCTGGCTGATCTCATCCAGCGATAAACTGAAGCTGGGGATGAATACGGTCATGAAATAATCCATCTCCGGGCTTTGGCGCTGCTGCAATGTTTTTTCCAAGCGGGCCTTGGCCAGGGTAAATTCCGTGTTGCCCGCCGACAACTCTTCCAGACATTTCAGATAAGCGCACAGCGCATCGGCCTGCTTGACGATTGCCCGCTCATCTTCGCTCATCTGTTGCTCGTCCAGCAAAGAGTGGTAGTCCGGCTGTAGTTCCGCCGGCAGCATATCGATCAGTTTCTGCCGGGCTATCTTTTCAATTTTCTTATATTCGTGAGCGATCTGCGCGTTGTAATACTTGATGGGGGTCGGCATATCTCCGGTCAGGACTTCGCTGGCGTCGTGGTACATCGCCAGCAGGGCGATACGCTCGGCATTAATGTTGCCATTGAACTTGCGGTTTTTTATCACCGCCAGCGCGTGGGCGACAAAGGAGACCTGAAGGCTGTGCTCGGATACGTTTTCTGTGCGCACGTTACGCATCAGCGGCCAGCGGCTAATGAGTTTCAGACGCGATAAATGGGCAAAAAAGTGACTCTGAATCATAACAATCTCTCAGACGGCAGCACGATGGAAATCTATTGTGGCACCTGGCGGGGATAATGCAAACCTCACACCGCTCCGGCGCGGGCGCTCAAACGGTACGCCCGGCGCCGGGAAACGGCAACTGCGTTACTGGCGATAGTTCTCCAGGAAGCGGCCCAGTTTATGTACGGCCATGTCCAGTTCGTCGATACGGGGCAGAGTCACGATGCGCACGTGGTCCGGGTAAGGCCAGTTGAACGCCGTTCCCTGAACCAGCAATACTTTTTCCTGCAAAAGAAGATCCAGCACCAGTTTCTGGTCGTCATGAATGTTAAAGCGTTTGGCGTCGATACGCGGGAACATATAGAGCGCGCCGCGCGGTTTCACGCAGGATACGCCGGGGATCTGGTTAATCAGCTCCCAGGCGCGGTTACGCTGTTCGTATAACCGCCCGCCGGGCTGAATAAACTCACTGATGCTTTGATAACCGCCGATGGCGGTTTGAATGGCATGCTGCATGGGGACATTGGCGCACAAACGCATCGACGCCAGCATTTCCAGCCCTTCGATATAGCCTTTGGCATGCTTTTTCGGCCCGTTCAGCACCATCCAGCCCTGGCGGAAACCGGCGACGCGATAGGTCTTGGATAACCCGTTAAAGGTTATGGTCAGCAGATCCGGCGCCAGTGCGGCGATCGAGTGGTGCTGGGCATCGTCGTAGAGGATTTTGTCGTAAATTTCGTCGGCGAAAATAATCAGGCCGTGTTCGCGGGCGATCGCCACGATTTCCAGCAGCAGTTCTTTGCTGTATACCGCGCCCGTCGGGTTGTTCGGGTTAATAATCACAATTCCCCGGGTGCGCGGCGTGATCTTGCTGCGGATATCGTCCAGGTCGGGGAACCAGTCGGATTCTTCGTCACATAAATAATGTACCGCGTTGCCATTGGACAGCGACACGGCCGCCGTCCACAGCGGGTAGTCCGGAGCCGGAACCAGCATTTCATCGCCGCTGTTGAGCAATGCCTGCATCGACTGAACAATCAGTTCGGAGACGCCGTTGCCGATATAGACGTCTTCGACGGTCATATCGCGCATATCCCTGGCCTGATAGTGCTGTACGATGGCTTTACGCGCCGAATACAGACCCTTGGAATCACAGTAGCCCTGCGCCGTCGGCAAATTACGGATAACATCGACCAGAATTTCATCAGGGGCTTCAAAGCCGAAAGGGGCCGGATTGCCAATGTTCAGCTTAAGGACTTTATTGCCTTCTTCTTCCAGGCGCTTGGCTTCCTTCAGTACTGGACCACGGATGTCATAACAGACGTTCTCCAGTTTCTTTGATTTTTCAATCGGCGACATAAATATCACAAACCTTTTGCGGGAAAAGCGTATTCCTGGGTGGAATAGCACAACCTGCTTAATGTACTCCTCCCGTAGTGCCTTTTGAAGAATGATTAGCGCTTTCTATGCAAATTATTACCCTGATGCACTATGAGGGTTGTGTACTAGTCTGATGGTGCGATAGGGTAGATGGCGGCACCGATTTTCGGTCGGTCAGTTTTTTGCTATGAAAATACGCCTGCGATTATTTAAAATAATGGAGATTATTTATTTTGCAGGTTGAAAAAAGAAAAGGTAATTTTTTTCGGATTAATCGTTTAACAAATTAAGGAGGTAAATCCCTTGAAATAATGATGACTCATCAATTGAAAAGGCGATTGTGGTAACGAAATATAAGTATTTTTTTGCCCTTATCGTGCGTCTGCGATAGTGTCTTTAAACTGTATGGGTTGTTGCCATTACATGTAAAAACACCAGGAATATTTTCGTTAAAAATTAAAATAGATAAGTGATGAATCGTATGACCAATGCAAATCGACCAGTACTTAATCTTGATCTTGATCTATTGAGAACGTTTGTCGCTGTTGCAGATTTGAACACTTTTGCAGCCGCTGCCGTTGCCGTACGCCGGACACAATCGGCGGTCAGCCAACAAATGCAACGTTTAGAGCAACTCATCGGAAAGGAGCTGTTCGCCCGTCACGGGCGCAATAAGCTGTTTACCGAACATGGTATCCAGTTTCTTGGATACGCCAGAAAAATATTACAATTCAACGATGAAGCATGTACTTCATTAATGTACAGCGATATTCAGGGCACGCTCACCATCGGCGCCTCCGATGATACCGCCGATACCATCCTTCCTTATATTTTACACCGGGTAACCTCTGTTTTTCCTAAATTATCCATAGCCGTCAGCGTGAAACGCAGCGCGGAAATGTTGGAAATGCTACAGCAAGGAAAAATTGATCTGGTGATTACCACCATGAGCAGTAGGGCATTTCCCCATATCTTATTACGAACGTCGCCAACGCTGTGGTATTGCGCCGCCGATTATGCGTTCAGACCGGAAGAGCCCGTCCCGCTGGTGGTAATGGATGACCCCAGTCCTTTTCGCACCCTGGCATTGGAGCACCTGACCGCGGCGGGCATCCCCTGGCGGATTTCTTACGTGGCATCCACGCTGTCGGCCGTCCGTGCCGCCGTTAAAGCCGGTCTGGGGGTAACCATCCGCTCAGTGGAGATGATGAGCCCCGAGTTAAGGGTGCTGGGCGAGGAGGACGGATTGCCGAGGCTGCCGGAAACCCGCTATTTTCTGTGCAAAAATCCGCATCATGAAAATGAGCTGGCAACGGCGATTTTTAATGTGGTTGGGACGGGCAATAAATCCCATGTGCCCACGGCGGATGAGGCTTCCTATGGTAATGACATCAACATCCCGCCCGCGGCGCCTCCGCTGAAGGATGCCATATAGCGGCATGACAAGTCGGACATCGTTCGGGTCACAGGATGCGGCCTGAACGATGGCGGCTTATTTATCGCGTCGTATCCTGGCTAACAAATCTGCATTCGGGCCGTTCCTCCCCCCCCCAGGCTGGCGAAAAGTTGCTATCGCTACGCCTTCTTGATTTTATGAAATTGCGGTTCTTTTTTTTTAAACCTAGAGTGTAAAAAATCACCCCGCATCCGGGATTGACACGGCTAATTTTTTTACTAACTAAATTGGTAAAAATGTGTGCCAGATCAAAAAATAACCCTAATAACACTATGGGAGAACGGGCATTTCTTTTGAAAATGGTATAGTGGCCGGGTAAACCTAAAGTTGCCTGCGATAGCCAGTTGTTAATGTGTAACTGTCACTGACTCGATTTAGCGAAGAGGGGGATGGAGATGTTAACAAAACTGAGTGCATGTAAACTAATATACTGCTATTTTTAGTAAGGTTGAAAAAAAGGTTATAAAATTTAGGGATTCAGCCATGGTTAAGCCGTTTACCTGACACGTTTCCGTGCTTTTTGTGTGGTTATTAATCCTTCCTTTTAATCGATGTGGTGCATTAGCTGCCGAAAATGAAGAGCAGACGTTAACAGCCACTTTTGATGAGTAAGCAACGAGTATGTCAACAACTACTGAAGTCCTCGCCCATCATTGGGCATTTGCGCTATTCCTTATCATCGCCGTGGGCCTGTGCGGCTTCATGCTGACGGGGGGATTTTTGCTCGGTGGCAGAGCAAAGGCCAGAGCTAAAAATACACCTTATGAATCCGGGATTGATGCGGTAGGCTCCGCGCGTTTGCGCCTGTCCGCCAAGTTTTATCTGGTCGCCATGTTTTTTGTCATCTTCGATGTTGAAGCCTTATATCTCTATGCCTGGGCCGTTTCCATCAGAGAAAGCGGCTGGGTCGGCTTTATCGAAGCAGCCATTTTCATTTTGGTGCTGCTGTCCGGTTTGATCTACCTGGCACGCATCGGGGCGCTGGACTGGATCCCCGAACGTTCCAAGAGACAGGTCGTTAAATCAGACACCCTAAGCTCCACCAACAATCATCAGCAGTAACAGCGAGGCATATAAGATGGACTATACGCTCACCCGCATAGAGCCGGACGGTGAGAATGACCGTTATCCCCTGCAACGGCAGGAGATCGTTTCCGACCCTCTGGAGCAGCATGTTCACCGCAGTGTCTATATGGGCAAGCTGGAGCATGCGCTTCACGATACGGTGAACTGGGGTCGTAAGAATTCTCTTTGGCCTTATAACTTCGGCCTTTCCTGTTGCTATGTGGAAATGACAACCTCTTTTACCGCGGTACACGACGTGGCCCGTTTCGGTTCCGAAGTTATCCGCGCCTCGCCGCGCCAGGCCGATTTCATGGTCGTCGCCGGGACGGTGTTCACTAAAATGGCGCCGGTCATCCAGCGTCTGTACGAACAAATGCTTGAGCCCAAATGGGTTATTTCCATGGGGGCCTGCGCCAACTCCGGCGGGATGTACGACATTTACTCCGTGGTGCAGGGCGTCGATAAATTCCTGCCCGTCGACGTGTACATCCCCGGCTGCCCGCCGCGTCCCGAAGCCTATATGCAAGCGCTGTTACTGTTACAAGAATCAATCGGCAAAGAGCGTCGCCCGCTGTCATGGACGGTGGGGGAGCAGGGCGTTTATCGCGCCAATATGCAGTCCGAACGGGAACGTAAACGCGGTGAGCGCATCGCGGTGACCAATCTGCGCTCCCCCGATGAGATTTGACCTGTAAATGATGAGTATCCCGATCGCGTAATATCACGATAACAGTGTGCGGACGGGATCAGATACAGAAAATGGCACATTTAATGTGGTGACATATTTATGACAGATTTAACGACGCACGATATCGCTCAGCCTGCCTGGCAAACCCGCGATCACCTTGATGATCCTGTGGTTGGCGAACTGCGTAACCGTTTTGGGCCGGAAGCATTTACCGTACAGGCGACGCGCACGGGCGTTCCCGTCGTATGGATTAAACGTGAGCAATTACTGGAAGTCGTTTCTTTCCTGAAAAAACAGCCGCAGCCTTATGTGATGCTGTTTGATTTGCACGGCATGGACGAACGTTTGCGCACCCATCGCGAAGGTTTGCCGGCCGCTGATTTCTCTGTTTTTTACCACCTGATTTCCATCGAGCGTAACCGCGACATCATGCTGAAAGTCGCGCTGGTCGAAAACGACATGCATTTGCCGACCATGACCAAGCTGTTTCCCAACGCCAACTGGTATGAGCGTGAAACCTGGGAAATGTTCGGGGTCACGTTCGACGGACATCCTCATTTGACTCGCATCATGATGCCGCATTCCTGGGAAGGGCATCCGCTGCGCAAGGATTATCCGGCGCGCGCCACCGAGTTCGATCCTTTCGTGCTGACCAAGCAGAAAGAAGATCTGGAAATGGAGTCGCTGACCTTCAAACCCGAAGAATGGGGCATGAAGCGCGGCACCGAAAACGAAGACTTCATGTTCCTCAACATGGGGCCGAACCATCCCTCGTCGCACGGCGCTTTCCGTCTTATCCTGCAACTGGACGGCGAAGAGATCATCGACTGTATTCCCGATGTCGGCTATCACCACCGCGGCGCGGAAAAAATGGGCGAACGCCAGTCCTGGCACAGCTACATTCCTTATACCGACCGCATCGAATATCTGGGCGGCTGCGTCAACGAAATGCCGTATGTGCTGGCCGTTGAAAAACTGGCGGGCATCGAGGTGCCGGATCGGGTTAAAACCATTCGCGTCATGCTGTCCGAACTTTTCCGCATCAATAGCCACCTGCTGTATATCGGTACTTACATTCAGGATGTCGGCGCCATGACGCCGATCTTTTTTCTGTTTACCGACCGCCAGAAAATTTACGATCTGGTGGAAGCCATCACCGGATTCCGTATGCACCCGGCATGGTTCCGCATCGGCGGCGTGGCGCACGATCTGCCGCGCGGCTGGGAACGCCTGCTGCGCGAGTTCCTCGACTGGATGCCATCCCGTCTGGACACCTATGTCAAAGCCGCTTTGCAGAACACCATCCTGAAAGGCCGTACCCAGGGCGTTGCCGCCTACAACGCCAAAGAGGCGCTGGAGTGGGGCGTTACCGGCGCCGGTCTGCGGGCGACCGGCGTCAATTTTGACGTGCGTAAACAGCGTCCCTATTCCGGTTATGAAAACTTTGACTTTGAAGTGCCGCTGGGCGACGGCGTCAGCGACTGTTATAGCCGGGTGATGCTGAAAGTTGAAGAGCTGCGCCAGAGCCTGCGCATTCTGGAGCAGTGTCTGAACAACATGCCGGAAGGGCCGTTCAAGGCGGACCATCCGCTGACCACGCCGCCGCCGAAAGAGCGCACGCTGCAGCATATCGAAACCCTGATTAACCACTTCCTCCAGGTTTCCTGGGGGCCGGTGATGCCGGCCAATGAATCATTCCAGATGATTGAGGCGACGAAAGGCATCAACAGTTATTACCTGACCAGTGACGGCGGCACCATGAGCTACCGCACTCGTATTCGCACGCCGAGCTATCCGCATCTGCAGCAGATTCCGTCTGTTATCCGCGGATGTCTGGTATCCGATCTGATCGTATACCTCGGCAGTATTGATTTTGTCATGTCAGATGTGGACCGCTAATTATGCACGATCATAACGACACTCACGATCATATCGACGTTCAGGGGCAACCCGCCGCCGACTCGCTGACGAAAGATACTGTTTTTGCGCTGAGCGACGCGGAGCGTGACGCCATCGAGCACGAAAAACATCACTATGAAGATGCGCGCGCCGCCTCGATCGAAGCGCTGAAAATCGTGCAGAAACAGCGCGGCTGGGTGCCGGACGGCGCCATCAAGGCGATCGCCGACCTGCTGGGCATTCCGGACAGCGACGTAGAGGGCGTGGCGACATTTTACAGCCAGATTTTCCGTCAGCCGGTGGGGCGTCACATCGTGCGCTACTGCGATAGCGTGGTTTGTCATATCAACGGTTATCAGGGCGTTCAGGCGGCGCTGGAGCGCAAACTCAGCATCAAGCCGGGGCAAACTACGTTCGACGGACGTTTCACCCTGCTGCCCACCTGCTGCCTGGGGAACTGTGACAAGGGGCCGTCGATGATGATTGACGATGATACCCACACCCACGTCAAGCCTGAAGATATCGAATCGTTATTGGAGCAGTATCAATGAGTAAAAACATTGTCCTGACTGCTGAGCAGCATCCTCTGACCTGGCGTCTACGCGATGACGAACAGCCGGTATGGCTGGAAGAGTATCGCGGCAAAAACGGCTATGCCGGCGCGCAAAAAGCGTTGAGCGCCATGGCCCAGGATGAGGTGGTTTCTCTGGTTAAAGACGCCGGTCTGAAAGGGCGCGGCGGCGCGGGCTTTTCCACCGGGCTCAAGTGGAGCCTGATGCCGAAAGACGAAAGCATGAATATCCGCTACCTGCTGTGCAACGCGGATGAAATGGAGCCGGGCACCTATAAAGACCGCCTGCTGATGGAGCAGCTTCCGCATTTGCTGATCGAAGGGATGCTGATTAGCGCCTTTGCGCTGAAAGCCTACCGCGGCTACATCTTCCTGCGCGGCGAATATATCGAAGCGGCGGTGAATTTGCGCCGGGCCATCGAAGAAGCCAAAGACGCCGGCCTGTTGGGCAAAAATATCCTCGGCAGCGGGTTTGATTTCGAGCTGTTTGTGCATACCGGCGCCGGCCGCTATATCTGCGGCGAGGAAACGGCGCTGATCAACTCGCTGGAAGGCCGTCGCGCCAACCCGCGCTCGAAACCGCCTTTCCCGGCGTCCGCCGGCGCCTGGGGCAAACCGACCTGCGTCAATAACGTGGAAACGCTGTGTAACGTGCCGGCCATTATCGAATATGGCGCGGCCTGGTATCAGGGGTTGTCTGCGGGCAAAAGCAAAGATGCCGGCACCAAGCTGATGGGGTTCTCCGGCCGGGTTAAAAATCCGGGCCTGTGGGAGCTGCCGTTCGGCACCACCGCGCGCGAGATCCTCGAGGATTATGCCGGCGGCATGCGCGACGGGCTGACGCTGAAAGCCTGGCAGCCCGGCGGTGCGGGTACCGACTTCCTGACGGCGGATCATCTCGATCTGCCGATGGATTTCGAACATATCGCCAAAGCGGGCAGTCGTCTGGGCACCGCGCTCGCCATGGCGGTCGATCATGAAATCAACATGGTTTCCCTGACCCGCAATCTGGAAGAGTTTTTTTCCCGTGAATCCTGCGGCTGGTGTACCCCGTGCCGCGATGGTTTGCCCTGGAGCGTAAAACTGCTGCGCGCGCTGGAGCGCGGGGAAGGGCAGCCGGGAGATATTGAAACGCTGGAGCAGCTTTGCCGCTTTCTGGGGCCGGGCAACACCTTCTGCGCCCACGCGCCGGGGGCCGTGGAGCCGCTGCAAAGCGCCATCAAATATTTCCGCAATGAATTTGAGGCGGGTATTTCTCCACAATATCTGGGTAACACCAAAGCGATTGGCGGCATTCAACCCAACCTGTTGAAAGAACGCTGGTAGCCAATCGCCCGATGAGCTTGAGATGCAGTAAATGTATCCGCCGGGCGGCGCAAACAAGCCGCCCTCATAAACAGAATTTTTGATTAGCGCCTGTGGCGACACAGACCATTATGGAAGCATGCTGACTATGGCTACTATTCATGTAGACGGCAAGGAGTATGAAGTAAACGGCGCGGACAACCTTCTTGAGGCCTGTCTGTCCCTGGGACTTGATATTCCTTATTTTTGCTGGCACCCGGCGCTGGGGAGCGTAGGCTCCTGCCGCCTGTGTGCGGTCCGGCAATATCAGAACGCGGAAGATACCCGCGGTCGCCTGGTAATGTCCTGTATGACGCCGGCAGCCGACGGTACCTATATTGCTATTGAGGAAGAAGAAGCCACGCTATTCCGTAAAACGATAGTCGAGTTTCTGATGACTAATCACCCGCACGACTGTCCGGTGTGCGAGGAGGGGGGCAACTGCCACCTGCAGGATATGACGGTGATGACGGGGCATAATGTCCGTCGCTATCGTTTTACCAAGCGCACCCATCGCAATCAGGATCTCGGGCCGTTCATTTCCCATGAGATGAACCGCTGTATCGCTTGTTACCGCTGCGTTCGCTACTACAAGGATTATGCCGACGGCTCCGACCTCGGCGTTTACGGCGCGCACGATAACGTCTACTTCGGCCGCCCGCAGGACGGCACGCTGGAAAGCGAGTTCTCCGGTAATCTGATCGAGGTTTGTCCCACCGGCGTCTTTACCGACAAAACGCACTCCGAGCGTTACAACCGCAAATGGGATATGCAGTTTGCGCCGAGCATCTGCCAGCAGTGCAGCGTCGGCTGTAATACCAGCCCGGGCGAACGCTATGGCGAGCTGCGCCGCGTTGAAAACCGTTTCAACGGCAGCGTAAACCACTACTTCTTATGCGACCGCGGCCGTTTTGGCTACGGTTACGTCAATCTGCAGGATCGTCCCAAACGGCCGCTGCAACGCCGCGGTGAAGACTGGATTGCGCTGAATGCCGACCAGGCGTTGCAGGGGGCGGCCGACGTGCTGCGCCAGGCAAAGAAAACCATCGGCATCGGTTCGCCGCGCGCCAGCATCGAAAGCAACTTTGCGCTGCGCGAGCTGGTGGGGGCGGAAAACTTCTATACCGGCATCGCCCATGACGAACAGGATCGTCTGCAACTGATCCTGAAAGTATTGCGCGAAGGCGGCGTGCGTACCCCGGCGCTGCGTGAGATAGAGAGCTACGACGCCGTGCTGGTGCTGGGAGAGGATCTGACCCAGACCGGCGCCCGCATTGCGCTGGCGGTGCGTCAGGCGGTGAAGGGCAAGGCGCGTGAAATGGCGGCGGCGCAGAAAGTGGCCGACTGGCAGATTGCGGCCATTATGAACATCGGTCAGCACGCCAAGCATCCGCTGTTTATCACCAACGTCGACGATACCCGTCTGGACGATATCGCCGCCTGGAACTACCGCGCGCCGGTGGCCGATCAGGCGCGGCTGGGCTTTGCCATCGCCCATGCGCTGGACGACGGCGCCCCGGCGGTGCCGGACCTGGCCGCCGGGCTTGAGCAGAAAGTGGATATCATCGTTCAGGCGCTGGCCGGGGCGAAAAAGCCGTTGATTATCTCCGGCACCAACGCCGGCAGCCGCGATATCATCGCGGCGGCGGCCAACGTGGCGCAGGCGCTGAAAGCGCGCGGTTCCGACGTCGGCATCACCTTTGTCGCCTCCGCGGCGAACAGCATCGGCCTGTCGATGATCGGCGGCGGTTCGCTGGATGACGCCCTGGCGCAGTTGGAAGGCGGCGAGGCCGATAGCGTGGTGGTATTGGAAAACGACCTCTATCGCCATGCGCCCGCGGCGCGCGTCGACGCGGCGCTGGAGAAAGCCGGCAATCTGGTCGTGCTGGATCATCAGCGCACCCGCATTATGGACAAAGCCAGCCTGATCCTCTCATCGGCAAGTTTTGCCGAAAGCGACGGCACGCTGATCAACCAGGAAGGCCGCGCCCAGCGTTTCTTCCAGGTGTATGACCCCACTTACTACGACGACCAGGTGGTGATGCTGGAAAGCTGGCGCTGGCTGCACTCGCTGTTTATTACCTATAACAGCCGCCAGGTCGACTGGACGCAGCTCGACCATGTGATTGACGCCTGCGTCGCCGCGCTGCCGCTGCTGGCGGCGATCAAGCAGGCCGCGCCCGATGCGTCCTTCAGGATCAAGGGGCAAAAGCTGGCCCGTTCGCCGAACCGTTCAAGCGGACGCACCGCGATGCGCGCCAATATCAGCGTGCACGAGCCGCGTCAGCCGCAGGATAAAGACACCATGTTCGCCTTCTCGATGGAGGGGAACAACAGCCCGACGGCCGATCGTCAGCAGATTCCTTTCGCCTGGGCGCCGGGCTGGAACTCGCCGCAGGCGTGGAACAAGTTCCAGGATGAAGTGGGCGGTCATCTGCGCCACGGCGATCCCGGCGTGCGCCTGATTGAAGCGGGCGAGAAGACGCTGGATTATTTCGCCGAAATCCCGGCCGCTTTCGTCGCCCAGTCGGGAAGCTGGCGCGTGGCGCCGTATTACCATCTGTTCGGCAGCGACGAACTGTCGCAGCGCTCGGCGGTGATCCAACAACGTATGCCGGAGCCTTATGTGGTGGTTAATCCCGCGGATGCGGCGGCGTTGGGGGTTAATCCGGGGTCGCTGGTGGAGTTGAGCTGCGGCGGTCAGACATGGCGTTTGGCGCTGCGGTTAAGCGCCGGACTGAGTCAGGGACAGGTTGGTTTACCGCTGGGGCTGCCGGGCATCGCCCCGGTGCTGGCGGGCGCAACCGTTGAGAATCTGCGGGAGGCTGCACAATGAGTTGGTTGACACCGGATCTCCTGGAGATACTGATTTCTGTCGCAAAAGCGGTTGTTATCCTGCTGGTCGTGGTGACCTGCGGGGCATTTATGAGTATGGGCGAACGTAAGCTGCTGGGGCTGTTCCAGGGGCGTTACGGACCGAACCGGGTCGGCTGGGGCGGTTCGCTACAGCTGGTCGCCGATATGATCAAAATGTTCTTCAAAGAAGACTGGGTGCCGAAGTTTACCGACAAGGTAATCTTCACCCTGGCGCCGATGATCGCCTTTACCTCGCTGTTGCTGGCCTTCGCCATCGTACCCATCACCCCGACCTGGGGCGTATCGGACCTGAATATCGGGCTGCTGTTTTTCCTGATGATGGCCGGTCTGGCGGTTTACGCGGTGCTGTTCGCCGGCTGGTCGAGCAACAACAAATATTCATTGCTGGGCGCGGTGCGCGCATCCGCCCAGACCCTGAGTTACGAAGTGTTTCTCGGATTGTCGCTGATGGGGATCGTCGCCCAGGCAGGTTCCTTCAATATGCGCGACATCGTGGATTCCCAGGAACATTTGTGGAATATCATCCCGCAGTTCTTCGGTTTCGTTACGTTCGCCATCGCCGGGGTGGCGGTGTGTCACCGCCACCCGTTCGACCAGCCCGAAGCGGAGCAGGAACTGGCGGATGGTTACCACATTGAATATTCCGGTATGAAATTCGGATTGTTCTTCGTGGGGGAATATATCGGCATCGTCACGGTTTCCGCCCTGATCGTCACCCTGTTCTTCGGGGGCTGGCACGGTCCGTGGCTGCCGCCGTTCATCTGGTTTGCCCTGAAAACGGCTTTCTTTATGATGATGTTTATTCTGATCCGCGCCGCGCTGCCGCGTCCGCGTTATGACCAGGTGATGTCTTTCGGCTGGAAGATCTGCCTGCCGATAACCCTACTGAACCTGCTGGCGACCGCCGCGGTCATTTTGTACAACGCTCAATAAGGGGTGAATAAACCATGACATTAAAAGATTTAGTGGTTGGTTTCGGCACCCAGGTACGCAGTATCTGTATGGTGGGCTCGAACGCTTTTAAAAAGCGCGAAACCAGAATGTATCCTGAAGAGCCGGTGAACCCGCCGCCGCGCTACCGCGGCCGTATCGTGCTGACGCGCGATCCGGACGGCGCGGAGCGCTGCGTGGCCTGTAACCTGTGCGCGGTGGCCTGTCCGGTGGGCTGCATCTCCCTGCAGAAAGCGGAAACCAAAGACGGCCGCTGGTATCCTGAATTCTTCCGCATCAATTTCTCGCGCTGCATCTTCTGTGGTTTTTGCGAAGAGGCCTGCCCGACCACGGCCATTCAGCTGACGCCGGATTTTGAAATGGGGGATTACAAACGTCAGGATCTGGTTTACGAAAAAGAAGATCTGCTGATCTCGGGGCCGGGTAAATATCCGGAATATAACTTTTACCGGATGGCCGGCATGGCTATCGATGGGAAAGATAAAGGCGAAGCCGAAAACGAAGCCAAACCCATCGATGTCAAAGGCCTGTTGCCCTAAGGAGCTAGCATGGAATTCGCTTTTTATATTGCGGGCCTGATTGCGGTAGTGGCGACGCTGCGCGTCATTACCCATACCAACCCGGTGCATGCGCTGTTGTATCTGATCGTTTCTCTTATCGCCATCGCCTGCGTGTTTTTCTCGCTGGGGGCTTACTTTGCCGGCGCGCTGGAGATCATCGTTTACGCGGGCGCCATTATGGTGCTGTTCGTGTTTGTGGTGATGATGCTCAACCTCGGCAATTCCGTGGTCGAGCAGGAGCGGGCATGGCTGAAACCCGGCGTATGGATTGGCCCGGGCCTGTTGTCGCTGGCTTTGCTGGTGACGATCGTCAAGGGCATTTTCAGCCTGGACGGTCAGGCCATCAGCGGAGAAATGGTGGATGCCAAGTCGGTGGGCATCGCGCTGTTCGGCCCTTATGTTCTGGCCGTCGAGCTGGCCTCGATGCTGCTGTTGGCCGGGCTGGTGGTTGCTTTCCACGTTGGTCGTGAAGACAAACGCGGAGAGGTTATCGCCAAAGAAACCGCGCACCAGGATGTTGATAATAAAATAACAGGGGAACGCGCATGATTCCGTTAGAACACGGTCTGTTGTTAGCCGCCATTTTGTTTGTTCTGGGGCTGACCGGACTTCTCATCCGACGCAATTTGCTGTTTATGTTGATAAGTCTCGAAATTATGATCAATGCCGCCGCGCTGGCGTTTGTGGTGGCGGGCAGCTACTGGCAGCAGGCGGACGGACAGGTGATGTATATTCTGGCGATTACGCTGGCGGCGGCCGAAGCCAGTATCGGTTTGGCGCTGCTGCTGCAGCTGTACCGCCGTCGCCAGACCCTGAATATTGATACAGTCAGTGAGATGCGCGGATGAACTTACTCTATTTAACAATACTATTCCCGCTGCTTGGCTTCCTGCTGTTGGCGTTTTCCCGCGGCCGCTGGTCGGAGAACGCGTCTGCGACGGTCGGTGTGGGCTCCATTGGGCTGGCGGCGCTGACGGCCGCCTGGGTAGTGGCTGATTTTCTTGGTCGGCAACATAGCGGTGCGGGCGTATTTGACCAGCATCTGTGGACCTGGATGGCGGAGGGCGACTTTAATATCGGCGTGACGCTGACGCTTGACGGCCTGTCGGCCACCATGCTGTCCGTGGTGACCGGCGTGGGTTTCTTTATCCACCTGTACGCTTCCTGGTATATGCGCGGTGAAGAGGGGTATTCGCGTTTCTTCGCTTATACCAACCTGTTTATCGCCAGCATGGTGGTGCTGGTGCTGGCGGATAACCTGCTGCTGATGTACCTCGGATGGGAAGGGGTGGGGCTGTGCAGCTATCTGCTGATCGGTTTCTACTACACCAATCCGAAAAACGGCGCGGCGGCCATGAAGGCCTTTGTGGTGACGCGCGTCGGGGATGTGTTCCTGGCGTTTGCGCTGTTCATTCTTTATCGGGAACTGGGCACGCTCAACTTCCGCGAACTGATGGTGCTGGCGCCGCAACAGCTGGCGGAGGGGTCTCCGGCGATTACCTGGGCGACCCTGATGCTGCTGGGCGGCGCGGTCGGTAAATCCGCCCAGCTGCCGCTGCAAACCTGGCTGGCGGACGCCATGGCCGGCCCGACGCCGGTCTCCGCGCTGATCCACGCCGCGACCATGGTTACCGCCGGGGTGTATCTGATCGCCCGTACCCACGGTTTGTTCCTGATGGCGCCGGAGGTTTTACATCTGGTGGGGATTATCGGCGCGGTAACGCTGGTATTGGCGGGGTTCGCCGCGCTGGTGCAGACGGATATCAAACGCGTGCTCGCCTATTCCACCATGAGCCAGATCGGCTATATGTTTCTGGCCCTTGGCGTGCAGGCGTGGGATGCGGCGATTTTCCACCTGATGACGCACGCGTTTTTCAAAGCGCTGCTGTTCCTCTCTTCCGGTTCGGTGATTCTGGCCTGCCACCACGAGCAGAATATCTTCAAAATGGGCGGCCTGCGTAAGAAGATCCCGCTGGTGTACGCCTGCTTCCTGGTGGGCGGCGCGGCGCTGGCGGCGCTGCCGCTGGTTACCGCCGGCTTCTTCAGTAAAGACGAGATTCTGGCGGGCGCCTGGGCCAACGGGCATATCAATCTGATGGCGGCAGGGCTGGCCGGCGCCTTTATGACCTCGCTGTACACTTTCCGTATGATCTTTATCGTGTTCCACGGCGAGGAAAAAACCCATGCGCATGCGGTCAAAGGGATTTCCCATCATTTGCCGCTGATCGTGTTAATGGTGCTGTCCACCTTTATCGGCGCGCTGATTGTGCCGCCGTTGCACGGCGTACTGCCGGAAACAACGGTACTGGAGCACGGCCGGATGATAACGCTGGAAATTGCTTCCGGCGTGGTCGCCATCGCGGGAATCGTGCTGGCCGCGGTGCTGTGGCTGGGTAAACGTCAGCTGGTGAGCGATATTGCGCAAAGCTCGCCCGGACGTTTCTTCTCGACCTGGTGGTTCCATGCCTGGGGATTCGACTGGCTGTACGACAGAGTCTTTGTCAGACCTTATCTGGCCATTGCCAAACTGTTGCAGCGCGATCCGCTGGACGCGCTGATGAATATTCCGGCGTTCATCACCCGCTGGGGAAATCGCGGGCTGACGCTAAGCGAAAATGGTCAGGTACGCTGGTATGCCGCCTCCATGGGGTTGGGCGCCGTCGCGGTACTGGCGTTGTTATTGCTGGTTTAAGTCGGTACCCGGGAACGTAGAAAGGTAGGGCATTCCGGATGTGAATGCCCGCCACGGCAAGTTTTCAGATTTATTTAATTTAGGGACACAAAGCGCCATGCTACTACCTTGGCTAATTCTTATCCCCTTTATCGGCGGTCTGCTGTGTTGGCAGTTCGAGCGTTTCGGTACCAAAGTACCGCGTTGGATCGCGCTGATTGCGATGGGGCTGACTCTGGTGCTATCTCTGCAACTGTGGTTGCAGGGTGGCTATTCTCTGGCGACACCCAACGGATTGCCGCAATGGCAGGCCGAGTTCAACGTGCCGTGGATCCCGCGCTTTGGTATTGATATCCATCTCGCGCTGGACGGCCTGTCGATACTGATGGTGGTATTGACCGGGCTGCTGGGGGTGCTGGCGATCCTCTGTTCGTGGAATGAAATCCAACGCTATCAGGGTTTTTTCCACCTGAATCTGCTGTGGATCCTCGGCGCCGTCATCGGGGTCTTCATCGCTATCGACCTGTTCCTGTTCTTCTTCTTCTGGGAAATGATGCTGGTGCCGATGTATTTCCTCATCGCGCTGTGGGGACACAAGGGCTCAGACGGTAAAACCCGTATCACCGCCGCCACCAAATTCTTTATCTATACCCAGGCCAGCGGGCTGGTGATGCTGATCGCCATTCTGGGACTGGTGTTCGTGCACTATAAGGCCACCGGCGAGTGGACGTTCAACTACGAGAAGCTGCTCGACACGCCGATGTCCCACGGCGTCGAATATCTGTTGATGCTTGGCTTCTTCATCGCCTTTGCCGTCAAAATGCCGGTGGTGCCGCTGCACGGCTGGCTGCCGGACGCCCACAGTCAGGCGCCGACGGCGGGGTCGGTCGACCTGGCCGGTATCCTGCTGAAAACCGCGGCCTACGGCCTGCTGCGCTTTAGCCTGCCGCTGTTTCCCAACGCTTCCCACGAATTTGCGCCTATCGCCATGTGGCTGGGGGTTATCGGTATTTTCTACGGCGCCTGGATGGCCTTTAATCAAACCGATATCAAACGCTTAATCGCTTATACCTCGGTTTCCCATATGGGATTCGTGATGATCGCCATTTACTCCGGCAACCAGTTGGCGTACCAGGGGGCGGTGGTCCAGATGATCGCTCACGGTCTGTCCGCCGCCGGGATGTTTATTCTGTGCGGCCAGCTGTACGAACGCCTGCATACCCGCGATATGCGTCAAATGGGGGGGCTGTGGGCGCGCCTGAAATACATACCGGCGCTGTCGCTGTTCTTTGCCGTTGCGACATTGGGTATGCCGGGCACCGGGAACTTCGTCGGCGAATTTATGATTCTGTTCGGCAGCTATCAGGTTGTGCCGGTGATTACGGTGATTTCCACCTTCGGTCTGGTATTTGCGTCGGTTTATTCGCTGATCATGATGCAGCGCGCCTACTACGGCGCGCCCAAGTCAGAGCAGCCGTTGCAGAATATGACGCCGCGCGAATTGTCTATCGTCATGCTGCTGGCGGTGCTGCTGGTGGCGTTAGGGGTCTTCCCGCAGCCGATTCTGGATACCTCCAGTGCCGCGATGTCAAATATCCAGCAGTGGTTTATGTCGTCTGCTCCAGATTCAATACTTTCAACAACAAGGCTGTAATTCGCCATGACAATAACTATTCAACAACTAATTGCGCTATCGCCGCTGTTAATCGTCGGATTGACGGTAGTGGTTGTGATGCTGTGCATTGCGTGGCGACGCAACCATTTTGTCAACGCAACCCTCACGGTTATCGGCCTGAATATTGCGCTGCTGTCGCTTTACTTTGTAGGCCAGGTAGGGCCGACCGATGTTACGCCGCTGCTGCGGGTTGACGGTTTTTCCATGTTCTACACCGCGCTGGTGTTGCTGGCCAGTCTGGCGACCAGCACCTTCGCCTATCCGTGGCTGGAAGGTTACCCGGATAACCGCGACGAGTTCTATCTGCTGGTGCTGATCGCCGCGTTAGGCGGTATTTTGCTGGCCAGCGCCAACCACCTTGCGGCGTTGTTCATCGGTATTGAATTGATTTCGCTGCCGCTGTTCGGGCTGGTCGGCTATGCGTTCCGGCAGAAACGTTCGCTGGAAGCCGCTATCAAGTACATGTTGCTGTCGGCCGCCGCCTCTTCTTTCCTGCTGTTTGGTATGGCGCTGGTGTATGCCGATTCGGGCAGTCTGACGTTCGCCAGCCTCGGGGAAAGCCTGAGCGACCTGCGTATTCATGAGCCGCTGTTGCTGGCAGGTCTGGGGATGATGCTGGTCGGTCTGGGCTTTAAACTGTCGCTGGTGCCTTTCCAACTGTGGACGCCGGACGTGTATCAGGGCGCCCCGGCGCCGGTCTCGACCTTTCTGGCCACCGCCAGCAAAATCGCCATTTTCGGCGCGGTGATGCGTCTGTTCCTCTATGCGCCGCTGGTAGACAGCGAAGCGGTCAGAACGGTGCTCGGCGTGATCGCCTTTGCCTCCATCCTGTTCGGCAACGTGATGGCGGTATCGCAGAGTAATATCAAACGCCTGCTGGGGTACTCCTCCATTGCCCATTTGGGATACCTGCTGGTGGCGCTGATTGCGGTACAGAGCCATCAGTTGGCGCTGGAAACCGTGGGGGTGTATCTGGTGGGATATCTGTTTGCCAGTCTCGGCGCCTTCGGCGTGGTCAGCCTGATGTCCAGTCCGTACAGCGGTCCGGATGCCGATTCGCTGTTCTCCTACCGCGGCCTGTTCTGGCATAAGCCGATTTTATCCGCGGTGATGACGGTGATGATGCTGTCGCTGGCCGGAATCCCTATGACGCTGGGCTTCTTCGGTAAGTTCTATGTGCTGGCCGTTGGCGTAAATGCCGAACTGTGGTGGTTGACCGGTACGGTGGTTTTGGGGAGCGCCATCGGTCTTTACTACTATCTGCGGGTGATGGTCAGCCTGTATCTGCGGGCGCCGGAGATGCTGAATCGCGATACGCCAAGCAACTGGGCGCTGACGGCGGGCGGCGTGGTGGTGCTGATTTCGGCGATCGCGGTGCTGTTTCTGGGGGTTTACCCGCAGCCGCTGATTGGGCTGGTTCAACTGGCGCAGCCCATGATGTAACCGCAAGATAAAACCTTGCCTGACGTGAAAACCGCCGCGGATT
This sequence comes from Brenneria tiliae, assembly GCF_023347575.1. Lineage (NCBI taxonomy): Bacteria > Pseudomonadati > Pseudomonadota > Gammaproteobacteria > Enterobacterales > Pectobacteriaceae > Brenneria > Brenneria tiliae. The sequence goes on along the minus strand of NZ_JAKPCB010000102.1, from coordinate 105,889 downwards.
TTTATCTGCGGCGGTTTTTTATGGAGGGCTATCGATGCCATGCCCGTCACCCTTGCGAGCGGCTTTGCAGGGTGGGGCGTATTATCTTTACCCGCGAGCGGCAGGCGTTATCGTGGCGTTTTCAGGGAACGCCATTCGTCAGGGACGACATGCAATCACATGATAAGGTATTCAAACTTTTTCTCAGCGATTAACATTTAAGATGATTTATCATTATTTTCTGGGGATTCCCCAGGCTCCCGGCGTTTTTTTATAAAAATAGCCGACTTTCGGAATGATCTGCCCCTATAAGGCGCTACAGAAACGCAGAATTGTCTATAGTTAACTGGACAACCATTTTTCATAAGGAAAGGGAGCACTGTATGGCAGCCGAAAAAAAGCAACCTGAAGAGATTCGTATCGACGACGATCTAAAACTCTTGACTGAAACGCTGGACGAAGTGCTACGTTACACCGGCGACCAGGCCGACAAGGCCTATCTTGATCTGAAAAAGAATGCGGAGAAAGCGCTGCTTGAGGTCAAAGCGCGCATTGGCGCAACCGATAGTTACTACGCCCGCGCCAAACAGGTGGCGGATAAAGCCGATGTCTACGTACACGACAAACCCTGGCATGGTATCGGCATCGGCGCGACGGTCGGGCTGGTGCTCGGGTTGTTATTAGCCAAACGATAGTGGATAAGGCTATTGGTTGATAGGGCGGTCGGCGTATCAACCTTTGGTAATAACCCGTCACGGCGGTCGGCCAGGATCAGGGCCTCGTCTTTTAACCGGGAGGTCGACGGCAGGCGATATCAGGGATGATAGCGGTAAATATTCTGATCGATGCGCCGATCGCCAAGCTTTTCTCCCCCTTTTTCGATGCGATAAAAAGCAAATCCCAGACGCCGCGCCAGCGCATTGCTGCGCGCGTTTTCCACCGAGGCTTTTATCACGCAGCGCTTAACGATCCCGGCGTCGATATAGGCTTTTATCATGGTGCCGACCGCCTGTGAAACCACGCCTTTGCCTTCAAATTTTTCGCCAATCCAGTAACCAATCACCCCTTCCTGGTCCCGGATGGTATTGAACGAAACGATGCCGGCGATAATGCCGTCCCAGCGAATGACATAGACCGCGGCGGCGCCGGCGAAAAACTCATCCCGATTGGTTTTGATGGTGTTTAGCGTGTCATTGATCTGTTTTACCGAATCGGGCCAGGGCAACGTACGGCGCAGGCGGGGCTTTTCCGCCTGAATCAGCGCGAAGAGCGCGGCGGCGTCGTTCTCATCCTGGATGCTTAAACGCAGGTGCGGGGGATGATGTAATTCATACAGCGTTTTCATTCCGGCTCCTAAATAAAGATCATTTCTTGCGGCAACGGCACTTACACCTGCGGCGCCCCGTCAATAAGCGCTATGCGGTAGAAACATCGTCCCGTAAAACCGCCGCCTATTCCGGGCATAAACTATGTCTTACTGTTTTCGCGCCGGACTAACCGCGATTATGCGGCTATCTTGTGGCATAATGCGTGCCATATCACATTTTGACTTGAGTAAGTGCTGTGTTAAGTACCAACAATATCACCATGCAGTTCGGCAGCAAGCCGTTGTTTGAGAACATTTCCGTTAAATTTGGCGGCGGTAACCGTTACGGTTTGATCGGCGCGAATGGCTGCGGCAAATCCACCTTTATGAAAATCCTCGGCGGCGATTTGGCGCCGAGCGCCGGCAACGTTTTCCTCGATCCTAATGAACGCCTGGGGAAACTGCGCCAGGATCAGTTCGCGTTTGAAAAATACAGCGTGCTGGACACGGTGATCATGGGCCATGCCGAGCTGTGGACGGTAAAAGAAGAACGCGATCGTATCTATGCGCTGGCCGAAATGAGCGAAGCGGACGGCTATAAAGTGGCCGATCTGGAAGTGCAGTACGGCGAGATGGACGGTTACAGCGCGGAAGCCCGCGCCGGCGAACTGCTGCTGGGCGTCGGCATTCCCGTGGAACAGCACTACGGCCCGATGAGCGAAGTGGCGCCGGGCTGGAAACTGCGCGTGCTGCTGGCGCAGGCGCTGTTCGCCGATCCGGATATTCTGCTGCTGGATGAACCGACCAACAACCTGGATATCGACACCATCCGCTGGCTGGAGCAGGTGCTGAACGATCGTAACAGCACCATGATCATCATTTCCCACGACCGTCACTTTCTGAATATGGTGTGTACCCATATGGCGGACCTGGACTACGGCGAACTGCGTATTTATCCCGGCAACTATGACGAATACATGACCGCCGCCACCCAGTCGCGTGAACGTCTGCTGGCGGACAACGCCAAGAAAAAAGCGCAGATTTCCGAGCTGCAGTCTTTCGTCAGCCGTTTTAGCGCCAACGCCTCTAAATCCAAACAGGCGACCTCCCGCGCCCGGCAGATTGATAAAATCCAGCTGGAAGAGGTGAAGGCTTCCAGCCGCCAGAACCCGTTTATTCGCTTCGACCAGGATAAGAAACTGTTCCGTAACGCGCTGGAAGTGGAGGCGCTGGCGAAAGGGTTTGATGGCGCACCGCTGTTCAGCAAATTGAATCTGATGGTGGAAGTGGGTGAAAAGGTCGCGATTTTAGGGACCAACGGCATCGGTAAATCGACGCTGCTGAAAACGCTGGTCGGCGATCTCCCGCCGGATAGCGGCGGCGTGAAATGGTCGGAAAATGTCAAGATCGGCTATTACGCCCAGGATCATGAATACGAGTTTGATGACGCGCTGACGGTATTCGACTGGATGAGCCAGTGGAAGCAGGAAAGGGATGATGAACAGGCGGTGCGCAGCGTGCTGGGCCGTTTGCTGTTCAGCCAGGATGATATCAGGAAGAAGGTCAAAGTGCTGTCGGGCGGCGAAAAGGGCCGCATGCTATTTGGCAAACTGATGATGCAGCGCCCGAACATTCTGGTGATGGATGAACCGACCAACCACCTGGATATGGAGTCCATCGAGTCGCTGAACATGGCGCTGGAAATGTACCAGGGCACGCTGCTGTTCGTTTCTCACGATCGCGAGTTCGTCAGTTCGTTGGCGACCCGTATTCTGGAGATGACGCCGAATAGAGTCATCGACTTCACCGGCAACTACGAAGATTATCTGCGCAGTCAGGGCATTCAATAACCCGGCCTGAAAACGGCGCTGTTTTTTTCGCTCCAGGCAGCACGGCTGATACCGTCGCTGCCTTTTTGTTTACTCTTTCAGCTATTGATGGGTGCCGTGCCGTGCCGTGCCGTTTTTATTCGCCATTCACTAACCAATATTAGCGCTATTTATTGTGTGGATTATCAGGTTATAAGGGGATTTCCTGTTAGCTGGATTGAAAATCTGCGGCGTCAGGATTTATTTTTAAACTAAAAAATCTAAAGTAATTAATATTAATTGTTAATTTCAGGGTGCAAAAAAAAACCATATACGCCGTAGAGAATAACAAATAGAGATAATAAGGGATTGTTAAAAAATCTTTCTATATCAGCATGTTTTAAATAATAAATTAAAAGATTACGTCCGGTGACTAATCGATTTAGCCAATTAAAAATAAATATCATGATAATCCCTCGCGGGTTATTGCGATTATTTCTCATTTAAACGACTGCCATGTCCTTTTAAATAGATGCTATGCGTATAAAGTCACAGTTATAACAGAAATAAGAAATCTATTGTCCCGCCGATTGATGAAGATCAAGTCTGTTAACTTAGCTTACTCATTACCATAACCCCACACATATTGTGTGTTCCTCCGTTCGGGTTACAGGAGAATAATAAAAAATGAGTGGGGAAAATTTAATGCTTTCCCATCACGGCGTTAATCGTCGTGATTTTATGAAGTTATGTGCAGCACTGGCGGCGTCGATGGGGTTGGCGGATTCCGCCGTGGCGGAAATCGCCCGGTCAATCGGTTCCACGCAGCGCCCGCCGGTTATCTGGATCGGCGCGCAGGAGTGTACCGGCTGTACCGAGTCCCTGCTGCGGGCGACGCATCCAACCATTGAGAATCTGTTGTTAAACACCATCTCGCTGGAATATCACGAAGTGCTCTCCGCCGCGTTCGGCGAACAGGCGGAGGAGAATAAGCATCGCGCCATCGAGCAATACAAAGGGAAATACGTACTGGTCGTCGACGGTTCGATCCCCATCAAAGACGGCGGCATCTACTGCATGGTGGCCGGCAAACCGATAGTGGATCATATCAAGGAGACGGCCGAACACGCCGCCGCCATCATCGCCATCGGCTCCTGTTCCGCCTGGGGCGGCGTCCCGGCGGCGGGCAGCAACCCGACCGGCGCGGTCAGCCTGCAGGAGATCCTGCCGGGGAAAACGGTGATTAATATTCCCGGCTGTCCGCCGAATCCGCACAACTTCCTGGCCACCGTCGCGCATATCATCACCTATCAGCGGCCGCCGGCGTTGGATGGCGAGGGCCGGCCGACGTTCGCCTACGGCCGCCTGATCCACGAAAACTGCGAGCGCCGCCCGCATTTCGACGCCGGACGTTTCGCCAAGGAATTCGGCGATGAAGGGCATCGTCAGGGGTGGTGTCTCTACCATCTGGGCTGCAAAGGGCCGGAAACCTACGGCAACTGCCCGACGCTGGAGTTCTGCGACGTGGGCGGCGGTATCTGGCCGGTAGGCATCGGCCACCCTTGCTATGGCTGTAACGAGAAGGGCATCGGCTTCACCAAGGGTATTTTCCAGCTAGCCAACGTGGAAAATCCCACGCCGCGGGTGGAAAAACCCGACGTCCATAGTCCTGAAGGCGGGCATATTTCAGCCACGGCGACGGGTTTGATCGGCGGCGTGCTTGGCGTGGTCGGCGGCGTCAGCCTGATGACCGTGCGTGAGTTGGGGCGTCAGCAAAAGCAGGCGGCGGCTCACAAGCAAAGTCAGCAGGACGCTGGAAACCCACCCCGGGAGGGTTAGGCCGTGAACAGACGCAATTTTTTCAAGCTGGCCTCCGCCGGCGCGTTGCTGGCCGGTACGCCCCTGGCGGGTCAGGCCGCGGCAACCAATAAACAACCCATTCCCGGCGCGCTGGGGATGCTGTACGACTCCACGCTGTGCGTCGGCTGCCAGGCCTGCGTGACCGAATGCCAGCAGCTCAATAAGCTGACCTACAATCCGGACAGCAAAATCTACGCCGGCGGGGACGCCATCTGGTCGAACAACGATAAGCTCAGCCCATACACCAATAACATTATTCAGGTGTGGAGCTCCGGCGACGGCAAAAACAAGGATCAGGTTGAGAACGGCTACGCCTATATCAAAAAGCAGTGCATGCACTGCGTCGATCCCAACTGCGTATCGGTTTGCCCGGTTTCCGCGCTGAAGAAAGATCCCAAAACCGGCGTGGTTCATTACGACGCCAGCATCTGCACCGGCTGCCGTTACTGCATGGTGGCCTGTCCGTTCAATATCCCCAAGTACGATTACGAAAACCCGTTCGGCAAACTGCATAAATGCGAGCTGTGCAATCAGCCGGGGCTGGAACGACTGGACCAGGGCGGCCTGCCGGGCTGCGTGGATGTCTGTCCTACCGGCGCGGTCATTTTCGGCACGCGTGAAGAGCTGTTGGCCGAGGCCAAACGCCGTTTGTCGCTGTCGGCCGGCGATGAGTATCACTATCCGCGCCAGACGCTGAGCAAAAAGGATACCTATCTCCATACCGTGCCGAAATACGACCAGCACGTCTATGGCGAAAAAGAGGCGGGCGGCACTCAGGTGCTGGTGCTGGCGGGCGTACCTTATCAGAATCTTGATCTGCCTGAGCTGGCGGAGCTTTCCACCGGCGCGCGCTCCGAGCATATCCAGCACACCCTGTATAAAGGAATGGTGCTGCCGCTGGCGGTATTGGCGGGGCTGTCGGTGCTGGTTCATCGCAATACCCGCGCGGACCGGCAGGATCACCAGGATCCGGCGGACGACAAACCCACCGATAAGAAACAGGAGAACGATCATGACGGCGCATAAAGCGAGTCCGTTAGGCGGGCGTCTGGTCAGCTGGCCGGTGATGTTGCTGGCGCCGTTTGTCATTCTGTGCGCGCTGCTGATAGTGAAACGTCTGGTTTTCGGCATCGGCTCCGTGGCGGCGCTGAACGGCGGCTATCCTTGGGGCATCTGGATCGCCTTCGACCTGCTGGTGGGCACCGGTTTCGCCTGCGGCGGCTGGGCGCTGGCCTGGGCGGTGTATGTGTTTAACCGCGGCGAATACCACCCGCTGGTTCGTCCGGCGCTGTTGGCCAGTCTGTTCGGCTATTCGCTGGGGGGACTGTCGATCACCATCGACGTCGGGCGTTATTGGAACATTCCGTACTTCTTTATCCCCGGCTATTTCAATACCTCATCGGTACTGTTTGAAACCGCGGTCTGTATGACGATTTATATCGGCGTCATGGCGCTGGAGTTCGCGCCGGTGATCTGCGAGCGCATGGGCTGGAAGGTATCGCTCAAGCGGTTAAATAAAGTGATGTTCCTGATTATCGCCTTCGGCGCGCTGCTGCCCACCATGCACCAGTCGTCAATGGGGTCGCTGATGATTTCCGCCGGGTTTAAGGTCCATCCGCTGTGGCAAAGCTATGAGCTATTGCCGCTGCTATCGCTGCTGACGGCGTTCATCATGGGGTTTGCCATCGTGATGTTTGAGGGTTCGCTGGTGCAGGCCGGGCTGAAAGGCCGCGCCGCGAATGAAAAGCATCTGTTCGCCCGGCTGACGCAAATCATTCAGGTACTGCTGCTGCTGTTTGTGGTGCTGCGTTTCGGCGAGCTTATCTGGCGTGACAAAACCGGGTATCTGTTTACCGCCGATCGTTTCGCCGTCACCTTCTGGTGCGAAATCGCGCTGATGGTTTTCCCGCTGATCCTGTTCCGCTTCAAACGCTGCCGCAATGACTCGCGTCTGCTGTTTATCGGGGCGCTGAGCATGCTGTTCGGGGCCGCGCTGTGGCGGTTGAGCTACTCCCTGCTGGCGTTCAATCCCGGCGGCGGTTATCACTACTTCCCGGCTACGTCGGAAGTGCTGATCTCCATCGGTTTTGTGGCGATTGAAGTCTGTGCATACATCTTGTTAATCCGGCTGCTGCCGGTACTTCCCGCGCTGGAAGGCGTTCATAAGAATTATCAGGCCGAGGTAAAGCATGAGCCAACGCATCACCATTGATCCCATTACCCGTATTGAGGGACACCTGCGCATTGATTGCGAAATTGAACAGGGGAAAGTCACTAAGGCCTGGTCGTCCGGCACCATGTGGCGTGGGATGGAAGAGATTGTAAAAGGTCAGGATCCGCGCGATGCCTGGATGATAGTGCAGCGTATCTGCGGCGTTTGCACCACGGTGCACGCCATCGCGTCCGTGCGGGCGGTGGAGAATGCCCTGCAGCTGAACGTTCCGGTTAACGCCCAGTATATCCGTAACCTGATCCTGGCGGCGCACAGCATCCATGACCATATCGTGCACTTTTATCAGCTCTCCGCGCTGGACTGGGTTGACGTCACCTCCGCCCTGGAGGCGGATCCGCAAAAGGCCGAAGCCTTGCTGAAGGGGCTGTCCGACTGGCCGCTGAACAACGCGGCGGAATTCACCAAAGTGCAGCAGAAGCTGAAAGACCTGGTGGCCAGCGGCCAGTTGGGCATTTTCGCCAACGGCTATTGGGGACACCCGGCCATGGCGCTGCCGCCGGAGGTTAACCTGATCGCGGTCGCCCACTATCTCCAGGCGCTGGAGTGTCAGCGCGACGCCAACCGTATCGTGGCGATCCTCGGCGGTAAAACGCCGCATATCCAGAATCTGGCGGTGGGCGGCGTCGCCAACCCGATCAATCTGGATGCGCCCAGCGTACTGAACCTGGAACGCCTGATGTACGTGAAGTCGTTTATCGATCGTCTGGGCGATTTTATCGAGCAGGTCTATAAGGTGGACTGTGTGGTGATTGCCGCCCACTATCCCGAATGGCTGAGTCTGGGGAAAGCCGCCGATCACTACCTCAGCGTGCCTGAACTGCCGACGGATAATAAAAGCGGCGGTTTCCTGCTGGCCGGGGGCTACCTGGAAAACGGCGACTTTACCAAATATCGCCCGATTACCAGCCATAGCGATCCCTTCCTGATTGACGGCATCAAGGAGAGCGGCAAGCACGCCTGGTATCAGGATGACGAACCGCTGGCGCCGTGGGAAGGGCTTACGCGCCCGAACTATACCGGCTGGCAGGATGACGGCAAATACTCCTGGGTCAAGGCGCCGACCTTCTACGGCAAGACCGTGGAGGTGGGGCCGCTGGCCTGGCTGCTGTGCGGTCTGGCGGCCAAACATAAAGAGACCGAAGCGCATTTCGCCCAGGTCGGCGCGGCATACCGCAAACTGACCGGCCAGCAGTTGCAGATAGCACATCTGCACTCCACGCTGGGCCGGGTGATCGGCCGTACGGTGCACTGCGGCGTGCTGAAGGATACGCTGGCGCAGCAGTGGCAGGCGTTGGTGACCAATATCGGCAACGGGGATCACCAGACCTTTATCAAACCCGATCTGTCGCCGGACGCCGAGTTCCGAGGCGTGGGATTCGGCGAAATGCCACGCGGCATGCTGGCGCACTGGATCGTGTTTAAAAACGGCAAAATCACCAACTATCAGGCGGTGGTTCCCTCCACCTGGAACTCCGGGCCGCGCAACTTCGAGGGCGTCGCCGGGCCTTATGAGCAATCGCTGGTGGGAACGCCGATTGCCGATCCCCATAAGCCGCTGGAAGTGGTGCGCACCATCCACTCCTTTGACCCGTGCATGTCCTGTGCGGTGCATATTGTGGATACGGTAAACGGCAATGAAGTGACCAGGGTCAAGGTGCTGTGATGAACATACTGGTGCTGGGGATCGGCAACCTGCTGCTGAGCGATGAAGCCGTGGGCGTGCGCATTATCGAGGCGCTGGAGCGGCGCTATAGCTTTGCGCCGCAAATCGACATCCTTGACGGCGGTACGTCGGGCATGGAGCTGATGGAAGCGATGGCCGGGCGCGATCACCTGATCGTGGCGGATGCGGTGCTGACCGGGCAGGCGCCGGGGGAGTTGGTGGTACTGCGCGACGACGAAGTGCCGGCGCTATTCACCCGCAAGATTTCCCCGCACCAGTTGGGCTTATCCGATGTGCTGATGGCGTTGCGGCTGACGGGAGAATTCCCGCAAAAGCTGACGCTGGTGGGGGTGGAGCCGGAGTCGCTGGAGGTGCATATCGGCCTGACGGCATCCGTTACGCGGGCGCTGGAGCCGGCCTTACAGCAGATTATCGCGGCGCTGCGGCAAAGCGGCGTCACCGTCAGCGAACGTGAGCATGACGAGGTATGTAGTGAATAACCCAGTTGAAGCAAGCGATTTGGACCAGATGCCGGGCGAGCGCAAAGAATCCGCGCTTGCTATCCGTCATGATGAACATCCGGCGGCCTGGCTGGAGCCGATGTTCGAACAGGTCGCGCGGGAAAAAATGCGGATGCTGCCTTTTTATCGTCAAGGCATCCCGGTCAGGGCCTGCGGTTTCACCCTGTTTGAACAGCAGTGGGTCGGCTGTCTGCTGACGCCGTGGATGATAACCCTGCTGGTGCTGCCGGGACCAGGACAGGTCTGGCCGGTCAGAAAGTTGGCCGATCGTCTGGCGCTGGCGCTGCCCTGCGGCAACGTGACGTTTATCGTCGGCGAGATGTCCGGGAAGCAGTATCTCTCCTGTTCGCTGATGTCGCCGATCGACAGCGGCATGAGCGGAGAGCAGGCGGTTCTCCTGGCGGAGCAGAGCGCGAAAATGGCGCTGTCGTTCCCCGTCAGGGATGGCGATGCGCCGCAGAATATCAGCCGCCGGGCGCTCTTCAGTCGAAACCGGAGTGAACACCATGCATGAAATTTCCATGTGCTATAGCGCACTGGAACTGATTGAACAGCAGGCCCGTCAGCACCATGCCCGGCGGGTGACCGCCGTGTGGCTGGAAATAGGCGCGCTTTCCTGTATTGAGGAGAGCGCCCTGCGTTTTTGTTTTGAGTCAGCCTGCCGTCAAACGCTGGCGGAAGGATGTGAACTGCACGTTGCGGTTCGGCCGGCCAAAGCCTGGTGCTGGGAGTGCAGCGCCGTGGTGGAAATCGTCAACCATGACGCCGGGTGTCCGCAGTGCGGCAGCCACAATCTGCGGGTTGATGACGGCGACAGTATGCAACTAAAGCAGTTAGCGGTGGAGTAACCGATAGTTAAGCCCTCTTGGTGTCATTCCCGCGTAGGCGGGAATCTCAATCACCGAGTGGCTGAATAAAGCAGATCCCCGCCTGCGCGGGGATGACGACGCTAAAAGAGATAGCGGGAGGAGATCCCTATGTGTACCACATGCGGTTGCGGTGAAGGGGAAAGCAGAATCGAGGGTGAAGAACATTCTCATCAGCATGACCATCATCACGGCCACGACCACGACCACGGTCATCATCACGACCACCATCACGGTCATAAACACGATCATCACCACGGCCATCATCAGGGCGCTAAAATAAAGAGCCGCTGCGTGATTATCCATCACCACCATTATCACGGCGATGTCCATAACCACTATTACGCGCTGCCGCCCAAGGGCGCGAAGCCGTCGGCCAAAGGCGCCGCCGCCGAGGGCGAGGCCGCCTTTCAGCCCGAGGTCAGGGAGCAGGATCTGCATTACGGCCAGGGCGCGGCCGGAACGCACGCGCCGGGCGTAGGGCAGCAGCGTCTGCTGCAGATTGAAATGGACGTGCTGAGCAAGAATAACCATCTGGCGCAGCATAACCGCGAGCATTTTCAGGCGCGGAACATCCTGGCGCTGAATCTGGTTTCCAGCCCCGGCTCCGGTAAAACCACGCTGTTGACCTCCACGCTGAACCAGATCGGCCAGCGCTTTTCCTGTGCGGTGATCGAGGGCGATCAGCAAACCACCAACGACGCCGAACGTATCCGCGCCACCGGCGTTAGCGCGATTCAGGTGAACACCGGCAAAGGGTGCCATCTGGATGCGCAGATGGTGCACGACGCCGCGCACCATCTGCAGCTGGCGGACAACAGCCTGCTGTTTATCGAGAATGTCGGCAATCTGGTGTGCCCGGCGGGGTTCGATCTGGGCGAACAGGCCAAGGTCGCGGTGCTATCGGTGACGGAAGGCGAAGACAAACCGTTAAAATATCCCCATATGTTCGCCGCGGCCTCATTGATGATCATCAATAAAATCGATCTGTTGCCGTATGTGGATTTCAGTCTGGAAGCCTGCGTGACCAATGCCCGCCGCGTTAACCCCGAGATTCAGGTTATCGCCCTGTCCGCCAGCAGCGGAGAAGGGATGGACGAATGGCTGGGCTGGCTGGAGGCGCAGCTATGTGCCTAGGCATTCCGGGCAGGGTGATTTCAGTGGGCGAGGATATCCACCAGCCCGCTTACGTTGACGTTTGCGGCGTGCAGCGCGCGGTGAATATTGCGCTGGTATGCGAAGGTTCGCCTGCCGAGCTGATCGGACAGTGGGTGCTGGTGCACGTCGGTTTCGCCATGAGCCTGCTGGACGAACAGGAAGCGCAGGATACGCTGGCGGCCTTGCAGTCGATGCGCGCCGTGGGGCTGGAACTGGATGAAATGCGTCAGAGCGGAGCCGATTATGCAGTACGTTGATGAATTCCGCGATCCCGAGCTGGCGAAAGCGCTGCTGCAGCGTATTCAGGCGCTGGTGGCCGATATGCCGCAACTGCGTGAACGCCCGCTGCAGCTGATGGAGGTCTGCGGCGGCCATACCCACGCCATTTTCAAATTCGGGCTGGACCGGCTGCTGCCGCCGGAAATCGAGTTCGTTCACGGTCCGGGCTGCCCGGTTTGCGTACTGCCGATGGGGCGTATCGACGCCTGTCTGGAAATCGCGGCGCATCCCGAGGTGATTTTCTGCACCTTTGGCGACGCCATGCGCGTGCCGGGGCGCAATGGCTCTTTGCAGGATGCGCGCCGTCATGGCGCCGACGTGCGCATCGTCTATTCGCCGCTGGATGCGCTGGCGCTGGCGGAAAAAAATCCGCAGCGGCAGGTGGTGTTTTTCGGGCTGGGCTTTGAAACCACCATGCCGAGCACGGCGCTGACGCTGCAACAGGCCAAACGCCGCAACATCAGCAATTTCACCCTGTTTTGCCAGCACATCACCATTATTCCGACGCTGAAGAGCCTGCTGCAACAGCCCGATTTGCGCATCGACGGTTTTCTGGCGCCGGGGCACGTCAGCATGGTGATCGGCGCTTATCCCTATCAGCCGCTGTGCGATCGCTTTCATAAACCCTTTGTGGTCACCGGCTTCGAACCGCTGGATATTTTACAGGCATTGCTGATGCTGGTGAGCCAACTGCACGACGCGCGCTGCGAGGTGGAAAACCAGTACCGTCGCATCGTGCCGGACAGCGGTAATCTGCTGGCGCAGCAGGCGATGGGGGAGGTATTTGAAATCAAGGCCAGCAGCGAATGGCGCGGGTTGGGCGAAATAGCTCAATCCGGTATGCAGCTGCGGCCCGCCTATGCCGACTTTGACGCCGAGCGCCGTTTTCATCCGCGGCAGCAGCGCGTGGCCGACGAGCCGGGTTCGCGCTGCGGCGACGTATTGACCGGGCGCTGCAAGCCGGCGGATTGTCCGCTTTTCGCCCGCAGCTGTACCCCGCAAAATGCGATAGGGGCGCTGATGGTCTCCTCCGAGGGAGCCTGTGCGGCTTATTATCAGTATCGGCGGGAGTGCGCCTGAATGAGTAGTCTAAAAGAGATGCAGCCAAAAGAAATTACCCTGGCGCACGGCAGCGGCGGCCGGGCGATGCAGCAGTTGATTGAACAGCTGTTTTTGCAGGCGTTCGACAATCCGCTGCTGGGGCAGCGGGAAGATCAGGCCAGACTGCCGCTGGCGCCGTTGACGCAGCAGGGCGATCGGCTGGCGTTCACCACCGACAGCTACGTTATCGATCCGATTTTTTTCCCCGGCGGGGATATCGGCAAACTGGCGGTGTGCGGCACGGCGAATGATATCGCGGTCAGCGGGGCGACGCCGCAGTATCTCTCCTGCGGTTTTATTATCGAAGAGGGATTTTCCGGCGCCGACCTGCGCAGGATCGTGGAATCCATGGCGCAAACCGCCCGCGACGCCGGGATACAGATCGTCACCGGCGACACCAAAGTGGTGCCGCGCGGCGCCGCCGACAAAATCTTTATCAATACCGCCGGGATCGGCGTGATTCCGACGGATATTCGCTGGGGCACCGGGGAGATTCGTCCGGGGGATAAGATTATCGTCAGCGGTACGCTGGGCGATCACGGCGCCGCCATTCTTAACCTGCGCGAACAGCTGGGGCTGGAGGCGGAGCTCGCCAGCGACTGCGCGGTGCTGGCGCCGTTGATCGCGCCCCTGCGCGAAATCGCCGGGGTGCGCGCCCTGCGCGACGCCACCCGCGGCGGGGTGACCGCCATACTGCATGAGTACGCCCAGGCCAGCGGCTACGGCATGGAAATCAACGAAAGCGCGTTGCCGCTGAAGCAGGCGGTACGCGGCATTTGTGAAATACTGGGGCTGGAGGCGCTGAATTTCGCCAATGAGGGCAAGCTGGTGCTGGTGGTGTCAACCGAGGCTGAAAACGCCGTATTGGCCGCGCTGCGCGCGCATCCGCTGGGCCGTGACGCGGCGACCATCGGTTCGGTGACGGAGAAACCGCAGGTTCGCCTGTGCGGGGTGTTCGGCGCCTCGCGGCTGCTGGATCTGCCGCATAACGAGCCGATGCCGAGGATTTGCTAGGTGCCATTTTTCAGCTATATGCAAGCATAGGTGATCATTTCGTGCGTGGTAAGTAGCGGTATTTCTCTGTGAATATCGCGCCACGCCCGACATAGGGCAGCTCAAACGCCGCTTGCCCTATGAACCCAGGCTGGTGGTTGAAATTGTGTCGCTGGCGCGATACCTTCGGCGCCAGTGAATGCTTATCGAGCCGCCAGTGACGCGCTCCCGGCGCGGCACTGGCTTTCGCGACGTCCTGTCGCTCACTCGGCATTCACTGCCACCTCAGCACAATTTCTTACGCCACAAACACAAAAGAAGATTCCGTTTTGATACATTCGTGGAGATATTTTGGGTAAGAACGGCATTCAGATCCGCGTAAAAGGCAAAGTGCAGGGGGTGGGGTTTCGCCCTTATGTCTGGCAGTTGGCGCAGCAACTGAAGCTGTGCGGCAGCGTCAGCAACGACGGCGCCGGGGTGCTGATTTATCTTTACCAGTCGGAAAATATTGAAGGCTTTATCGAGGCGCTGTCGGCCGGGTGCCCGCCGCTGGCGCATATCGACAGCATTACCCGCCAGCCGTGGCGGTGGACGGCCATACCTACGGCGTTCGTCATCGAACACAGCGGCGCCGGGCGGATGGATACCCAGGTGGTGCCGGACGCCGCCACCTGCGAGGCGTGCCGGCGCGAACTCAACGACCCGGCCAATCGCCGCTATCGCTATCCGTTTATCAACTGCACCCACTGCGGTCCCCGCTTTACCATTATCCGCCGGATGCCCTATGACCGCCCGTTTACCTCCATGGCGGATTTTCCGCTGTGTCCGCAATGCCTGGACGAGTACCGGCAGCCGGCGGATCGGCGTTTTCACGCCCAGCCCAACGCCTGCCCGCAGTGCGGTCCGCAGGTCTGGCTGGAGAATGCCGCATCGCAGCGACTGGCCGCGGGGGAAGACGCCATCCGCCAGGCCGCCGGCGCCCTGCGGGCGGGGAAAATCGTGGCGATTAAAGGGATTGGCGGCTTTCATCTGGCCTGCGACGCCACCAATACCCAGGCGGTGCAGCGCCTGCGCCAACGCAAGCATCGTCCCGGCAAGCCGTTGGCCGTGATGGCGCCGGACGCCGCGTGGCTTGAGAGATGCGCCGCCGTCGACGATATGCCCGCGGCGCTGCGGTTGCTGCAAAGCGCCGCCGCGCCGATTGTGCTGCTGCCCTGGCGTGAGGACGGCCCGCTGTCGGCGTCGGTCGTCCCCGGCCTGTCCGAGGTCGGGCTGATGCTGCCCGCCAACCCGTTGCAGCATCTGCTGCTGGCGCAGGTTAATCTGCCGCTGGTGATGACCTCCGGCAACGCCAGCGGCAAGCCTCCCGCCTTGAGCAATGCGCAGGCGACGGAGCAGCTCGGCGCCATCGCCGATCGCTGGTTAATGCATAACCGGGATATTGTGCAGCGGGCCGATGACTCGCTGGTCAGGCTGCGCCACCAGGGGTTATTCAAGAGCGGGGCGGAAATGCTGCGCCGGGCGCGCGGCTACGTGCCGGACGCCCTGCCGCTGCCGCCGGGGTTTGCCGGCCAGCCTGCGCTGCTGGCGCTGGGGGCGGATTTAAAAAACACCTTTTGCCTGCTGCGTGATGAAAACGCGGTGGTCAGCCAGCATCTTGGCGATCTGGAAGACAGCGATGTCGAGCGGCAGTACCAGCAGTCAATCGACCTGTTTGAGGATATTTACCGTTTTACCCCCGGCGCGCTGACGGTTGATGCGCATCCCGGCTATATCAGCCATCGCCTGGGCAAACGGCTGGCCGAACAGCGGCAGATTCCCTGTATTGAGGTGCTGCATCATCACGCCCATATCGTCTCCTGTCTGGCGGAACATCAATGGCCGCGCGACGCCGGACCGGTTATCGGTCTGGCGCTGGACGGCATCGGCTATGGCGCCGACGGCCAGTGGTGGGGCGGGGAGTGTTTGCTGGCGGACTATGCCCAGTGCCGTCATCTCGGCGGCTTGCCCACCGTGGCGCTGCCCGGCGGCGATCTGGCCGCCCGCCAGCCGTGGCGCAACCTGCTGGCGCAGTGGCTGCGTTTTGTTCCTGACTGGCAATCGCTACCGCAAGCCGCGGCGATCCCTGCGTCCTCAGCCGCTTTGCTGAGCAGGGCGATTGCGCGCGGCATCAACGCGCCGCCGGCCTCATCCGCCGGACGGTTATTTGACGCCGTCGCGGCGGCAACGGGATTTCCGCACGAGGCGCAAAGCTGGGAAGGGGAGGCGGCCTGCTGGCTGGAGTCGCTGGCGTGGCGCAGCGAGCGATTTCAGCGTCAGCGGGCGCAGTGGCGGCCGCCGGTCGCGCTGCCGGTGCTGGCGGACGGCAGGCTGGATCTGGCGACCTTCTGGCGACAGTGGCTGGATTACCGCGCCGCGCCCGCCGACAGGGCCTATGCGTTCCATTACGCGCTGGCGCAGGGATTTGCCGCCCTGGCCCGGCGTACCGCCCGGCGGCACGGCATCCATACGGTGGCGCTGTCCGGCGGGGTGATGCATAACCGCCTGCTCTCCGTGCTGTTGCATCAGCAGCTGTCGGGGCTGACGGTGCTGCAACCGCAGCGGCTACCCGCCGGCGACGGCGGGCTGTCGCTGGGACAGGCGCTGATCGCGGCGGCGCAATTAGCGCCTGCGGGCGCTCAGGGGTAAAATCCCCGATTAAGCGCCTGCACCGCTTCGGCCACGCGCGGCCCCATTCCCAGTAAAATGGCCTGTTCGAGCGCGATAATGCGCTGAGTCTTCCAGGCCTGGGTTTGCACGATCCCCGACACGGCCCTTTTCATACTCTGCTCCGTCAGAAAGAGAAAGAGGCGCCGATGGCGGTGCTGAAACCGGATGCCGGAATGCTTTCATGCGCCGTGGTGTCGCGTTTATCCAGCAGATTATTCAGTGCCAGCGTGACCTGATACTGGCTTTCGTCACCGAAGGTGCCGGTCAATTCCAGATTGGCGGTGGCCCAGCCGCTGTGGCGGGTTTCGCTATCCACGGTGTGATCTTTGGCGCGCGAGGCGGCGCGCAGATAGAAGTCGGACTCCAGCTCCCCCCCCGTTAGAACCTGTCTCTTATACACAAATTCAAGGAACCTCTAGAGGCCATGTGTATTCTGGTCTTGGGTTCATTCTTGGTTCTTTGTTTTTTGCTTTTCGTCGGCGTAAGAAATCACGCTGAGGTGGACGACCCCGCGAATGCGCCGCAGGGAAGCGGCGCAAGCCAGTGTCGCGTCGGGAACGCGTCACTGGCGGTTCGGGAAAGGGGGCGACCGCCGAAGGCATCGCGTCAGCGACGTGATTTCAGCCACAGCCCGGGTCCGGAGGGTGGTGGCGCTTGAACCACCCTGCGTCGGGCGCGTGCTGCGACATAGCATAGAAATGACGGCCTTCTAGCGCACGAAATAGCGCTGAACTCACATATACCGTTAACAGTATATGTGACTAAGAGACAGCCGTTCGAACAGGGTAGTGTTCTTTATCCCGAAGCGGGCGGAAATTAAACTTCAGAGAGTTTTCGATTATGTGATTCGTATCGCATTTTTATCTGGTAAAGCACTTGCGATATTTTTTGATTTGCCAGGTTAATTAATTTTAATACGGGGGTTTTTATTTTCATTTTTATAACATTATTAAACGTTAATCCGTCTAACATAATGAAAAAGATAAAGAATAAAAAAGTAATTTGTAGGTTTTATTTTAAATAAAATATGTAAATAGGTTAATTGAAAGCAAATCCGCCGCTAAAATAAACTATCGCCCGCCAGGGGGAGTTCGGGCGCGTTGATAAATAAAAATAATTATCATCTAATTATTCTATTGCCTTTGAAGGGATGGATATAAATGAACATCGATTTGACGCCCTATTATGCCCAGCCCGGCGCCCAACCGTTTGGCGCGCGGCGCATGGCCATGCCCTGGCGCAACCATGTGCCGCTGTCGGCCGAACAGATCCCCGCCGGCTGGCACGCCTTGAAACAGCAGGTTTTACCCGCCCGCAAGCGTCTGCTGTATTTGCATATTCCTTTCTGCGCCACCCACTGCACCTTCTGCGGTTTCTATCAGAATAAACTGCGTGACGACAGTACCGAAACCTACACCCGCTACCTGCTGCAGGAACTGGCGATGGAGGCGGACAGCCCGCTGCATCAGGCGGCGCCGATCCATGCGGTCTATTTCGGCGGCGGTACGCCGACGGCGCTGGCGGCGAGCGAACTGGCGCGGATAATCACCGCCATCCGCACCTCATTGCCTCTCGCCCCCGACTGCGAAATTACGGTCGAAGGCCGGGCGATGGATTTTGACGATGCGCGCATCGACGCCTGCCTGGACGCGGGAGCCAACCGTTTTTCCATCGGCATTCAGACGTTTGACAGCCGTATTCGCCAGCGCATGGCGCGCACCTCGGATAAACGGCAGTCCATCCGCTTTCTGCAGCGGCTGTGCCAGCGCGATCGCGCCGCGGTGGTGTGCGACCTGATGTTCGGTCTGCCGGGGCAGACGCCGGCGATCTGGCGGGAAGATCTGGCGATTGTCAGCGATCTTCCGCTGGACGGCGTCGATCTCTACGCCCTGAATCTGTTGCCCACCACGCCGTTGGCGAAAGCGGCGGAAAATAAGCGGGTGGAACTGCCGGATGTCGCCGCCCGGCGTGATTTTTACCGTACCGGCGCCTCCTTTCTGGCGGACGCCGGCTGGCATCAGTTAAGCAACAGCCATTGGGCCAGAACCACCCGCGAGCGCAATCTGTACAACCTGCTGATAAAGCAGGGCGCGGACTGTCTGGCGCTGGGCAGCGGCGCCGGCGGTAACCTGAACGGCCAGTCGTATATGATGGAGCGCAGTCTGGAACGCTATTATCAGACGCTGGATGGCGGGCGCAAGCCGATCATGATGATGACGCCCGCCAGTCCGGCCGGTCCCTGGCAGCATCAGCTGCAGGCCGGCATCGAGGTCGGCCGGGTGAGCTTGCCGCAACTGACCCGGCGCGCCGGCGAGCTGCAGCCGTTGCTGACCCAGTGGCACCAGGCGGGGCTGACCCGCGATGACTCCACCTGTCTGCGTTTGACCGACGACGGCCGTTTCTGGGCGAACAACCTGATGCAGGCGCTACAACAGATTATTCCGCAGCTTGATGCCGAAGAACACGCCCACTAACAGGAGACGAACCATGACATTGCATGAATTATTGGCGACCGAGCCGGATGGCGCGCTGGAAGATATCGCCGCTCAGTATGACGCCTCGCTGTTCAACGTGGTTAAGGCGCTGCCCGCGGCGCAGCGTATCCTGGTCGCCGGCGAGCGGTTCGACCAGGTCTGGGAGGCGATTGCCGGTTGGGGGGAAGTGACGTTAATCAGCCATACGGCGGACGCCATTCTGGAATTTAAAGGCGAATTGCCGAGCGGCACGCACCGCCACGGTTACTTTAACCTGCGCGGCAGGAATGGGCTGAGCGGGCATATTCGGGCGGTAAACTGCCGGCATATCGCTTTTATCGAGCGCAAGTTTATGGCAATGGACACAGCGTCTGTGGTGTTTTTTAATGCCGCCGGAGCTGCTATGTTTAAAATCTTTGTCGGACGGGATAGCCATCGCCAGCTGTTAACCAATCAGGTTGAGGCGTTCCGTACCTTGGCGCTTGAGCTACAGCCGGAGCAGGTATGACGTGGTTACTCTTTGGAGCGGGTCAGGGAGTGGGGCGCTGTTTGTTGCAGCGCGCCATTGAATGCGAGCAGCCGGTGGTGGCGGTGCTGCGTAACGCCGAACAGGTCGCGCACTGGCGCGGGCAGGGCGTCACCGTGGTGCAGGGCGACGCCCTCGACGCCGACGCCGTGGCGCAGGCCTGCCGCCTGGCGGGGCGAGCGGCTATCGTCGTCTCGACCATGGGCGGCGGCGAGGTGAACTATCAGGGCCACCGGGTGGTGATTGACGGCGCCGAGCAGGCCGGGATAAAACGTATGCTGCTGGTGACCTCCATGGGCTGCGGCGAGCAATGGCCGTTGCTGTCGCCGCGCGCCAAAGCCGCTTTCGGCCTGGCGGTGCGGGAGAAGTCGCTGGCGGAAAGCTGGCTGCAGACCAGTTCGCTGGATTATTGCATCGTCCGCCCGGGGGGATTGCTGGATGTGGTCGCCACGCACAATGCGCAGCTGACGCAGGGCAACGCGGCGCTGGGCCTGGTCTCCCGTCAGGATGTGGCGCTAAGCGTCGATCGGCTCTTACAGCAGCCGGTATTTGGTAATCAGATTTACAGCCTTATCGATCCGGAGCTTGAACTGCCTTTGATGCCATAACCCATTGCGCCGCCGCCGGGTAAATTGCCCCTGTTATCTTTTTTCGGTCTATGCTTTAGTCAGGACGTAATGTTGTATTTTTGTTAATTGCGCGTCGGCGCAATTTTTGCCCTGAAATCAATATTGGTAAGCGTAACGGTGGCGGTAATGGATGAAGTGAAACGCATTCTGAGCGAAGAAATCGATAGAATTAACCGGGAAGAAAAACGCGACGATAATAAGATCAGATTCAGCCGGAAATTTATGCAGTCACATCCCTATCTTTTTTCCACGATGTTGATTAGCTACATTCCGGTTGCGGCCATCCTGCTTTATGCCCCTTATTTCGGCTGGCACTACGCCGTCGGCTTTACCGTCTTTGTGCTGGTGATGGTACTGGCGTTGTCGCTGGACATTCGCCCCAAATATCGCTTTGAAGATATCGACGTGCGCGATCTGCGTATCTGCTATAACGGCGGCTGGTTCACCACCCGTCGCTTGTCGGCGGCGGCGGTGGATAAGCTGCTTAACAATGAGCATATTCCGCCCGACGTGAAAACGGGGATAGACAAAATCCTGCACCACAAAGGCAGGGTGGTTTTTAACGACGTCTTCTCGCTGGCCTATCGCCAGCCGCCGCCGGCGGCGTGAGTTCTGTACTGCCGTAACGGCTCAATGCTACGATGATATCGCCCGCTTAGCGCTACGAGCGGCGGGATATCCCGTTAATTTCAGCTACCACAGGCAGAAAAGGAAGATGAGCGAGAAGGCGTTGTTGATTATTCAGATGGGCGAGCCGCCGGAAGATATTGCGGCTCAGGTCGGGCAGCAGGGGAAATGGTTCGCCGATGCGCTATCGGAGCGGCATGATGCGCTGCGGGTGATCCGCCCGGATCGCGGCGAGGCGCTGCCGCCGTTTGAGCAGGTGTCGGCGGCGATTATTTCCGGCTCCTGGGCGATGGTCACCGATCGGCTGGAGTGGAGCGAATATACCGCCGGCTGGATGCGCGAAGCCTTTCACGCCGATGTGCCGATGCTGGGCGTCTGCTACGGGCATCAGCTGCTGGCGCATGCGCTGGGCGGCACGGTGGGCGACAACCCCAACGGCCCGGAGTTGGGCATTCAGACGGTAACGCTGCACCCGGCGGCGGAAAAATCGCTTTGCCTGCGACATCATCCTTCACGGTTCGCCGCCTATCTTACCCACCGTCAGTCGGTGCTGGCCGCGCCGCCGGGGGCGGAGATTCTGGCCGCGTCGCAGATCGACCGCTGCCAGATCATTCGCTACAGCGATAAGGTGCTGAGCGTACAGTTCCACCCGGAATTCAATGCGCAGATCATGCTGGCCTGCTTGCGGCGCAATGAGGCCCGGCTGCGTGAGCTGGGCTTTGACGTTGAGCGCATGATGCAACTGACCGACGAACCGGTATGGGCGCGTAAAATCCTGCTGGATTTCGTTCAGCGGTATGCCGCCCGCTAGCCGCAGGTCCCCGCCTACTACCGCGGGGACGACGGTTGTTGTATTTGGGACGAGATGTTGAGCCTCCATCGTCGTTCCCGCGCAGGCGGGAATCTTCTTTCTCTCCGCATTATCTCAAGTAAAGACGCTTCATCACGCAGATGAGAAGCGGTTGTTCTCCGAGTCGCCTGTTACTTTATGTGCGCGCCCAAATAACATCACGCATTCAATTTTTATATAAACCAATCCCTCTCCCATTCCCGAAATAATTCAAATGATTATCACCTGTATTATCAATCAATAAGTTTGTGACGAGCTACGCAAATAACGTCGATTTTGTGATGAAATTGTTATTATTTAGATAAAAATTTGAGCTTTTATTAATCCACATCATAATACCTATAGTTAATGGGGTTTTGGGCTGGTCTAACCATCGCTTTATTCCATCTTATAAAAAGAAGAGTTTCATTTACTTGTGAGCCATGTAGTGCGAGGAACTTTCCATGCAGGTCAGCAGACGACAATTTTTTAGAATATGCGCGGGCGGCATGGCCGGAACCACGGTCGCGGCGCTGGGTTTTTCGCCCGCCGCCGCACTGGCGGAAACCCGGCAATATAAGCTGTTGCGCGCGAAGGAGACGCGCAATAACTGCACCTATTGTTCGGTCGGGTGCGGCATTTTGATGTATAGCCTGGGCGATGGCGCCAAAAACGCCAAACCCTCCATTTTTCATATCGAAGGGGACCCGGACCATCCGGTGAGCCGCGGCGCACTGTGTCCGAAAGGGGCGGGGCTGATTGACTATATTCATAGCGACCAGCGGCTGAAATATCCCGAATACCGCGCGCCGGGCTCGGATAAATGGCAGCGCATCAGCTGGGGGGACGCCTATGAGCGCATCGCCAAACTGATGAAGGCCGACCGGGACGCCAACTTTATCGAGAAAAACGACGCCGGGGTGACCGTTAACCGCTGGCTGACCACCGGCATGCTGTGCTCGTCGGCGGCGAGTAATGAAACCGGGATGCTGGACTTCCGCTTTACCCGCGCGCTGGGGATGCTGGGCATTGATACGCAGGCGCGCCTCTGTCATGCCCCCAGCGTATCGGCGCTGGCGCCGACCTTCGGCCGCGGCGCCATGACCAACAACTGGGTCGATATCAGAAACGCCAACGTGGTGCTGGTGATGGGCGGCAACCCGGCGGAGGCGCATCCGGTGGGCTTCCGCTGGGCGGTGGAAGCCAAAATCAAAAACGGCGCCAAGCTGATAGTGGTCGACCCGCGCTTTAACCGCACCGCATCGGTCGCCGATCTTTACGCCCCGATCCGCGCCGGTTCAGACATTACTTTCCTGCTGGGGGTGATTCGCTATCTGCTTGGCAACAATAAGGTGCAGATGGAGTATGTGAAGTCCTACACCAACGCCAGCCTGCTGGTGCGCGAGGACTACCGTTTCGATGACGGTATTTTCAGCGGCTACGACCCAGAAGCGCGCAAATACGACCGCGCCTCCTGGCACTACGAACTGGATGAAAACGGCTTCGCCAAACGCGATACCACCCTCAGCCACCCGCGCTGCGTCTGGAACCTGATGAAGCAGCACGTGGAGCGCTACACGCCGGAAGTGGTGTCCAGCATCTGCGGCACCCCGCAGGACGAGTTTCTCACCATCTGCGACATTCTGGCCTCCACCTGCGTGCCGGACCGAACGGCGACCATTCTGTATGCGCTGGGCTGGACGCAGCACACCACCGGTTCGCAGATGATCCGCGCGGCGGGGATGATCCAGCTGCTGCTGGGAAATATCGGCATGATCGGCGGCGGCATCAACGCGCTGCGCGGCCACTCCAATATTCAGGGCTACACCGATCTGGGGCTGCTCTCCCTGCGCCTGCCCGGCTACATGGATCTGCCGTCGGAAAAACAGACCACCTTGCAGGACTATCTGGCGCAAATCACGCCGCAGGCGCTGCTGCCGGATCAGGTCAACTACTGGAAAAACACCCCGAAATTCTTTATCAGCCTGATGAAAAGCCTGTACGGCGATAAGGCGCGCAAAGAAAACGACTGGGGATTCGACTGGCTGCCGAAGTGGGATCAGAGCTATGACGCGCTGAATTTCACCCAGCGCATGATCGAAGGCAAGGTCAACGGCTATATCGCCCAGGGATTTAACCCGATAGCCGCCTTTGCCGACTCCAACAAGGCGCGCGATGCGCTGAAAAAACTGAAATTTCTGGTGATTATCGACCCGCTGGCCACTGAAACTTCCAATTTCTGGCAAAACCACGGCGAGTTGAACGAGGTGGACCCGGCGCAAATCCAGACGGAGGTTTTCCGTCTGCCTTCAAGCTGTTTCGCCGAGGAAAACGGATCGATCGTCAACTCCGGCCGCTGGCTGCAGTGGCACTTCAGCGGCGCGGAGCCGCCGGCGGAAGCCCGGCACGACGGGGTGATTCTGGCGGGAATTTTCCTGCGTCTGCGGGAGTTGTACGCCACAGAGGGCGGCGCCAATCCTGAACCGGTGCTTAATATGGCGTGGAATTACCGCGACCCGGAAGATCCGACGCCGGAAGAGGTGGCCAAAGAGGGCAACGGCTACGCGCTGGAAGATCTTTACGACGAACAGGGCAACCTGGTGCTGAAAAAAGGCCAACTGCTGGCCGACTTTTCGCAGCTGCGCGACGACGGCACCACCGCCAGTTTCTGCTGGGTGTACACCGGCTGCTGGACCGAGCAGGGCAACCAGATGGCGCGGCGCGACAACGCCGATCCCTCCGGCCTGGGCAGCACCCTCGGCTGGGCCTGGGCCTGGCCGCAAAACCGCCGCATTCTGTATAACCGCGCCTCGGCGGACGAACAGGGCAACCCCTGGGACCCGAAACGCGAACTGATTCGCTGGAACGGAGAGCGCTGGACCGGCATCGACACCCCCGACTACGGCAATGCGGCTCCCGGCAGCGGCGTGGGGCCGTTTATTTTACAGGCCGAGGGACTGGGGCGCCTGTTCGCCATCGACAAGCTCGCCGACGGCCCGTTCCCGGAACACTACGAGCCGGTGGAATCGCCTCTGGCGAAGAGTCCGCTGCATGAAAACACGCGCTTTAATCCGGCGGCCCGGCTGTTTGACGCCGATCGCCAGCGTATGGGCGACGCGGCCGAATTTCCCTATGTGGCGACCACCTACTCCATTACCGAACTGTTTCGCCACTGGACCAAACACGCGCGCCTGAACGCCATTGTCCAGCCGGAGCAGTTTGTCGAAATCGGCGAAGCGCTGGCCGGGCAGAAAGGCATCCGCGCCGGCGATATGGTGAAGCTCAGCAGCAAACGCGGCTATATCAAGGCCAAAGCGGTGGTCACCAAGCGCATCCGCACGCTGATGATCGAAGGCCGGGCGGTGGAAACCATCGGCGTGCCCTGTCATTGGGGATTTGAAGGCACCACGCAGAAAGGGTTTCTGGCCAATATCCTGACGCCGCACGTCGGGGATGCCAATACCCAGACGCCGGAATACAAGGCGTTCCTGGTTAATCTGGAAAAGGCGTAGCGGAGGACGATTATGGCCTTGCAATCACAAGATATTATCCGTCGCTCGGCGACGAATTCCCTGACGCCGCCGCCGCAGGCGCGCGATCATCAGGAGCCGGTCGCCAAACTGATCGACGTCACCACCTGTATCGGCTGTAAGGCCTGTCAGGTCGCCTGCTCCGAATGGAACGATATCCGCGACGACGTGGGACATAACGTCGGCGTGTACGATAACCCCACCGACCTGAGCGCGAAATCCTGGACGGTGATGCGTTTTTCGGAGGTGGAAGAGAAAGGCAAGCTGGAGTGGCTGATCCGCAAGGATGGCTGCATGCACTGCGCCGATCCGGGCTGCCTGAAAGCCTGCCCGGCGGAAGGGGCGATTATTCAGTATGCCAACGGCATCGTCGATTTCCAGTCGGAACAGTGCATTGGCTGCGGCTACTGCATCGCCGGCTGCCCGTTTGACGTACCCAGAATGAATAAACAGGACAACCGCGTCTACAAATGCACCCTGTGCGTCGATCGCGTGGCAGTCGGTCAGGAGCCGGCCTGCGTCAAAACCTGCCCGACCGGCGCCATTCATTTCGGCACCAAGGCGGCGATGAAGGATCTGGCGGCGGAGCGGGTAAGCGAACTCAATACCCGCGGCTATGAAAATGCCGGGCTGTATGACCCGGCCGGCGTGGGCGGCACCCATGTGATGTATGTTCTGCACCACGCGGACCGTCCGCAGCTCTATCACGGCCTGCCGGATAACCCCAGCATCAGCCCGACGGTAACCTTCTGGAAAGGGATCTGGAAACCGCTGGCGGCGATTGGCTTTGCCGCCACCTTTGCCGCCAGCGTATTCCACTACGTCGGCGTCGGCCCGAACCGCGTCGAGGAAGAGGAAGACGACGAACGGGAAACCGACGAGGCGCATCATGAGGACAAACAGCATGAAAAAGAGTAAGCGGATTCAGCGCTATAGCGCGCCGGAGCGCATTAATCACTGGATTGTGGCCTTCTGCTTCGTGTTCGCCGCTATCAGCGGTCTGGGTTTTTTATTTCCCTCGCTCAACTGGATGCTGCATATTCTGGGCACGCCGCAGCTGGCGAGAATCGTGCATCCCTTTGTGGGGGTGGTGATGTTTATCGCTTTTCTGTTAATGTTTTTCCGCTACTGGAAACACAACCTGATTAACCGCGACGATATCGAATGGGCGAAAAACATCCATAAGATTGCCAAAAATCAGGAAGTCGGCGACACCGGCAGGTATAATTTCGGTCAGAAATGTGTGTTCTGGCTGGCGATTATCAGCCTGATATTGCTGCTGGCGAGCGGCATTGTGATGTGGCGGCCGTACTTTGCCGACGCATTTCCCATTCCGCTTATCCGGCTGGCCCTGCTGGTGCATTCTCTGGCGGCGGTAGGGCTTATTCTGGTGATCATGGTGCATATCTATGCGGCCTTATGGGTGAAGGGAACCATTACCGCCATGGTGGAAGGCTGGGTGTCTACCTCCTGGGCGAAGAAGCATCATCCGCGCTGGTATCGCGAGCTACAACGTAAACAACAGGAAAAATAGCCCTGATGAGTATCCGCATTGTTCCTCAGGAACAGTTAGAAAGTAATGAAAAATCGAACGCGGCGGGAAATATTCCACCGCTGCTGTTCGCCAATCTGAAAAGTTTATACGGCAGCCGCGCCGAGCGTTTGCGACAGCTGGCGCAGGATCATCCGCTGGGCGACTATCTTGCGTTTGTCGCCGGCGTGGTGGACGCCCAGCGCAAAGTGCTGCACGACCATCCGCTGCGGATGGATCTGACCGAGGTGTTAAAG
This sequence comes from Brenneria tiliae, assembly GCF_023347575.1. Lineage (NCBI taxonomy): Bacteria > Pseudomonadati > Pseudomonadota > Gammaproteobacteria > Enterobacterales > Pectobacteriaceae > Brenneria > Brenneria tiliae. Next base: position 79,010 of record NZ_JAKPCB010000102.1, on the reverse strand, counting down.
CAGGCCGGCAATCGTCCGCCGCTGGATATCGAGGTATTTCCGCGCGATGCGCACTGGCACACCTTGCTGCGCGCGCTGATCGAAGAGCTTAAGCCCGGAGCCGACGGACAGGTGCTGGCCACGCTGGAAAATCTGGAAAAGTCGTCGGCTCAGGAGCTGGAAACTATGGCGAGCGCGTTGTTCAGCCATCAGTTCAGCGCGGAAAATAACGACAAGGCCCCGTTTATCTGGGCGGCGCTGTCGCTGTTCTGGGCGCAGATGGCGGCGAACATTCCCGGCAAAGCCCGCGCGGAGCCGGGCGAGCACCGCCAGTTCTGCCCGGTGTGCGGCAGCATGCCGGTGTCCGGCGTGGTGCAGCTGGGCGCAGGCAGCGGGCTGCGCTATCTGCACTGCAACCTGTGCGAAAGCGAGTGGCATATGGTGCGGGTGAAGTGCAGCAACTGCGAAGAGTCCGGCGATCTGAATTACTGGTCGCTGGACAGCGAAAACGCGGCCATCAAGGCGGAAAGCTGCGGCCACTGCGGCACCTATCTGAAAATCCTGTATCAGGAAAAGGATCACCGCGTTGAGGCGGTGGCCGACGATCTGGCGTCGCTGGTGCTGGATGTGAAGATGGAGGAAGAGGGTTTTTCCCGCAGCAGCATTAACCCGTTCCTGTTCCCGGAAAGCGCCATCTGACCCGCGAATTGGCGGGGATATCCCCGTCATTCCCCGGTTACCCGACCACCCCGGTCATCCCCACGGAAAATTACTCCCCATCATCCCCGCAGTCATCTCCGTCATCCCCGCAGTCACCTCCGTCATCCCCGCAGTCACCTCCGTCATCCCCGCAGTCACCTCCGTCATCCCTGCGGCAGTAGGCAGGGATCTGCTTCCGCTGGCGGCTCGGTGTTGCTGAGATGCCTCCTCGCGAAAGCGGGGATCTGCGGGCATGACGGAGGGGGGTTAAGGCATGATGAATAAAAGTGTCTTGACCGCTGACGCTTAACACAGTTTCTGCGGCAGTAGGCGGGGATCTGCTACCGAAACCGCGAGCCTCGTTACCTTGCCCGGCGCGCCAGCAGCGCAAACGAGCCGATAGCCAGCCCGTAGCATATGGCGATGGTCAGCGCCATGGAGAGGGCGGACATCCCGTTCAGGCCGGTGAGCGGCACGCTTATCGCCCCCAGAGTGAACATGCTGACGCCGAGCAGCGCCGACGCGCTGCCGGCCTTATCCCCCTGGCTCTGCATCGCCAGCGCCGACGCGCTGGGACCGACGATGCCGATAATGATAATGGTGAAGAACAGCGGCACCAGCAGCCATATCAGCGGCGCCTGCAAAGCGGCCGCCAGCAGCAACAGCAGCGATGATACGGCGGCGATCAGCAGCCCCAGCTTCAGTATGCGCATTTCCCCCCAGTGGCGGCTCAGGCGTACGGAAATCTGCGCGGCGCAGATCAGTCCCACGCCGTTGATGGCGAAGCACAGGCTGAACATTTGCGGGCTAAGCAGGTAGATTTCCTGCAACACGAACGGCGACGCGCCGATATAGGCGAACATGCCTGCGCCGGCGAATCCCTGCGCCAGACAGAGTCCCATAAACTGGCGGTGCGCCAGCAGGCTGCCCAGCGAGGCCAGCAACGACGCCACGCCGCCGGTCACCCGGCGCTGCGGCGGCAGGGTTTCCGGCAGGCGCAGGGCGGAAAGCAACAGCAGCAGCGCGGCGATAAACGACAGCGCGATAAAAATGCCGCGCCAGTTCATGATGCTCAGCATGGCGCCGCCCATCACCGGCGCCAGGATCGGCGCCAGCCCGTTAATCAGCATCAGCAGGGCGAAAAAACGGGTTAATTCATGGCCTGAATAGAGGTCGCGCGCCACCGCGCGGGAGAGCACCGCGCCGCCGGCGCCGGCCATGCCCTGAATCAGGCGCGCCGCGATCAGGTGGTTGATGTCCTGCGCCAGCGCGCACCACACCGACGCCGCCAGAAAAATCAGCAGTGAAAACAGCAGCGGCCGCCGCCGTCCCAGCTTGTCGCTCAGCGGGCCGAAAATCAGCTGGCCGGTTCCCAGTCCCAGCAGGCCCGCCGTCAGGCTTAGCTGCGCGGCGGCGGTGGAGGTGGACAGGTCCGCGGTTAATTCCGGCAGGGCGGGAAGATAGAGGTCGGTGCACAGCGGGCCCAGCGCCGCCAGCAGCCCCAGAACCAGGGCATAGCCCAAACGGGACGATCGTATAGTCTTACTCATTGGCGTCGGTTTCGGAAAAAGTGGATTGAAAAATATGCTGATAGAGCTGGTTCAGCCTATCCGGCGAGGCTTTCTGGCTGGTCACCATGCGAAACGCCGTCCCTTCGGACAATACGGCCATCAGCTCGACCCGGGCGGCGATTTGCGGCGGGCTCAGATGCGGAAACTGTCGTTGCAGAAGGACGACGGCCTGCTGAAACAGTCTGGCGTCGGCCTCTTGCAGGATCGCCGCGACGCGGCGGTTGCGGGTCGCCTCGGCGGTCACTTCCAGCATCAGCGCATGGTCGTCCTCGCGCGTGGCTTCATCGCCGGGCAGGGCGCGCTGCGCCAGCATTTGCGCCATTTGCGGCAGGTGATTGTCCTCCAGGCGCAGAAAGTGCAGTTTACTGTTGACGATCCGGCTGACGATTTCTTCAATAATGGCGTCTTTGCTGGCGAAGTAACGGTATATTTGCCCGACGCTAAGCTGCGCGCGGGCGGCGATTTCCGCCATCCCCGCGCCGTGGAATCCCGAACGGCGGAAACAGAGGCGCGCCGCGGCGATAATCTGGTCGCGCCGGGCGATAGTTCGCTCCGTTTTGGTGGTTATCTGCTGCACTTGGTTAATTCTCCTTGTGTGAGAACGATCACCTTTTACCAAAACCTTACGTAATCTTGTGAGAAGAGTGGGTCTCACTTGCCTGATAATGAGAATGAACGTTCATTCTCAATTATAGGGCATGATTTCATGCAAGGTAAACGCTTTATTTTCTTCCTGGTAGTCTTACTTTCCGGCTGTGAACGTGCCGCCGAACCGGCGCAGGCCGACGCGGCCGTCGAGGTCACCGTCGAAACGTTGCAGCCGCAATCGGTGGTGTTGAACAGCCTATTGAACGGTAGAACCGTCGCGGGCATGGTTTCCGACGTGCGGCCGCAGGTGGACGGCATTATTCAGCAACGCCTGTTCACCGAAGGGAGCGAGGTGCGGGCCGGGCAGGTGCTGTATCAGATCGATCCGGCCAGCTATCAGGCCGCCTATGACGAGGCGGCGGCGGCATTGAAAAACGCCCAGGCCGGCGTACGGGCGGCAAAGCTGAAGGCGCAGCGCTACGCCCGTCTGGTTAAAGAAGAGGGGGTGTCGCGCCAGGATGCCGACGACGCGCAAACCAGCTATGAAGAGAGCCTGGCGGCGGTGGCGGAAAAACAGGCCGCGCTGAAAACCGCGCAAATCAACTTGGCCTATACGCAGATCAAGGCGCCGATTTCCGGCCGAATCGGCATCTCTTCCGTTACCCCCGGCGCGCTGGTGACCGCCAGCCAGACCACCGCGCTGGCGACCATTCGTCAGCTCGATCCCATCTATGTCGATCTCACCCAGTCCAGCCGCGAGCGTCTGGCGCTGCGGCGCTTGCGGCAAAACGAGCGGCCGGCGGTGTCGCTGACGCTGGAAAACGGCGAAACCTACGCTTCCCGCGGGCAGTTGCAGCTGTCCGAGGTGGCGGTGGATGAGTCGACCGGCTCGGTGACCCTGCGGGCGACCTTTCCCAACGCCGAGCATATTTTGCTGCCCGGCATGTATGTGCGCGCCACCGTTGACAACGGCAGCGATCCGGCGGCGATCCTGGCGCCGCAGCCGGGCATCACCCGGGATGCGAAAGGGAACGCCACCGCGCTGGTGGTCAATGATCAACAGCAGGTGGAACAGCGTTCGGTGGTGACCGAGCGGGCCATCGGCAATCGCTGGCTGGTTTCGGCGGGATTGAACGCCGGCGATCGGCTGATTATCGAAGGCACCGATAAGGTGAGCGTCGGCGATAGGGTGCAGGCCGTCGAAACCACCTCCGCCGCCGCCGATGCGGCGGCCGTCGAGACCGAGGTGAAATCCTGATGTTTTCTCGTTTCTTTATTTATCGACCGGTATTCGCCTGGGTGATCTCGATTGTCATCATGCTGGCCGGCGTACTGGCGATCCAGTCGCTGCCCATCGCCCAGTACCCGGACGTGGCGCCGCCTTCGGTATCGATAACCGCGACCTACACCGGCGCCTCGGCGGAGACGCTGGAAAACAGCGTCACCCAGATCATCGAACAACAGCTTACCGGGCTGGACGGGCTGCTTTATTTTTCCTCGTCCAGCAGCTCCAGCGGCGAAGCCAGAATTATCGCCACCTTTAAACAGGGCACCAACGCCGATACGGCGCAGGTTCAGGTGCAGAACAAGGTACAGCAGGCGTTAAGCCGTTTACCGACGGACGTGCAGCAGCAGGGGGTGACGGTAACCAAATCGCAAACCAGCTTTCTGCTGATTATGTCGCTGTACGACACCACCGATAAAGCCAGCGGGGCGGACATCGCCGACTATATGGTCAGCAACCTGCAAGATCCGCTGGCCCGCGTCGATGGCGTGGGGGACGTCAAGGTCTTTGGTTCGCAGTATGCGATGCGCATCTGGCTCAATCCCACCCGGCTGGCCGCCTACGACCTGATGCCGTCGGACGTCGCCTCGGCGATTGAAGCGCAGAATACCCAGGTTTCGGCGGGTAAAATCGGCGCGCGGCCCTCCCGCGACGATCAGCAGCTTACCGCCACGGTCATGGCGCAGTCGCGGCTGAAAACGCCCGAACAGTTCAACAACATCATTGTAAAAAGCCAATCCAGCGGGGCCATCGTTCGTCTGGGCGACGTGGCGCGCGTGGAGCTGGGAGATGAGGATTACAGCGCGGTCACGCGGCTGAACGGCCACCCGGCGGCGGGGATCGCCGTGATGCTGGCCCCCGGCGCCAATGCGCTGGCTACCGCGGAGCGGGTGAAAGCCAAGGTCGGGGAGTTCGTCAGCACCATGCCGCAGGGATACGAGATCGCCTATCCGAAAGACAGCACCGACTTTATCAAAATCTCGGTGGAGGAGGTGGTTAAAACCCTGTTTGAAGCCATCCTGCTGGTGGTGATCGTGATGTTTCTGTTCCTGCAGAATTGGCGCGCGACGCTGATCCCGACCATCGCCGTGCCGGTGGTACTGCTGGGAACCTTTGGCGTGCTGTCGGTGTTCGGCTACTCCATCAATACCCTCACGCTGTTCGGCATGGTGCTGGCGATCGGGCTGCTGGTGGACGACGCCATCGTGGTGGTGGAAAACGTCGAGCGGGTGATGCGTGATGAAAACCTTGCGCCGGCGGCGGCCACTGAAAAGTCGATGAGCGAGATTTCCGGCGCGCTGGTGGGCGTGGCGCTGGTGCTGAGCGCGGTGTTTCTGCCGATGGCGTTCCTGGGCGGATCGACCGGGGTGATTTATCGCCAGTTCTCCATCACCATCGTTTCCTCCATGCTGCTGTCGGTGCTGGTCGCCCTGACGCTGACGCCCGCGCTGTGCGCCTCGCTGCTGAAACCGGCGGCGCACCGGGGTGAGAAAAAAGGCTTTTTCGCCAGCTTTAACCGGGGCTATCAGGGCATGCAGGATCGCTACTCCGGCAAGGTCGCCCGGGTGCTGCACAGCCCGATGCGCTACATCGTGCTGTATGCGCTGCTGATTGTCGGTCTGGCCCTGATGTTTATCCGCCTGCCGTCCGGTTTTTTGCCGACGGAAGATCAGGGCGACGTCATGGTGCAGTTCACCCTGCCGGCGGGAGCGACCGAGGCGCGCACCACCAAGGTGGGCAAAGCGATTGAGCGCTATTTCCTCACCGAGGAAAAGGAGAATACCGAAGCCATTTTCATTATTTCCGGGTTTAACTTCAGCGGCAGCGGGCAAAACGCCGGGATGGCGTTTGTGGCGCTGAAAAACTGGGACCAGCGGCGCGGCGCCGAAAACAGCGCCGAGGCGATTTCGGCGCGGGCGACGCGGGCGCTATCCAAGCTGCGCGATGCGCAGGTCTTTACCCTGACGCCGCCGGCGGTGGACGGGTTGGGGCAGTCCAGCGGCTTCACCTTTGAGCTACAGGCCACCGGCACCACCGATCGCGCAAAACTGCTGCAACTGCGGGATGAACTGCTGGCGGCGGCCGGTAAAAACGAGCGGCTGACGGCGGTGCGTCCCAACGACCTGACGCAGATGCCTCAGCTGCAGGTGGATATCGATAATGACAAGGCCAGCGCGCTGGGGCTGGCGATGAGCGATATCACCGCGACGCTGAGCAGCGCCTGGGGAGGAAGCTATGTTAATGATTTTATCGACCGCGGGCGGGTGAAAAAGGTCTATATCCAGGGCGATGAGGATTCGCGCAGCAAGCCGGAGGATCTGGATAAGTGGTTTGTGCGCGGCAGCGACAGCGCGGGCGACAGCGTGATGACGCCTTTCTCCGCCTTTGCCACCACGCGCTGGATCTACGGGCCGGAAAGCCTGTCGCGCTACAACGGTCTGGCGTCCTATGAGATCCAGGGCACCGGTTCGTCGGGAGTGAGTTCCGGGGCGGCGATGGACGAAATGCAACGGCTGGCGAACCGGTTGCCGCAAGGCAGCACCTATGCCTGGAGCGGGCTCTCCTATCAGGAGCGGCTGGCCAGCGGGCAGGCGCTGTCGCTGTATGCGATCTCGATTCTGGTGGTGTTTCTGTGTCTGGCGGCGCTGTATGAAAGCTGGAGCATTCCGTTTTCCGTTATGTTGGTGATCCCGCTCGGCGTGGTGGGGGCGGTACTGGCCGCCACGCTGCGCGGGCTGGAGAATGACGTCTATTTCCAGGTGGCGCTGCTGACCACCATCGGGCTATCGGCGAAAAACGCCATTCTGATTGTGGAATTCGCGGAAACCGCCTATCGGCGCGGGGCGACGCTCTATGCCGCGGCGCTGGAAGGGGCCACGACCCGCCTGCGCCCGGTGCTGATGACGTCGCTGGCCTTTATCGTCGGGGTCTTCCCGCTGGCGATCTCCTCCGGCGCGGGAGCCAACAGCCGTATTTCCATCGGTTCCGGCATTGTGGGCGGAACCCTGACGGCGACCGTGCTGGCCGTTTTTCTGGTGCCGATGTTCTTTGTTCTGGTGAGACGGGTATTTCCCCAGCGTGCCGACAAAGCGTTGCCTGGCGTTGACTCATCGAGGAAAGAATAATGCGTAGTCGTCAATTTATCGTTGCCCTGTTACCCCTGCTGCTGGGGGGATGTTTGTCGCTGGATCCGGACTATCGGCGTCCCGACGCGCCGGTGCCCGCGGCCTGGCCGCAGTCCGAAAGCGCCTCGTCCGCGCAGCCCGAAGCCGGCGCCATTGCGTGGCGTTCGGTCATCGTGGATGAAAAATTGCAGCGCGTTATCGATATCGCGCTCAGCGATAACCGCGACCTGCGCAAGGCGCTGGCGGATATCGAAGCGGCGCGCGCGCAATACGGCATTCAGCGGGCCGGGCAGTTTCCCGCCGTCAACGCAGGCGTGGAAGGCACCCGTAGCCGGGCGCTGACCAGCGATGCGTCGTCGGGCAATAATGCCACGGCGATAAGCCAGAGCTACGGCGCCAATCTGGCGATCAGCGCCTTTGAACTGGATCTGTTCGGCAAGGCGCGCAGCCTGAGCGCCGCCGCGCTGGAGAGTTATCTGTCAACGGAGGAGGCGGCGAAAAGCACCCGTCTGGCGCTGATTGCCGATACGGCGACGGCCTATATCGCGCTGGCGACGGCGCGCAGCGATCTGCAACTGTCGCGGGAAACCATGCAAAGCGCCCGGCACTCGCTGGAGGTGACGCGCAACCGGCAGCGCAACGGCGTCGCCTCCGGCGTGGATGTGGCGCAGGCTGAAACCGTGTATCAACAGGCGCGGGCCGACGTGGCCGGCAATACCACGGCGGCGGCGCAGAGTAAAAACGCGCTGGATCTGCTGGCGGGGCAGGCGGTTGACGATGCCCTGCTGCCTGACGGCCTGGATACGCTGGCAACGGCGGTGGCGCCGGTATCCGCCGGACTCTCCTCGGCGGTGCTGCTGCAGCGCCCGGACGTGCTGGCGGCGGAGCATACGCTGAAAGCGGCGAATGCCGATATTGGCGCGGCGCGGGCGGCGTTTTTCCCCAGCCTGACGCTGACCGCCAGCGGGGGCGTCGGCAGCAGCGCGCTCTCCTCGCTGTTCAGCCACGGCGCCGGGGTGTGGTCGTTCGCCCCCAGCCTGAGCCTGCCCATCTTCGACGGCGGCGCCAACCGCGCCGCGTTGCAGTACGCCGAAGCGCAGAAAAAAGGCTATATCGCCAGCTATGAAAAGGCCATTCAGTCCGCGTTTCAGGAGGTGGCGAATGCGCTGGCCCGTAAGGCCACCATCGACGAGCAGCTTACGGCGCAGCGGGATTACGCCGCCGCCGCCGAACGCAGCTACCGGCTGGCGGACTCGCGCTACCGGGAAGGGGTCGATAGCTATCTGAACGTGCTGGATGCGCAGCGCACCCTCTACAGCGCCCGGCAGACGCTGATCGGCATCGAGCAGGCCCGGCTGAACAATCTGGTGACCTTGTATAACGCGCTGGGCGGCGGGGTGTAGGTGAATCACCGCTCTGGCGACGCCTGTTGCTACCCCCTCCCGGCCTCCCCCTTGTCAGGGGGAGGAGCTGACTTGGTCCCTACGCCGCAGGGAAGCGGCGTATCAGGACATAATCAGCCCGCCGTCAACGTTAATGGTTTGTCCGGTGATGTAGCGCGCATCGTCGGAGGCCAGGAAAGCCACCAGCCCGGCCACGTCCCGAGGCTGGCCGGCGCGCTTGAGGGGAATACCCTGCACCCACTCCGCCATCAGCTCCCCTTTGCCGTAACGTTTCTCCTCGCTGCCGAGGATCTCGCCCCAGACGCGATCGTTATAGTCCCACATTTCACTTTCGATGATGCCGGGGCAGAACGCGTTCACCGTGATGTTCCACGGCGCCAGTTCGTGCGCCAGACTTTGGGTGATGCCGATAACGCCCATTTTGCTGGCGGCGTAATGCGGCGTATAGATAAAGCCCTGACGCCCCTGACCGGACGAGGTGTTGATCAGGCTGCCGCCGTTTTGCCGCACCATGATCTTTGCCGCCTCGCGGCAGCACAGCCAGACGCCGGTGGTATTGACGGCCAGCACCTTGTCGAAATCGGCTTTGGGCATTCTGTCGAAGGTGTCGATGGTGATCACCCCGGCATTCTGGATTGAGACATCAATCCGGCCAAAACGGGCGAGCGCCTGCTGATACAGCGACTGCACCTGTTCTTCATCGGTGACGTCAATCTGGAGCGCCAGAATGTCGCCGGCGTATTGGGCGTTGAGTTTTTCCGCGGTGTCAAAGACGCGCTCAGCGTTGGAAACCATCACCAGATTGGCGCCCTCGCGCGCGAAACGCTCGGCGATGCCGGCGCCGATGCCGCGACAGGCGCCGGTAATCACCACCGTTTTTCCCGTAAAGTTACGATTCATTATTGTCTACTCCTTGATTGGCATAGCCGATGGGTTGCGCCGCCGGTCACCATCGTGAAAACCCGACGACCGGGCAGGGCGCAACGCCTTCGGGAGGTAAAGTCAACTCATACGTCAGGCTGCCACAGCGTACGCCGTACGGCCTCGCGCATCACCGTCAGCGACGCGTCGATCAGATCCCTAGCCATGGCTTATCCCGGAGAACGGCGCGGCCGCCTGTTTTTTTTCATGACGCCGCATCAGCACGACTTTGCTCTGCAGGCGCTGTTGGAACTGGTCGATCACCACCGCGGTAATAATCACCAGTCCTTTAATAACCATTTGCCAGAAGTCGCTCACGCCCATCATTACCATGCCGTCGGCCAGAAAGACGATCACAAAGGCGCCGATAATCGATCCGGACACGCGGCCCCGGCCGCCCGCCAGCGCGGTGCCGCCAAGCACCGTGGCGCCGATGGCGTCCATCTCGAACATGTTGCCGGTCATGGGATGCGCCGTTTGCAGCTGTGAAGCCACCACCAGCCCCACCAGCGCCGCGCACAGGCCGGAGAACGCGTAGACAAACACTTTCACTTTGATGATCGGCACGCCGGCCAGACGGGCGGCGGATTCATTGCCGCCGATGGCATAGATGTAGCGCCCTAACGGGGTTTTAGTGGTGAGATACAGGCCAAGCAGTAGGATGCCGAGCATCAGCCAGATAGGCAGATAAACCCCCAGCACAGTGCCGGAACCCAACAGTGAAAACCCGGTGTTACCCAGTTCCGGCATTCCCACCAGATTGGCGTAGGTGCTGCCGTCGTTGAACAGCAACGCCGCGCCGCGGGCGATATACATCATGCCCAGCGTGCAGATAAACGGCGCGACGCCCAGACGGGTAATGACCGCGCCATTAATCAGGCCGACGATCACCCCGAACAGCGCGACGACCAGGATCACTTCCGGTACGTTAAGGAACAGAATCCGCCCGCCCCACAGCGGAATGCCGCTGGTCAGCAGCACGCCGGCCACCATGCCGCAAATGCCGGCCACGGCCCCCACCGATAGGTCAATGCCGCCGGTGAGGATCACCAGCGTCATCCCGACCGCCAGCAGGCCGGTGATCGCCACGTGCTGCGTCATGATCAGCAGGTTGGAGGTGGTGAGAAAATTGGGCACCATCACGCTGAAAAAACCGATGACGATCAGTAAGGCGATAAACGTTCGCGCCTTGAGCAGATACATATAGAAAAGATATTTTTTATTCATGTTGTTGTCCTCAAAGCGGGATCTACTCATGCGGCGTGGAGGCGCGGATCAGCGTTTCACGATCGACGCCGGCGCGCGGGATATCGGCGGTGATTTTGCCGTTGGCCATCACCAGTACCCGATCGGCCAGGGCGATCACTTCATCCAGTTCGGAGGAAGAGAACATCACGGCCAATCCGTCTTTCGCCATCGCGCCAATCAGATGGTAGACGTCGGTTTTGGCGCCGACGTCGATGCCGCGCGTCGGCTCATCCAGCAGCACCACTTCAGGCTCGGTCATCAGCGCCTTGCCCAGCACCACTTTTTGCTGATTGCCGCCGCTGAGCGAGGCGATCGGCAGTTCCGCATCGCTCACTTTAATCGCCAGTCTTTGGATCATGTCGCTGACGCTATGCGTCTCCTGTCGCGGCTTCAGCCAGGCGATGGCGCGGCGAAAACCGCGCAGGCTGAGGCGCGACAGCGTCATATTGGTTTTGACCGACATCAGTTGCACCACGCCTTCGCCTTGCCGATCCTCCGGCACCAGCGCAATGCCTTTTTTCAGCCGATACTGGAAGTGGCGTTTGTCGAGGCGCTCGCCGTTAAGCACGACGCTGCCGCGCTGGCAGGGCATCAGGCCGATCACCCCCTTAAATAATTCGGTGCGTCCGGCCCCCAGCAGGCCGTAAACCCCCACGACTTCCCCTTTACGCAGCGAAAAACTCACGTCATTGAGCTTATAGCCGCCGTTTTGATGCAGGGCGGTCAAGCCGGCGACTTCGAGTACGCAGTCTCCTTGCGCGGCAGGGGAATAATCGAAATGTTTTTTCTTGTCGCCCACCATCTGTTCAATGATCCAGGGCACGGTGGCATTCTGGACTTCACGTTCGCTGATAAAACGCCCGTCGCGAAAAATGGTGATGTGATCGCCGATTTCCAGCAGCTCTTCGAGGCGGTGGGAGATATAGATAATGGTGACGCCGCGGCGTTTGAGCTGGGCGATAACGCTGAACAGCACTTTGACTTCCGATTGGCTGAGCGCCGACGTGGGCTCATCCATGATCAGCACGCGGGTGTCTTTCGACAGCGCGCGCGCGATTTCCACCAGTTGCTGATGGCCGATACCCAGTTCAACCAGCGGCGTCAGCGGATCGACATCCAGCTCCAGACGCTCCAGCAACGCTTTCGCCAACTGATACTGATAGTCTTCATTAATTCGCCCGCGCTGAAAGAACTCGTTGCCGATAAAGATGTTGTCCATCACGTTCATATTGGGAAACAGGTTCAGTTCCTGAAAAATGATGCTGATGCCGTGTTTTTCCGCCTGCTGGGTGGAGCCGAACGTCACCGGTTCGCCGTCGAGCAGGATCTGGCCGGATGACGGCGCTTCCACCCCGGCAAGAAGTTTCATCATGGTGGATTTACCCGCGCCGTTTTCGCCAATCAACACATTGACCTTGTTGCGGTAAACCCGGTAGTTGACCTGTTCGAGCGCCGTCACGCCGGGGTAAATGCGTGAAACCTCGCGGGTTTCAATAATCACCGGGGAAAGGGGCGGCGGGGCGGCCGCAACGGGGGATTGCCTCTGAGCCATCATTCGCTCCTCACTGTCGCGTGACGCGTGCGGGGGTGATATCCGGCAGCGTTTGCGGTACGTCCCAGACGCTGAATACGCCGTACACATCCAGGCGGTCGCCCGTTTTGAGCTGCATTTCTTGTATCTCGGCGGAAGCCAGGTCGTTAATCGCCCGAGCGTAGTCGCCGAACAGCACCTGATCGTTAAAATCCTGATAGCTCAGCCCTTTGTAGGCATCGCGCAACGCCGTGCCGCGAATAATCGGCCCAATCTGCACCACCACGCGGGCGCCGCCGACGTCCTGCACCGTCATCTTTCCGCTTTTCGAGGTGGTATTGACTTCGGTAACGCTGCCGCTAACGTGAACCGGGAAAACGCAGGGGTTCTCTGCCTGGGCGCGATAGCCGTACTGCTGACAGGTGGCGGCGAAATCCGTTGACGCGGCGAAGTGCTGCATTAACTCTGCCACCGGTTTCGCCTCTGATACCACCTGGGGAACAATGTTCTGCTGCCAGGTTTGCGCGACCTGGTTGACGTGAGGGGCGGCCGGGTTTTTCAGATCGGCCAGCTCCTGCTGCGACACGATCCGACAGCCGCCGAGGGTGAATGCGGCAACGGCCAGCCAAATTCGCCTGGACATGGTTCTCTCCTTTGCGCCCCTTGCGGGGTACTATCATGCGGGGATTAGGATTTGTAATTGAAATCCTGAACGTTGTTGGCGTTACTTTGGTCGATCAGAATGCCGCGAAACATCACGCGTTGCTGTGCCGGTTTGACGCCGTTCTGAAGGAAGTTATCCAGATCGCTGACGCCCTGTGCGGCGATGGCCTGCGCCTGTAGCATTACCGTGGCTTTCAGCGAACCGGCCGTCACCGCGTTGCGTTCGTCATTGCTGCCGTCAATGCCCACCACCACCACATCATTACGCCCCGCGGCCTTTAGCGCGGCAATGGCGCCCAGCGCCACCGGGCCGTTACCGCAGATCACCCCCTTGACGTCGGGATGCGCCTGCAAAATGCTATCCATAATGCGTTTGCCGTCGAGCAGCGTACCTTTGGCGTCCTGGCGCGCGACGCTTTGCATGTCGGTGTACTGGTCGATCACCTGATGGAAGGATTTGGAGCGGGTTACGCAGTTATTATCCGCCAGGTTGCAGGTCAGCTCCGCGTATTTACCGGTTTCGCCCATCAGTTCGACAAAACGGTTCGCCACTTCTGAACCGGCCTGAAAGTTGTTGTGGGTAATCTGCACCAGCGCGACGTCATCGACCGGTATTTCCCGGTTGATCAACACCACCGGGATCCCGGCGTCGCTGGCCTTTCTGATGGCCGCCACGCTGGCGGTGGAGTCGGCGTTGTCCAGCACAATGCCCTGTACTTTTTGCCCAATGGCCGCATCAATCAGCTCACTTTGTTTCTTGACGTCCTCACTGTGCGACAGCACCGTGGTTTTATATCCCAGCGACTGCGCTTTTAAATTGGCGCCTTTTGCTTCGGCGGCGTAATAGGGATTATCCAACGAGTTAACCATAATCATGATGGTGCCTTTTTCCGCAGACCAGACGGCGTGCGAAAATGTGCAGGCGGCGGTAATAGCTAACAGCATTAAACGCATTTTCATGGTGATGTTCTCTCTATGTCATTGTTATGTGTAGGTAGGTACAGAATGACGGCACTACTGGTGTTGACCGGGTACTAGCAAATCGTGAAACCGCCGTCGATCATCAGGTCGGCGCCGGTAATCATGTCGCTGCCGTTGCTGGCGAAAAACAGCACGGCGGCGGCAATTTCGTCGGTATAGGCGAAACGTCCCAACGGGATCAGTTTCTTCATCGCTTCCCCTTTTTCCCCGCGCCAGGCTTTTTCGCCCATCGGCGTCAGCACCACGGTGGGGGAGAGGGTATTGACGTTAATCTTGTACGGGGCGAACTCTTTCGCCATCACTTTGGTCATCCCCAACAGACCGGCTTTGGCGGAGGTGTAGGCCACGTGGTTATCGATGGCGATGGAAGCGGCCTGCGAGGCGATATTGATGATTTTTCCTCCGTCGCCGGCGTTGATCATCCGTTTCGCCGCGGCCTGCGAGCAGAGGAACGGCCCGGTCAGATTGACGGCAATCTGCTTTTGCCATTCGGAAAATTCGGTGTCCAGCACCGGCTGTAACATCACGTAGCCCGCGCAATTCACCAGAATATCTATCCGGCCGAAACGTGCTTCCACGTCGCTGAACGCCAGCTCCACCGATGCCGGTTCGGTCACGTCGCACTGCACAAACTGTACGCGTGAATCGTCAAACCGTCTGGCGATCTCCGCCGCCTTCGCCTGCTCGAATGCCGGATAAAGCAGCGCCAGACGAGCCCCCTTTTTCAGCAGCATCTCGTTGCTCGCCATGGCGATGCCGCCGAGACCGCCGGTGACCACGGCGACTTTGCCCTCAAGGGTTAAATCGGTATCCACGCCGTAGCGCAGATTCACGTCATATTCGTTGCTCATGGCCGCGTTCTCCTTATGAAACGGCGTGTAAAGCGGTGTGGCGCAGCGTGGCGAGCAGGCCGTCGGCATCAATACGGAATTGATGCCTTAAGGCGCCGCGGCTGCTGCTATGGGTAAATTCATACGGCGGAATGCCGAGCGGAATGAAGCGCTGGCGACAGGCGTGTTTGAGCATCAGTTCGCCAATAATGCTGCTCAGGCCGCCGCTGAGCACATGCTCTTCCATGGTAATGACCTGCTGGTGCGCCGCGATCAGTTTGACGACCGCCTGCTCATCCAGCGGCCAGAGCGACGGCAGGGAGACGATGGTGATGCTGCGGTCTTTTGCCGCCAGCGCTTCATGCGCCAGCGTGCCCAGACAGAACACCACCGTGTCGGCGCCGTGCTGCAGCACCTCCGGTTTGCCGGGCTGGAACCGATAGTCGGCGTCATGCAGCACCGGCACTTTGTCGCTGTCCATGCGGATATACACCGGCCCCGGATGGGCAATGGCGTAGCGGGCGATGGCGCTGGCCTGCGCGGCGTCCGCCGGCGCGAAGATCTGCAAATTGCCCATGGAGCGGGCGATGGCGATGTCGTTGGTGCAATGGTGCGTCGCCCCCAGCGGGCCATAGGCGAAGCCCGCGTTGAGGCCCAGCATTTTGACGTTGCTTTCGGAGTAGCAAATATCGTTCTTTACCTGTTCATTCGAACGGGCAAACAGGAAAGGGGCCGCATTGGCGGTGAATACCGTGCGGCCACTGAGCGCCACTCCCGCGGCGATGCCCACCATATTCTGTTCGGCGATGCCGACATTGATCACCCGCTCGGGAAAAGCTTTTTCAAAGGGGGCGATTTTGGAGGTGGAGGTCGAGTCCGCCACCATCACGCTAAGGTTGGCGCCGTTTTGCTGTTCCTCTACCAGTGCGGCAATCACCGCGTCGCGTAAGTCTTGCATCATTGTTCCTCCAGCTCTGCCAGCCCAAGGACTAGCTGCTCATCGTTCGGTACGGCGTGGTGCCAGGCCGGAACGTTGGCCATAAATGAAATGCCGTGGCCTTTTTCCGTGTTCGCCAGGATCACGCGCGGTTTACCGCGGCCAGGGTGATTCACCGCCGTGATAATCGCCTGCGGATCGTGACCGTCACACTCATGGACGTCGAAACCGAACGCGCGCCACTTATCGGCCAGCGGCTCCAGCGGCATGATGTCTTCCGTTTTGCCCGCCAGCTGTAGCCGGTTGCGATCGACAATCACGATCAGATTATCGAGCTGAAACTTGCTGGCGGACATGGCGGCTTCCCAGTTGGAACCTTCGGCCAGTTCGCCGTCGCCGAGCAGCACGAACGCCCGACGGTGGCGGCGTCCCTCCAGTTTGTTGCCCAGCGCCAGACCTACAGCGACGGATAAGCCGTGGCCAAGGGCGCCGGAGTTGATCTCCACCAGATCCGGTAGCTTCTGACGGATGGGATGCCCCGCCAGCAGGGTATCGTCGCCCATAAACTGATCGAGTACGGCGGGATCAATCAGCCCCATGGCGGCCGCGCTGCAGTACAGCCCGCCTGCGCCGTGTCCTTTCGACAAGATGAAGCGATCCCGATCCGGGCGGGGCTGTTTCCTGTCCATTGCCGACATAAACAGCGTACAGATAATGTCGACTTCGGAGAGGTCCGCACCGGTATGGCCTTTGCCTGCCCGATGGTTCATTTGCAGTACATAACGCCGGGCCTGACGCGCTGTCTGTTTAATTGTCTGAAAGTCCATCATTACCTCTTTCATCAACGGAGCCGCTGTCGGATAACGCGCTTAATCACGTCATTGGCGAACGTTCATTTTCAAATAAAAATATAGACTATCGTTTGGTGCGATATTGTGGCGTGGATCAAATTTCAAACAAAAGCAAATGATAATGATTAATGCGTTGATTTATCTTGATTATTATTTTTTATCCGCCTTTATATCGGCATGAAGCAATAAAAAGCATTAAAAATCAACTATCGTTTTATGATTAATTGTTGTTTTCGAATGAAAATAAATATGCGTTATCACTGCGCTCGCATTGCCGGTGCCGCGGCGGTAATATTTGACGTAACAACAGGGTTGGCGTTCGTGGTCTGTCAAAGGGAGTGTTTCGATTGAAAAGCAAAAGTGAGCAATTAGCGGATATGCAGAAACGACGTGAGAAGATCCTTGAGATGATTCGTGAAGATGGCACTGTCACAGTGAAAATGCTCACGGAAGCCTTCGATCTGACGGAAGCGACCATCAGAACCGACCTGCGGATGTTGCAGAAAGAGGGGTTGGTGCAGCGTTATCACGGCGGCGCAACGCTGGTGACCGGCAGGCAAAACACCCATGCGTTACTGCTTGAGCGGCAGATCAACCTGCATGAGAAAGAGGCGATTGGCCGGGTGGCGGCGCAGTATATCAACAATGGCGATACGGTCATTCTGGACTCCGGTACGACGACGTCGGCTATCGCCAACCATCTCGGTCATATCCGCAAGCTGTCGGTGATCACCACGGCGGTGAATATAGCCCTGAAGCTCGGGGCCGAGCCGGGAATAAACATTCTGCTGACCGGCGGCACCTTTAAATTTCCCACCCTGTCGATGTCGGGCGAGAAAGCCGCCAGCTTTTTTGAAAACGTACTGGCGGAGAAGCTGTTTCTGGCGACCGCCTGCATTTCGCCGCGTCTGGGATTGAGCTTTCCCAGTGAAACCGATATCAAGGTGAAAAGCGCCATGATGAAGTCGGCGCGCACGGTTTACGTGGTCGCCGACTCCAGCAAGATTGATAAGGTATCGATGTTTGCGCTACCGTGCGACTGGCGTGATATCCACTATCTGATTACCGACAGCGGGATCTCTCAGGGATCCATCGACGAGTTTGAAGCGCTGGGGGTACAGGTGCTGGTGGCGGGAAGCTAGTCTTGTCAGGGTGTTGTCTGAATATTTCGGGATAATTTCAGGGAGGTTGATGCGCTGGCCGCAGCCAGCGCAAGTGCCCGGGATGAATTAAAACGTTTCCCAGTTATTTTCACCTTTCTTTGCCGGGGGAAGCGCTCCGTCGGCGGGTAATCCTTGCGGCAAAGGCATGGGTTTGACCGGGGCGGGATGATGAGCGCCGGTCGCGCCGCTTTCCGGCAGATGGAATACCGCCACCGCCTGAGTTAAATGGCGCGCCTGCGTTTCCAGCGACGCGGCCGCGGCCGCTGATTGCTGCACCAGGGCGGCGTTCTGCTGGGTGACGCCGTCCATTTCGGTGACCGCCTGCGCCACCTGTTCGATGCCGCGATTCTGTTCCTCAGACGCCGAAGATATTTCCCCCATCAGATCGGTAACGCGGGTCACGGATTGCACGATGCCGGTCATGGTCTCGCCGGCCAGCGCGACCTGTTTGGAACCGCTGTTAATCCTGGTCACCGACTCGGCGATCAGCCCGCCGATCTCTTTCGCGGCCTGGGCGCTACGCTGCGCCAGATTTCTCACCTCTCCCGCCACCACGGCGAAACCACGCCCCTGTTCGCCCGCCCGTGCGGCCTCCACCGCCGCGTTCAGCGCCAGGATATTGGTTTGAAAGGCAATGCCGTCAATCACGTTGGTAATGTCGGCGATTTTTTGCGAACTGGCGGTGATGTCATTCATGGTGGTCACCACGTCGCCGACGAGATGGCCGCCTTTGTTGGCCAGCGCGGAGGCTTCCTGCGCCAGCTTATTGGCCTGCGTCACATTATCGGTATTCAGTTTTACCGTCGCACCCAACTGCTCCATGCTGGCGGCTGTCTCTTCCAGCGCGGCGGCCTGCTGTTCGGTGCGCGACGAGAGGTCGCTGTTGCCGGCGCTGATTTCACTGGCGCCCTGGTAAATGGAGGCGGCGCTATCGCGAATGGTGCCGACGGTGCGAATCAGGCTCTCCTGCACCTCGCGCAGGTAGGGAATCAACTGGCCGATATTGTTACGGCCGAAATCGCTAATGTCATGATGCAGCTCTCCTGACGACAGGGTCTGGAATTGCTTTTTGATCTGTTCCAGCGGCGTCAACAGGCAGGAGACCAGATAACGATCGGTCAGCAGCAGAATCAGCAGCCCGGAAATTAACGCGGCAATCAGCGCGCGCTGGCAGGTCTCGACCAATTGATGGATCTGCTGGCCGTTTGCTTCGTCACTGGCAAACAGGCTCTCGGCATATTTTTGCGTCGCCTTGCCGAACTCAATGCTGATGGGCGGCAGGGTGGTTCTTACCACATCACGGTATTGATCGACGTTACCCTCGGCAAGCAGGGCGATCATATTGCGCATTTCATGAATAACATTCGTCCAGTAACGCACAATATCATCAACCTGCTGCGGCAATACGCCGATCTGGGGTTGGGAGCGAAAAAGCGCCAGATCGTTTTGACTGACATCAAGGGCGTCCGTCGCCGCTTTAAGTATGCCCTGCGCTTTTTCCTGCTCGCCGCTCTGATGCAGATCGGCGACCATATATAACCGGACGGCGGTACGGAAATAAGATTCTGTTCCGTGGCTCATTATATTATTGTTTTTCTTTTGAATCTGGCTGGTTTCCAGTAGCTGGCTTAGCTGACCGAGAGAAGATAGCGTCAGCCAGGAAACCCCGCCCCAGAGTAATAAGAACAGGGTTAGGGTGGTTAATAACACTTTACGGATAGTTATATTTCTGAGCGATCGCATAAATTTATCCCGATTATTATGATTAGATTGTGATTTTTATGTTCTGCTACAAGGTGTTATTTGAATGGCGAAATATGAATAGCTATTTTTAATCACGTCAAAAAGGTTATCGGCACCGCTCGCCCATTTTATTGGCGATAATAAATAAATATTTCAAAATAATGATCGCACAATGATTATTGAAAATAATATTCAATATTTATTGTTGATTGGCATAATTGTTGAATACTCCCACTACAACGCGCCACGATTTGTGCCGTGGCGCAATAATGGTTGTATCAGCCGAATGTTTCCCAGGCGGGCTGTCCTGCGCTAGGACGACGTCAGCCGTTGCAGGGCGGTCAGCTGTTCCACCGCCTCGTGCATGGCGTCCATGCCTTTGGCGGCCTCTTTCATCCGCCCCATATTGGTGGTCAGATTACGGCGCTCCTGGCTGGTTTCCGTGCTCATGGCGGCGATCTGATCGGCGGCGGAGATGCTCTGGTCGGCCATCTCCTGGGTGGTGCCGACCGTTTGCGCGGCAACGCTGCGGATGCGCTCAATGGTCTCGACGGCGGAGCGGATATTGTGGCGGGTGGCGTCGGCCTGATCCTTCGACGAGCGGGCCAGGCGGCGTACTTCGTCCGCCACCACGGCGAAACCGCGTCCCGCCTCGCCGGCCCGCGCCGCTTCCACGGCGGCGTTAAGCGCCAGCAGGTTGGTCTGATCGGCGATGCCGCTGATGCCGACGGTGATCTGGGTAATGCCGAGGGAAATCTGTTCCAACTGGTTAAGCTCATGCTCCAGATGATCCTGCGCGCTGCGGGTCTGGGTGGCGGCTTCGCTGATGGCGCGAATGCTGGACTCCGCCACGTCAAGGGTTTCGCTCTGGCGCGAGGTGGCGCGCTCAAGCTGCGGCAGGGCGGTCAGCAGCGGGTTGAGCTCTTCCTGATAGGCCACCACCCGCTCGATCACTCCCGACTGGATGGCGTGCATCGCCTCCCAGCGGCGCAGCGCCCGCTGGGCGTAGTGCCCCGCATAGGCGGCGTATTCGATGGGGAAATGGGTCATCGCCTTGACGTCATGGTCGAAGAACGCCAGCGCGGATAGCGTCTGGTTGATGGGGACGCCGAAAATTTCTCCGAAGCTGGAAAAACCGGCCGCCGGCACGTCGTCAAAGAAGCTGGCCTGCCCCAGGCTGGCGGCGTTATTCATTCTGCGCAGCACGCAGTCGTTGAGCAGCAGCCCGCTGGGCTTGCCTTTCCCCGCCAGAAACCGCCGCCAGTCTTCCCGGGTGGCGGCGACAAAATCCGTCGCCTGCAGCAGATACAGGCGGTCGCCGAACTCCAGATCGCAGAAGAAAGCGAGGCTGTCCGCCCGAATGGCGGCCACCGAACGAATGAAATACTCATCATCCACCTTCACCCCAAAGGTTTTTCCCTCCAGGTGGTTGCCGATCTGTTCCGGCGCGCAGCGCAGGTGGTCGGACAGGGCGGTGATAATCGACTGGGGGCGTCCGCTGGCGTCGAATACCGAGGTGACGGTGCGGGCGACCGGATCGGCTTCGGCCACCAGCCAGCTCTGCGCGGTGGGTTCAAAGTTCTGGCTTTTGAACGGGGCAAAGGATTTCCCCGGCGCCATCTGGCAGAACACCAGTACCGCCTTGCCTTGCAATACCCCGTTATGGCTGCCGATATAGGTGGCGCTGAAGTCGAGTTTTCCCCCGGCCGAGCCGCCGATGGCCATGCAGGGGAAGCGGCCGCTGGCGTACCACGCTTGCATCAGAAAGCCTTCGGCGGCGGAGAGTCCGTCGCAGTAGATCATGGCGAAGGTGCGATCGGCGGAAAGCGGCATGGCGACGTTGATCCGCTCCAGCTCCTGACGAATGGCCGCCACCCGCTGGCCGGCGGTCATTTTTTCCCGAACGTGCAAATCAATAACGTGCGTTTCGTGGCGGGATATCAAGGTTTGCGGCAGCCATAGCCAGCTGCCCTGGCTGCCGGCCATATCGCAATAGGGGGAGCTTTTCGGGCGGTTGCACAGGGCGCCGGTTGAAGAGAGCGTAAGCACCGTCAGGTTGGCGTCGGCGAAACGCCGCCAGGCCTGGCTGACGGTGGGAAAATTCGCCTCGGGGGGCACAAAGGCCAGTAGAATCCCCGCTTTGGCGGAAAGGCCGAGGCTGCTCGGCGAGGTGGGTAAGGCTTCACAGTCAAAGACGCCGCTCGCGGGCGATTGATGACCGAAAATCGTTGCTCCTGCACGGAAAGACGACAAAATTCCCATAGGTAGTTCCCTCTCTTCAATTGAATCATGCACAAAGCGAATCATTGAATAAAAACAGTCTAATCCCTGAGGCGGGCGCAGTATGAGCTGCTGGTCACGTTTATCCGCGCCGCGTTCAGTGCTGTTTTTGGGAACTTGTCAACGTGCCGACGCCCGCGCCGTCGGGCGTCAGCCTTGGCGCAGACGCGCGGTCAATCCCTTGAGGAAATAGCGCAGCACCTGATCGCCGCAGGCGCGGTAGTTTTTGTGTTCCGGCGCGCGCAGCATGGCGGTCAGTTCCGGCTGCGACAGGCGGAAATCCTGGGACTGCAGAATCTCCTGAATATCGGTGGTTTTCAGGGAAAACGCCACGCGCAGTTTTTTCAGGATAATATTGTTGGTGATTCTGCGCTCCACTTTGGGCGCCGGGCGGCTGTCGTCTTTTCCGCGTTGGCGGATAATCAGCCCGTCAAGGAATGCGCCCATCAGGATATCCGGGCAGGGCTGGTAGCCTTCCTCCTCTTCTTTTTTGATAAAGCCGGCTATCTGCTGCGGGGTGATGCGGGTATCCATCAGCGCCAGGATCTCAATCAACTGCTGGTTATTCAAATTCAACATGTAGCGCAGGCTACGTAGTACATCGTTATTTATCATTACCGGATTTTTCTCGCCGCTTATCAATGGCGGGTAGTATAAAACGCAAGGAAGGATAAAGCGATGCGCGAAAGGATGCCCGACGGACGCGGCGGCGCGCCCGCAGGCATAAGGCCGATCAGTGGAAGGTCTCTCTGCCGGTAAAATGGCCCACCCAGCCCGCGGGGTTGGTAAAGATGCGGATGGCGACGAAATCCGGGGATTCGCCGCTGTCAAACCAGTGCGGCGTATTGGCCGGCACGCGCAACAGATCCCCCGCCTCGCAGGTGAGCCGGAACACGTTGTCGTTAATCGGCACAAAAAAGGTGCCGCTGCCGTAAACGAAAAAGCGCACTTCATCTTCGCTGTGGGTGTGCTCCTGGAGAAATTTTTCCCGCAGTTCCTGACGCTGCGGGTGATCCGGCGTCAGTCTGATCACATCCGATGAGGTATAGCCTTCCTGTTGCTTGAGCCGTTCAATCTCGTCGTGGAAGTGGGCGAGCAGCGCTTCGCTGCTGGATTCGTGGCTGATGCCGTCGACGGGCCAGTGCTCCAGCTGAATGCCGGCGCCGGCGAGCAGCGCGGCGATATCGTCGAAACGTGAGAGCTGTCGCACCGGCTGGGCGATCTGCGGACGTTGGAAAATGGACAGAGTGGTCATGGTCTTCACCTCGGGGATTCATCGCTAGTCCGTTAACCATTATCTTTCTATGGATAAAAAACAAGACGCTTTATTTATATCTTATTCCAGTGTTTTTATAGCCAAAAGGCGGGTGTGTTAATATTTTTAACTAGCGGTTAACGCCATTCCCGATTAGTTAATAGCTATTATCATTTTTGTTATTTAGATTTAAATTTTTCTACTGTTAGCATCCCTTATCGCAACTAACTGTATAAAAATTAGGATAAAAAACCATGACCGCTCATTTTCGTCGTTTAGGTCTGCTGGCATTGCTGGTCGGCCTGGCCAGCAATGCGCAGGCTGCGGATGAATCGCTTTCGCTCAAGGGAAAAACCATCGGCGTCGCCGTGGTGGGGACGCAACATTTCTGGGATCGCGAGGCGTACAAGGGCGCGACCGAAGAGATAGAAAAACTGGGCGGCAGCGTGGTGGGCGTGGACGGCGGGCGCGACAATCAGGTGCACGCCAACAACCACGATATTCTGCTGTCGCGCAAGGTGGACGCGGTGGTGAGCATTCTGGGGGACAGCGCGGTGGAGCCCAAGTTCAAGGCGCTGCGCGACGCGGGCATCCCGGTATTTACCGTCGATCACGTTTCGCCGTATTCCATCAACAACACCACCTCCGACAACTATGCCATCGGCTCCACCATCGGGCGTTACACGGCGGACGTGCTGGGCGGCAAGGGCAATGTAGCGGTGTTCAACGCCTTCTCCAACTCGCTGCGCATCTGCGGCATCCGCTACGATCTGTGGAAATATGTGTTGCAGGACTATCCTGACATCAAAATCATTCAGCCGGAGCTGGCGGAACAGTACTCCAACTCGCCGGAAGACGCGCGCAAGAAAACCCTCGAGCTGCTGAGCCAGCATCCGAAGGGCACGCTGGATGCGATTCACGTGGCGTGCTGGGACCAGCCGGCCATCGGCGTGGTGCAGGCGCTGGAAGAGACCGGGCGCGACAAGGACGTGAAAGTGACGGCGATTGACGCCGGTCCGGAAACGCTGGAAATCATGGCGGAAAAAGAGAGCCCGTTTGTCGCCAACGTCGCGCAGCAGCCGCGTCTGATCGGCACCCTGGCGGCGAAAAACGTGGCCCGCCACTTTGCCGGCGAAGCCCTGCTGCCGCAAACCTTTGTGCCGGTGCTGCCGGTGAAAGGGGAAGCGGAGGCCAAGGCGGCCTATAAGCAACTCGGCTACGGCGAGCTTAAGTAACCCATGACGGCGCACCAACAGGCGGCGGCCCCGGCATCGCCGGGGCTGGCGATGGCGCGGATTGGCAAGCGCTTTGCCGGCGTTACCGCGCTGGAGGATGTTTCGCTGCATGCCGCTCCGGGCGAGATCCACGGCCTGATTGGCGAAAACGGCGCCGGAAAATCCACCTTGATCAAGATCCTGGCCGGGGTGTATGCCCCGGATAGCGGTTCTATCCTGTTCGACGGTCGGCCGGTGCATCCTGTGACGCCCGCCGCCGTCCACGCCCACGGCGTACGGGTTATCCATCAGGAACTCCATTTGATCCCGCACTTTACCGTCGCCGAATCGGTGTTTATCGGTCAGGAGCGCCGCCATCGCTGGCTGGGGCTGGATCGGCGGCGGATGCGCCGGGAAACCGAGCGTTTCTTTCAGCAAACGCTGCAACTGCCGATGGACGCCAACCGCTTAATCAGTGATTTGAGCCTGGCGGAACGCAAGCTGGTGCAGATAGCGCGGGCGCTGATCGACGGCAACGCCCGGCTGGTGGTATTTGACGAACCGACGGCGCCGCTGGAGGCGCGCGAGGCCGGCCTGCTGCTGCAAACCATTCTGGCGCTAAAGCAGCGCGGCATCGCCATTATCTATATTTCCCATTATCTCAACGAGATAGCAGAGATTTGTGACCGTGTCACGGTGCTGCGCAACGGCCGTAAGGTCGCCACGCTGCAGGGGGCGGAGGCCCGGCATATCGACGGCATGATCCAGCTGATGGTGGGGCGCGATATTAACGGCCTGTTCGCCGCGCCGCGTCGCGCCGCCGCGTCCGAGCCGCCTTTTTTGCGCGTGGATAGGCTGACCGACGGGCGGCATTTCCGCCCGCTCGGCTTTTCGCTGGCGCGGGGCGAGATTGTCGGCATCGCCGGTCTGCTGGGATCGGGGCGCGAGGCGCTTATCGACACGCTGTACGGCTTAACCCCGGCGCGCGGCGGACGTATCGAAATTAACGGCGTGGCGCGCCGCATCCGCTCCCCGGTGCGGGCCACCGCGCTGGGGATGGCGCTGGTTCCGCGCGATCGCCGCCATCAGGGGCTGCTTTTGCCCTGGTCGGTGGCGGACAATATCAATCTCTCCTCGCTGCCCGCGGTGGCGAGCCACGGCTGGCTGCGGCGCGCCAGGGCCAACCAGCGCGCGCGCCAACTGTCCGATAAGCTGGATATCCGCCCGCGCGAGGTCGGCCTGCCGGTGCGCTATCTGAGCGGCGGCAATCAGCAGAAAGTGATTCTGGCCCGCTGGCTGAGTACCGCCAGCACGCTGTTTATCCTGGACGAGCCGACGCTGGGGGTGGATATCGGCGCCAAGGCGGAAATCTACCAGCTGACCCGCCAACTGGCGGAGCAGGGGCGCAGCGTGATCGTCTCCTCCAGCGACGCCGGCGAACTGCTGGGACTGTGCGACCGCGTTCTGGTGATGTGGCGCGGCGAACTGATTGCCGATATCGCGACCGAACAACTCTCCGTAGACGCGCTGCTGGCGCTGACCAGCGGCGGCGCGGAAACGGAAAAGGAGGCAATATGATACCTCTTGCCGCTCTGGTGCCGGCCGGCTGGCGGCCGCCGGCGCTGCTCGATAAAATTCCGCTGCTGTTATTCGCCGCGCTGCTGCTGTTTCTGTGCCTGCAGGCGCCCTATTTTCTCTCTTGGCAGAATATCGCCATTATTCTGCGCCAGACGGCGCCGCTGGCGATACTGTGCTTCGGCCTGGTGTGTGTCATCGCCGGCGGCGGCGATGACGTGGTGGCGGGCGGCATCGATCTCTCGCTGCCCGCCATTGCGGTGCTGGCGGTGGCGATCGTCAGCCACGGCCTGACCAACGGCGGCGACGGCTATCTATGGCTGACGCTGCTGGCGGTATCGGCCACGCTGCTGGCGGGCGGGCTGAATGCGCTGCTGGTGGTGCTGGTGCGCCTGCCGCCGCTATTGGCGACGCTGGCCTGTTCCGTGGCGCTCACCGGCCTGACCAATCTGCTGACCCGGCAGCGGCGCATCAGCGTCGGCGATCCGGCTATCGTGGCGTTTCGCGATAACAGCCTGTTGGGACTGCCGCTGGCGGTGTGGTTTATGCTGCTGGTTTTCGCCCTGTTTCAGTTTATTGTCCACCATAGCCGCTGGGGACAGCATTTGCAGGTGGCCGGCGGTAATGCGGAAACGGCGCTGATGTCCGGGCTTTCCGTGCGCGCGCTGGTGACCGGCTCCTATCTGCTGGCGGCGCTGGCGGCGGCGTTGGCCTCTTTGACGCTGCTGGCGCAGGGCTCCGGCAGCTCGCCCGGCACCGCGGAGCCGCTGCTGTTGGAGATGGTGCTGGCGACCTTTATCGGCGCCTCGTTTTCCCGACGCCGGGTGGTCACCATCTGGGGCGCGCTGCTGGGAGCACTGCTGGTCAATGCGCTATCAAACGGG
This sequence comes from Brenneria tiliae, assembly GCF_023347575.1. Classification (NCBI taxonomy): domain Bacteria; kingdom Pseudomonadati; phylum Pseudomonadota; class Gammaproteobacteria; order Enterobacterales; family Pectobacteriaceae; genus Brenneria; species Brenneria tiliae. The sequence goes on along the minus strand of NZ_JAKPCB010000102.1, from coordinate 52,284 downwards.
CTGGCGCTGCTGCGGGTGGATATCTTTTGGGTCGGCGCCATCAAGGGCGCATTGATTTTGCTGGTGCTGGGCGCGGCCTCGCTACAGCAGCGGAGGCGCGCATCGTGAAGCAGAGCGTTATGCCTTCCCCGGCCGTGCCGCGGCGGGACAATCTGCTGCTGACGCTGTTTGTCCGCTACGGTTTTTTGCTTATCCTGCTGGCGTTTTTGCTGTTCTTCGCGCTCAGCAGCCCGGTATTTCTGACTTTCGGCAACTGGGGCAACCTGTTGCAGGGGAGCGCGGTGCTGCTGATCGTGGCGCTGGCGATGACGCTGGTGGTCACCGCGGGCGGCATCGACCTGTCGGTGGGGGTGGCGCTGGACTTCGGCGCCGCGTTCGCGCTGGTGGCGCTCAAGGTCTATCAGTTGCCGTGGCAGGCGGCGGTGCTGGCGGCCTTGGCGGGCGGCGCGCTGGTAGGGCTGCTGAATGCCGGGCTGATTATTTATTGCCGCATAAAACCCTTCCTGGCCACGCTGGGCACCTGGTTTATCGGCAGCAGCGTCGAGCGTATCTATACCGACGGCGGCGGCCCGATCGCCTATCGGCGCATGGCGCCGGAATATCACCAACTGGCGGTGGGCGACCTGTGGGGGATACCGCTGCCGATCCTTATCGGGCTGGCGCTGCTGGTGAGCTACTACCTGTTTTTTGAGCGCACCATCGCCGGTAAACGCATTCACGCCATCGGGCTGAATGCGCCGGCGGCGCTGATCGCCGGCGTCAACGTGCGGCGCACGCTGTTCTGGCTGCTGATTGTCTCCTCAATGACCTGCGCCGTCGGCGGGGTGATCCTCTCCGCCAATCTGCGGCAGTTTACCCCGCTGGCGGGGCAGGCGTACCTGATGGACGCCATCGCGGCGGTGTTTATCGGCACCGCGTTCCACGCGCACGTGCGGCCGAACGTGCCGGGTACGCTGATCGGCGTGCTGTTCCTCGCCATGATCGCCAACGGGCTGAATCTGATGGGATTGAACTTTATGGTAAAAGACGCCCTGACCGGCATTATTCTGGTGGTGGCGCTGGCGCTGTCGTTTTTGCAGGGGCGCCTGCGGCAGCGTCGGTAAACGGAGACGGCGGCAGGGCCTGGGATGATAAAAGGAGTCGAAGTGAGTCAGTTTGATGCGGTTTTTGTCGGGTTAACCATTCTGGATATCGCCGGTCGTCCGGTCCGCGCACTCCCGCCCGGCGGCGGGGTGGAGTTTATCGAACAGATCCGCCTGAATCCGGCGGGCACGGCCAGCGGCGCGGCGATGAACGCCGCCAAGCTGGGGATCCGCACCGCCACCGCCGCCTGTCTGGGGGAGGATGAAAAAGCCGACTTTATTCTCGGCGTCTATCGGCGGCTGGGGATTGATTGCTCGCTGGTGCAGCGCACCCGCGAGGCGGAGACGTCCGCCACCATTCTGGCGATCCGCCCGGACGGCGAGCGTTCGGCGCTGCATTATCGCGGCGCCTCCGACCGGCTGTTTATTGCCGAGCAGGATTTTGACGCGGTATGCAATACGCGCTTTCTGCACCACGGCGGCACCGGGCTGCTGGCCAGGATGGATCAGGGACAGAGCGCCCGGCTGCTGCGCCATGCCAAGGCGCGCGGGGTCACCACCAGTCTGGACCTGATCGCCCCGGACGGCGGCACCCTGTCGCTGCTGGCGCCGCTGCTGCCCGATGTCGACTATTTTATGCCGTCGCGCCAGGAAGCGACGTTTTTGTCGGGGCGGGAGAAGCTGGCGGACAGCGCGGCGTTCTTTCTCGATCGGGGCGTGGGGGTATGCATTTTTAAAGCCGGCGCCGACGGTTCCTACGTATTCGGGCAGGATTTTTCGCTGCATATTCCCGCCTATCGGGTCCCGGTGGTGGATACCACCGGCTGCGGCGACAGCTACTGCGGCGGGTTTATCGCCGGGCTGGCGCGCGGCTGGGATCTTGAGCGCGCCTGCCGTCTCGGGTCGGCGGTTTCCGGCCTGGTAGCCACCGGCCTCGGCTCCGACGCCGGCGTGGTGGACTGGGAGGAGACCCTGCGGTTTATGGCGCAGGCGGAGACGTTGTAACCTGTTGACATCTATTGGATTACCCCACCACGACTTCGTTATGCTGAGATTATCAACACCAGGTAATAACAATGGTGGATCGTGGCGTGGTAGGGGTACTGCTGCCACTTACCTGATTTGAATGGGGTTAAAGTGCCTATATCCCAAGGAATACATCCATTTACGCCTACCGCACCGTCGCCAAGTTCTTCAACATACTGCTCCCGGGCAGCGTTATAAATATCGACTCTACCGGCGACATTCCGCACAGTTACAGCCCAAAGAGCAGCGCCATAAACAGTCTGCAAGTTATCGCAAACGAGATGCCGGTGAAGGATAGCCAACTGTCGGTAGATTTGGCCGGCCAAACCAACGCCTGCCTTTTGCGGGTGGACGTAAGCGCCTTTAATCTGTTTCCCCTGAACTTGATTACCATCACGGTTTTTGAAAATGAAGTTGTTATAGGCGAAACGAGCAATGATCATTGTTGAGTCTTCATCGATCATATCGAGAGCCAAGATCCTCTCAACAACCTCTTCATCACTCAGGCCGTTCTCTTCACGAAGTTCATCAATATGTTCAGTGATGAAACCCGGGGATGAGAAGGTCAATTCTTCTACCGTCGCAATATGGTCGTAATCAGCTTTGTCGTAGGTGATTTCCGTGAGGCGGAGCATCACAACGTCATCTGGTAAGAGAAAATAGTGGATATTGGAAATAAAACTCCCGCCTGGAAAAGACGGGAGTTTTGATAAATCTTTAGCGTAACTATCGCCGGTTAAAGAAGGCACCATTCCTTTTTGCTATCCTGAGTCTTGTTATCGCTAAAAAAAACGTGGGTAGCAAAGGTGTTTTCCATGAACCTGGCTACAGACGTCTCGATCATGCGTAAAATCTCTTCACTTACATGCAGATTCGGGTACTGGTTTTTGGGCTTAACCGTAAAGCGTAGTTTTTCGCCACGAATCGCTATTTCCGCAAAGGGCTTAACAACCGTAGTGTCAGCCGCGCGATCAAGATCGCTTTTCAGGGTTACAATGAAGTGCTGAGATTCTTTGTGGGTACGGCTAAGCATCCTACGCACCTCAACGGTGTCAGGAAACGAACGCGACTCAAAACTATTGATCACACTCGTGTTATCACGAATGGTCTGGAAAGAGCGCTGATTCTTTGCTTTAACTTGGCTGTGCAACATATACCCACCTTAGCCCGGGCACTATGTGCCGCCTGGCGTTTGCCTCACCTATGTGAGACCCTTCAGAGCGATTGACGGCATCGTCAACTGTTTAATAAATCTACGGCAAGCATAAGAATTTTACAACCACAAAACCCAACTTACTTCCACACATACAACAGCGGCTCGCCGCCGACAAAGCGCTCCAGCTCGGCGGCGATCATCGCGGTGTGTTTGCTCAGGGTTTCCCGCGTGGCGCCGGCGATATGCGGGGTGATCACCACGTTGTCGAATTCGGTGACGAACGGATGATGGCGCCACAGCGGTTCGCTGTCGTAGACGTCCAGCGCGGCGCCGGCCAGCCGTTTGTCGCGCAGGGCGGCGATCAGATCCTCTTCGCGCACCACCGCCGCGCGCGAGGTGTTGATCAGGTAGGCGTGCGGTTTCATGCGGCTGAGCAGCGCGGCGTTAACCAGGCCCCTGGTCCGCGGGGTGCTGTTCAGGTGCAGGCTGACGAAGTCCGCTTCGGCGAACAGCGCTTCCAGCGTGGTTTTACGTATGCCGGGTTCGTCAATTTCCTCCGCCGCGACGTAGGGATCGGCGATCAGCAACTGCATGCCGAACGCCCGCGCCAGCCTGCCCACCCGTTTGCCGATGCTGCCGTAGCCGACAATGCCCAGCGCCTTGTTGCGCAGTTCGCTGCCTTTAAACACCTCGTACGGGCTCTCTTTGGTGACGTCCCAGACCACGTCCTGCCGCAGGCCGGCCTGCGTAGCGCGGCTTTGCCGATCGTCGCGGGTGAACTCGCCGCGCTTCAGGGCCGCGTGCGCCTGCGGAATATGGCGCGCGACGTTGAGCATCAGCGCCAGCGTCAGTTCCGCGGCGGCATCGGCGTTGCGCCCCGGCGTATAGATCACCGGAATCGCGCGATCCCGCGCCGCGGCGACGTCGATATTCACCGGGTTGGCGCGGGTGCAGGCGATAAGCCGCAGGCGCGGGCAGGCGGCAATCACCCCGGCGGTGATATCGTCATAGCTGGTGATGATGATCTCCGCGTCCTGCGCCAGCTCAATCAGCGCCGCTTCGCTCAGTTTGGGTTTGCCGACGGCCCAGCCGTCCAGCACCAGTTCGCCCAGACGACGAAACCGATCGAGGCTGCCGTCATACTCGGCGGTAAAAATGATTTTCATCATAGCGGCTCTTCTGAAAGCGTATTTAGCGCCTGCTCGCGGGCCAGCCACAGGGGCTGCAACTGGTCGCGCAGCCGGCGAAAGATGGGGAACAGCGTCTGGTAATGGCGATGGGCGCGGGGATCGGGGATAAACGCCTGCCGCCCCGCATCGCCCGCCAGATCCGAGGGAACGATTTTTTCGCCCACGGCGAGCGCCGCCAGCACCGCCGCCCCGCGGGCGCTGAGCTCTTTCACCGGGCTGGCGATCACCTTGCGTCCGGTGCAGTCGGCGATGATTTGCAGCCACCAGGGGGAGGCCGCGCCGCCGCCGGCGATATAGAGATCGCCGCCGTCAGGGTAATCGGTCAGCGAGTCCTTGATGGCGTAGGCCAGCCCTTCGAACACCGCGCGCAGCAGGTGATCGTTGGTGGTGCGCTGGCCGATGCCGAAGAAGCCCGCCCGGGCGAACTGGCTGTAGAAGGGCGCCCGTTCGCCGTTCAGGTAAGGCTGGTAAAACACGCCGTCGCTGCCCGGCGCAATGCGGGCGATACGTTTGCCGAGCTCGTCGAAGTCGGCGGTATCCGCCAACTGCCCCAGCGCCCAGTCAATGTTCGGCGTGCCGGACTGCATGGCGAACAGATTGAGGTAGTGGCCCGGCCAGGCATGGGCGACAAAGCGCGTTTTGGGACTGACGCGCGCCAGACCGCGGCAGACGATGCCGGTGCAGCAGGTGGTGCCGAGGATGGTGAAAATATCCCCGTCGTGAACCGCGCCGATGCCCAGCGCGGCGGCGGAGACGTCCAGCGCGCCGGCGCACACCGGGGTGCCTGGCGGCAGGCCGGTCAGCGCGGCGATATCCTCCCCCAGCGCGCCGGCCGTCTCCTGCGGTTGCAGCAGCGGGGGAAACAGGCGGCGGAACGGGCGCAGTTCCAGCGCATCCAGCACTGTGTCCGACAGGGTTTCATGATGCAGATCCAGCAGCGAGGTGCCGGCATCGGTTAGTTCAAGGTTGGCGCTGCCGGTCAGGCGAAAGCGCACCCAGTCTTTGGCAAAGAAAAAGTAGTCCGCCGCGTGCAGCGACTCGGGTTGATGCCGCGCCAGCCAGTGAAGGATCAGGCTGCTGTTGCACGGCAGCAGCGGGGAGCCGGTGGCGGCGAACAGCGCGGCTTCAAGCGCCGGATCCTGTTTTAGCTGCGCCACCCGCCGCGCCGCGCGGGTATCGCTCCACAGGATGGCGCGACGGATGGGTTCTCCCCGGCGATCGCTCAGCCATACGCCTTCTCCCTGGCCCGTCAGCCCGATGGCTTTTAACCGGCCCTGCCGCAGCAGGGGGGAGCGCGACAGGGTGGTTAACGTCGACAATACCCCTTGCCACAGGCCGTTCATATCCTGTTCGGCATAACCTGAGTGGGGCGTCTCGGTGACGTTGGCGGCGGAGGCGATCTGGTGTTCATTAAACGCGCCGTCAAACAGCACCGATTTAACCTTCGAGGTGCCGATATCAATGCCAATGTAGTAATCCATCCGTCACTCACCTTCTGTATTGCGGGCGAAATCAGGGTAATGGAAAATCCGGCGGCTCTATATTCCTATATTGGCAAAGCAAATTCTGATTTGTGAAATAGATAAGCGGTTTTGCGCCTGCCGTTCATTCTGAACTGCCGCCTGGCTACACCTCAATCCGCTGCGCCAAAATGGCATCCAGCAACCCCGGAAAGCGGCTTTGCATTTCGCCGTGGCGTAAGCGGTTGATATGGGTGGTGCCGATATTGGTGGTGTGGATCAGGCCCGAATCACGCAATACCCGGAAATGGTGGGAGACGCTGGATTTCGGGCGGCCGCCGTCGAGATCGCCGCAGGTGGCTTCGCCCATGCGGGCCAGGCGGCGGACAATCTCCATGCGTACCGGATCGCTCAAGGCGTACAGTACGCGCTCAAGGACAAATTCATCGGCTGTGGGGTGTTTGAATGCTCTCATGGGCGAATTATAGCGGGCGGGTTGTTTAAAATCTATTATTCGAATAATATCGAAATATAGAACTATCCCCTAACTCATATAGGAAACGCCCATGTCAGCACTATTTCAACCCTTTAAACTGAAAGATGTCACGCTGCGCAACCGTATCGCCGTGCCGCCCATGTGCATGTATTCCGCCGATGACGGACTGATCAACGACTGGCATCAGGTGCATTACGCGTCCCTGGCGCGCGGCGGCGCCGGGCTGGTGATCGTCGAGGCCACCGCGGTGGCGCCGGAAGGGCGCATTACCCCGCGCTGCGCCGGTATCTGGAATGATGAGCTGGCGCAGGCGTTCGTTCCGGTGGTCAAGGCGATTAAGGCGGCAGGGTCGGTGCCGGGCATTCAAATCGCCCACGCCGGGCGTAAGGCCAGCGCCAATATTCCGTGGGAGGGGGACGACCATATCGCCGAGGACGATCCGCGCGGCTGGCAGACCATCGCCCCGTCCGCCATCCCCTTTGGCGCCAATCTGCCCAGAAAGCCGCGGGAAATGACGCAGCAAGATATCGACCGCGTGCGCCATGATTTTGTGGCGGCGGCGCGGCGGGCAAAAGAGGCGGGCTTTGAGTGGCTGGAGCTGCACTTCGCCCACGGCTATCTGGGGCAGAGTTTCTTCTCCACGCATTCCAACCAGCGCGGCGATCGCTACGGCGGCAGTTTCGATAACCGCAGCCGTTTTGTGCTGGAAACGCTGGCGGCGGTGCGCGAGGTGTGGCCGGAGCGCTTACCCTTGACCGCTCGCTTTGGCGTGATTGAGTTTGACGGGCGCGATGAGGAGACGCTACGGGAGTCGATTGAGCTGACGCGCCGCTTTAAACAGGCGGGGCTGGATATGCTCAGCGTCAGTATCGGCTTCTCGACGCCGCAGGCTGATATTCCCTGGGCGCCGGCGTTTCTGGGGCCGATTGCCCGCCAGGTTCGTCAGCAGGCGGATATTCCCGTGTCGTCCGCCTGGGGCTTCGGCACCCCCGACCTTGCGCAGCAGGCCGTCGCCGCCGAACAGCTGGATCTGGTGATGGTCGGCAAGGCGCATCTGGCTAATCCGCACTGGAGCTACTTCGCAGCGAAGGAACTGGGTATTGAACGTCCTTCCTGGACCTTGCCCGCCCCTTACGCCCACTGGCTGGAAAGGTATTAATCCCTGCCCGGCGTGAAGGATGACGGCGTTATCGCCGTCATCCGCCATCTTTTTGTCTCTACAGATTGTTTTCCTGCGTATTCAGCGCCTGTTGCAGATCGTCGATCAGATCCTGCGGGTTTTCGATGCCGACGGAGAGGCGCAATAGCTGCGGCGTTATCCCTTTTTGCAACCGTTTTTCCAGCGGCACCGAGGCGTGCGTCATGGCAAAGGGTTGGCTGATCAGGCTTTCCACGCCTCCCAGACTTTCCGCCAGCGTAAACAGCCGGGTTTTCTGGATAACCGCGCGGGCGTAGCCCTCGTCGCCCTGCAAACGCACCGAGATCATGCCGCCCGCGGCGGACATCTGCCGCTGCGCCAGCCCGTACTGCGGGTGGCTGGGCAGCCCCGGGTAGTAGACCTGTTTCACCTGCGGCTGCTGTTCCAGCCAGCGGGCGATGGTCAGCGCGCTTTCACTGTGGCGCGCAATACGCAGCGCCAGCGTACGAATTCCCCTTAAGGTGAGGAAGCTGCTGAACGGATCGAGGATGCCGCCCACGGCGTTTTGCAGATAGGCGAGCTGGGCCGCCAGTTCAGGGTTATCGCCCACCACCGCCAGCCCGGCAATCACGTCCGAATGGCCGTTAAGGTATTTGGTGGCGGAATGGATCACGATATCGAATCCCAGATCCAGCGGCCGTTGCAGGGCGGGGGAGGCGAAGGTGTTATCCGCCACGCTGATAAGCCGGTGTTTTCGGGCGATGGCGGCTATCGCCGCCAGATCCGCCAGCTTGAGCAGCGGATTGGTCGGCGTCTCGACCCAGATCAGCCGGGTCTGCGGAGTGATGGCGCGCTCCAGCGCCTGAGTATCGGCGGGGTCGACGTAGGTGACCTGTAGCCCGGCGGTGCGTTTGCGCACGTTTTCCAGCAGCCGCCAGGTGCCGCCGTAAAGGTCGTCCACCGCCACCACATGGCTGCCGTGATCGAGCAGTTCGAGGATGGTCGAGCTGGCCGCCAGCCCGGAGGCGAAAGCGAATCCCCGCGTGCCGCCCTCCAGTTCGGCGATGGCGGCTTCCAGCGCGCCGCGGGTCGGATTGCCGCTGCGGGAATACTCATAGCCGGCGTGTTCCCCCGGCGCGCGTTGGGCAAAGGTGGAGGTGGCGTAAATGGCGGGCATCACCGCGCCGGTGCCGTCGGGGGTATAGCCGGCGTGGACGGTCTGGGTATCAAAACGGCTCATGGCATATTCCTTGTTATGTCGGAAAAAGGGGGATCAGCGCAGCGTCTGCCGCCAGTGATTCAGCACATCGGTGCGGGTAATCAGCCCCAGAAAGCGTTCGCCATCCAGAATGATGGCGACGTGTCCCTGATCGAAAGTCGCCAGCAGTTCATCGTGCGACGCCTCCTTACGCAGGGTTTTTAGCCGATCGGTCATCGCTTCGCGGGCGGTAAGCGAGAAGTGCTGCGCATTTTTTTTCAGGCTGTTGAGCAGGTCCCACTCATCGATGATGCCCACCACCCGATCGTTTTCCAGCACCGGAAGCTGAGAGATGTCATACAGGCGCATGCGGGCATGGACCACCGCCAGCGTATCGTCGGGGGCCACCGACACCGTGGCGCCTTCGTCGTGCCGGTAGGTGATCAGGTCGCGCAGATCGCCGTGCGGCGGACGTTTGATCAATCCTTGTTCCACCATCCAGTAATCGTTGAACATTTTGGAGAGATATTTGTTGCCGCTGTCGCACACCAGGGTGACCACCCGCTTCGGCTCCGTCTGGGCGCGGCAATAGCGCAGGGCGGCGGCCAGCAGCGTACCGCTCGACGATCCGGCCAGCACGCCCTCCTTGCGCAGCAATTCCCGCGCCGTGGTAAAGGATTCGGCATCGCTGATGGCGTAAGCCTGTTTGACCTGGCTGAAATCGGCCAGTTCGGGGATAAAATCTTCGCCGATGCCTTCCACCCGCCAGCTTCCGGCCTCGCCCACCGCGCCGTGGCGCAGGTAGTCGGTGAGGATTGAGCCCTCCGGGTCGGCCAGCACGAATTCGGTATGCGGCGATACCTGCGCAAAGTAGCGGCTGAGGCCGCCCAGCGTGCCGCCGGAGCCGACGCCCACCACCACCGCGTCAACCTGATGATCCAACTGCCGCCACAGTTCCGGGCCGGTGGAGCGGTAGTGCGCCTCCGGGTTGGCCGGGTTGTTGAACTGGTCGATGTAATAGGCGCCGGGAATTTCCGTCGCCAGGCGGCGGGCATAATCCTGATAGTAATCCGGGTGCCCTTTGGCGACGTCGGAGCGCGTCAGCAGCACTTCGGTTCCCAGCGCCCGCAGATGAAAAATCTTTTCCCGGCTCATTTTATCCGGCACCACCAGCACCAGCCGATAGCCTTTCAGCGCCGCCACCAGCGCCAGTCCCAGACCGGTATTGCCGGCGGTGGCCTCGATAATGGTGCCTCCCGGCCGCAGCCATCCCTGCCGTTCCGCGTGTTCAATCATCGATAAGGCGACGCGGTCTTTGATCGACCCGCCGGGGTTCTGATTTTCCAGTTTTACAAACAGCCGACAGGGGCCGGCGTCGAAATGGGTCAGCTCAAGCAACGGCGTCTGGCCGATAAAGTCGAGCACGGAAGCGGGGATCGCCATGGTTTTTCCGTCCTGATGGGGAAAGGTGATGCACCATATTAGATCCGCTATGAAACCGGATGAACGAAATAAATCACCAATGAATATGCGTATATGTAATATAAAATGCTGTTTGGCCGTGCGGATGTATGGGCGCGCAGCAGTTCGGACGTATATACTTCCGGCGACGGAAAAAGGGAAATCACCCTGCGCAGGCAAAACCGGGGGGGGGAAGTCAGCCTGGTAACGGGGGGCGAATATTGTCCGATGCGGGGAGAATGGCGGCTTAACGCGCGCAGGTTAATGTCCGGCGGGCAGGGGGCTGCCGGCGCTCAATGGCGCAATAGGCGCGTGGCGCAGAAACGATGCGATCATCGTTGCCAGTTTCGCGGTTTCAACCAGGAAGCCATCGTGCCCGTAGAGTGAATCCATTTCCATATAGTGCGCATCGGCGATATGTTGCGCCAGATAGCGTTGCTCAGGCGGGGGGAACAGCAGGTCGGAGGTAATGGAGATCACCAGCGTTCTGGCCGTGATCTTTGCCAGTTCCGCCTGCGCGCTCTTTTTATGCCGGCCGATATTATGGCTGTCCAGCGCGTTGATCAGGCTCCAATAGCTGTAGGCATCAAAGCGGCGGATAAATTTTTCGGCCTGATAGCGTTGGTAGGACGCGGCCAGAAACTGGCTGAATTTGTGGCAATCCTGCTCTGCCTGGGTGTGCTGGTAGGTATGGAAGTTGCGATAAGAGAGCAGGGCGATGCTGCGGGCGGCCATCAGCCCCTGTTTGCCGCCGTGCGGATTGACGCCGTCGAAGGTGCTGTCGGCGCACAGCGCCAGCCGCTGGCTTTCATTAAACGCCAGGCCCCAGGGAGAACTGGCCGCGTTGGCCGCCAGTATCGCCGCGTGCTGAATCCGCTCGGGCTGTTGTATCGCCCACTCCAGCGCCTGTTGTCCGCCCATGGAGCCGCCGGTGAGCAAAAAAATCCGTTCGATGCCCAGATGCCCGGCGAGCAGGCGGTGCGCCGCCACCATATCCCTGACGGTGATTAACGGGAAGTCCAGCAGATAGGGTTTTCCACTGTGCGGATCCGGGCTTTGCGGGCCGGTGGAGCCATACGGCGAACCCAGCACATTGGCGCAGACGATAAAATAGCGCTCGGGATCGAACAGCTTGCCGCCGCCGACCAGCTCCGGCCACCAGCTTGAAACGTCCGAATTCGCGGTCAGCGCATGACATATCCAGACGACGTTGGATCGTTGCCGATTGAGCGCGCCATAGGTGTGATAGGCGATATCGATACGCGGGAGCCGCGTACCGTTCTCCAGCGTAAAGGGCGCGTCATGATGATAATAGCGCGGCGCGGACACGGGGCGTCACTCACTTGCCTGAAGCGCATGTGCGCTATCCGCCTGGCGATCGTCAATATGCGCAACGTCATGCCCGGCCTGTAATTGTGGTTTTAATGATGACATTACTTTCCCCGTCCGATAGAGAAGCCCTGCTGCCAGAAAATCATAATCAAATAGGGTTGTTAACTGCGTAAAAACGCTATTCTTTGCCGTTTTTTGGCAGACGGATAAATTTTGCCGGCGGCGCTTGCCGAGGCGGCGATCGCCATAGCGATTATATGAATGAGCTTTTCCACTATTTGCATTTTACCCCTTGGGGAAAATGGGGATTAATACCTGGGAGCCTCAGCGCAAACGCCCATCGGCGCCGCGGAGGCCGGAAAACCATTGGCCGCGCATCTCGTTGCCGGACTGATTCACAGAGGGATTCACCATGTATCGTTACCGTTGTTGCAGCGACTCCGACAGCTATTCAGGCGATTTTTACGGCGTAATTACGGGAGTCCGCTATGAGCACCATCACATCCTTACCCATACTCGACCTATCGCAGCTTGACGGCAACGCCGAACATCGGGCCGCTTTCCTGGCGAAACTGAACCGCGCCGCCCGGGACGTCGGTTTTTTCTATCTGGCCCATCACGGCGTCAGCGACGCGCTGCAACAGCGGGTACAGCAGCTGGCGCGGGAATTTTTCGCCCTGCCGGACGAAGAGAAACAGCGCGCGGCCATGATTCATTCCCCCCATTTTCGCGGCTATAACCGCGCCGGTTCGGAGTTGACGCGCAATCAGCCGGACTGGCGCGAGCAGTTTGATATCGGCGCGGAACGTCCCGCGCTGTCGCTGCTGGCGGACGACCCCGCCTGGCGGCGGTTGCAGGGCCCCAATCTGTGGCCCGCGGCGCTTCCCGAACTGAAAACCACGCTGCTGCAGTGGCAGCAGGAGATGACGCGCATGTCGCTGCGCCTGCTGCGGGCGTTCGCCGAAGCGCTGGAGTTGCCGGTCACCGCGTTTGATGCGCTGTACGGCGAAAAACCCAATGAGCATATCAAATTGATCCGCTATCCCGCCCAGCCGAACGACGGCAGCCGGCAGGGCGTCGGTTCCCATAAGGATTCCGGCTTTCTGAGCTTTTTATTGCAGGATAACCAGCAGGGGCTTCAGGTGGAAATAGAGCCCGGACGCTGGATCGACGCGCTGCCGCTGGCCGGCTCTTTTGTCGTCAATATCGGCGAACTGCTGGAGCTGGCGACCAACGGCTATCTGCGGGCGACGGTGCATCGGGTGGTTTCGCCGCCGCCGGGCCGGGAACGCCTCTCCATCGCCTTTTTCCTCGGCGCCCAACTGGATGCCGTGGTGCCGGTCTATCGCTTACCCGACCACCTTGCCGCCAAGGCGCTGGGGCCGGCCAGCGATCCGCACAATCCCCTGCTGCGCGACGTAGGCTGGAATTATCTCAAAGGACGGCTGCGTTCCCACCCTGACGTCGCCGCGCGTTATTACGCGGATGTTTTAGCGGCCAAAGAAACCATAACAACCTAAAGAAGGAACTCAGATGAAAAAGCATGTCATTTTCTCTTTGACAGGGATGGCGTTGTCCGCAGGTCTGGCGTTTACCGCGCAGGCCGCCGACGCGCTGCGGGTGGCGGCGGATGCGGTGCCTCACGCCGAAATTCTGGCGCAGGTGCAGAAAATCGACCCGTCGCTGAAGCTGAAAGTGGTGGAGCTGACCAGCGGCATCAATGCCAACGAACTGCTGGCGCACGGCGATATCGACGCCAACTACTTCCAGCACGTGCCTTACCTGCGCGATCAGGAAAAAGCGCTCGGCAAGACGTTTGTCGTCGCGGCGACGGTGCATATCGAACCGCTGGGGATCTACTCCAGAAAACATAAAAGCCTGAGCGAGGTGCCGAACAACGCCAGCGTGGCGGTGCCGAATAACGTCACCAATCTCAGCCGCGCGCTCTATCTGCTGCAAAGCCAGGGACTGATCAAACTGAAGAGCGGCTATAACGACCCGTCAAAAGATCAGGCCACGCCGCAGGATATCGCCGAAAACCCCAAAAATCTGAAAATTATTGAAATCGAATCGCCGCAAATTCCCCGTTCGCTGGATGACGTCGACCTGGCGGTGATCAACGGCAATTATGCGCTGGAAGCCGGGCTGGTGCCGGCGAAGGACGCGCTCGGCCTGGAAAGCGCCGACAATAACCCGTACGCCAATATTCTGGCGACCACGCCGGCGCTGCAAAACGATCCGCGCATCAAACAGCTGGCGAAGGATCTGGAGTCCGGCCGGATAGCCGAGTTTATCAACCAGCGTTACCAGGGATCGGTGATCCCGGTGGCGGGACAGCAGTAATGATTGTGATAGAGCGACTGGGAAAACGTTACTCCGATAACGCCCGGCCTGCGCTGGAGAACGTGTCGTTGACCATTCCCGATGGGTCGATCTACGGCATTCTGGGGCGCAGCGGGGCGGGGAAAAGCACCCTGATTCGCTGCCTTAACCTGCTGGAACGGCCCACCTCGGGGCGGATTCTGATGGACGGGCGGGACATTACCACGCTGTCGCAGCAGGAACTGCGCCGGCATCGCCAGCGCAGCGGGATGATTTTTCAGCATTTTAATCTGCTGCACGCCCGCAACGTGCGGGATAACGTGGCGGTGCCGCTGGAAATCGCCGGCGTCGCCCGCGGGGAACGGGCGGCCAGGGTAGCTGAACTGCTGGATCTGGTGGGGCTGAGCGACAAGGCGCTGGCCTATCCGTCGCAGCTTTCCGGCGGGCAGAAACAGCGGGTCGGCATCGCGCGGGCGCTGGCCGCCCGCCCGCATTACCTGCTGTGCGACGAAGCCACCAGCGCGCTCGACCCGGAAACCACCGAGTCGGTGCTGGCGCTGCTGGCGGATATCAATCGTCAACTGGGTTTGACCATCGTACTGATCACCCATGAGCTGGCGGTGGTCAAGGCCATTTGCGATCACGCGGCGCTGCTGGAGCAGGGGCAGGTGGCGGAGAAGGGTTCATTGCGCGCGCTGCTCTCCGACCCCGACTCGCGGCTGCGCAAAGCGCTGCTGCCGGATTATGACGCCGAACGGGCCTTTTTGCAGCGTCACGGCGTGGAGGACAGCCGCTTATGCAGAGTCGCCTGAGCTGGGAGGATTTTTACGCCCTGATGCTGAACGCCACGCTGGAAACGCTCTATATGGTGGGGCTGGCGGCGCTGTTCACGGTGCTGATCGGTTTGCCGGCGGGGATAACGCTGTTTATCAGCCGTCCCGACGGGGTGCTGCCGCTGCCGTGGGTAAACCGGGTGCTGGGAGGGATAATCAACGTCGGCCGCTCATTGCCGTTCGTGGTGCTGCTGATCGCCCTGATCCCCTTTACCCGCCTGGTGGTGGGAACCACGCTGGGCAGTACCGCGGCGGTGGTGCCCATTACCATCGGCGCGTTTCCCTTCTTTTCCCGGGTGGTGGAAAACGCGTTGGACGAGGTGGATCGCGGCCGGGTGGAGGCGATTCTCTCCATGGGCGGCACCGCCTGGCACGTGGTCGGCAAAGTGCTGTTGCCGGAGGCGCTGCCGGCCATTCTGGCGGGCATTACCCTGACGGTGGTGATGCTGATCGGCTTTTCGTCCATGGCCGGGGTGATTGGCGGCGGCGGCCTGGGGGATCTGGCGATCCGCTACGGCTACCAGCGTTTTAACGATCAGGTAATGGCCGGCACGGTTATTGTGCTGGTGGTGCTGGTGCAACTGGTGCAGTCGCTGGGCGATCGCCTGGTGCGTTCGCTGGCCTATCGGCGTTAAGCCGTCGCCGGGCGTCGGATGCGTTCGACGCCCATCAATTTTCAGATACAGCCGTCCTGGCGACCAGCGGTCTGATTCAGCACGTTGGCGGCTATCTGCGCCGCCAGCCGGGCGATCGCCCGTTGCTGTGCCAGCACGGTGTCCGCCTCGCCGCCGGCGGTATTTTCCGTCAGCTGGCTGCCGCATACCAGTCGGGGGCGGTCGGCAAATCCCAGGCTCCAGTCCGCGGCGAACTTCACGTATTGGTTGGGCCAGACGTCAAAACGGCGCACCTGGAGGTGGATTTTCACCACCGGCTTCCCTTCCTGACGCGCCAGGCCGGAAACATCCTGCGCGCCCAGGCGCTGAACCAGTTCGCTGGAGAGCGCGGTGCGGATCTCGTCGCTTAGCGGGCTTAGCCAGCGCGCGTCGTCGAGCACCACCAGCCCGCTGTCGCCCTGGCGCACCACCAACTGCGGCTGGTCAATCTGTACCGGAACGCCCACCGGCAATACCGCGATGGCGAACGGGGCGGGCGCCGCGGCTGCGGCCGTGTCGGTCTGTGGAGACAGCAGCGTGTAGTAGCGCGGCGCGGTGGAAACGACGCACCCCGTCAGCAGCAATACGCCGGCCAGCAAGGCGCGGCGGAGGGAAGCGGTCATTTTTGGGTTCCTTGGGGAGAGAAGGCGGCGCGTTCCGCCGCCGACGGGGTTGCCGGGCGGCCGCGCAGCAGCGCCTCCGGGTGGCGTTCGAGCAGGTCGGCGAACACCCGCAGCGAGCGCATGGCGCGCCGCATTTCCTGCAATGTCTGCTGCAGATTGAGCATCATGGGCGCATCCTCCGCCAGCAGATCCTGCGTGGCGGCAAGCACCCGGCCGGTCTGACGCAGCGTGCGGTTCGCCTCCGGCAGGGTCTGGCTATTGATCAGCCGCAGGGTTTTATCAAAATCGGCAAGGGTGTTATCCAGATTATGGCCGATGGATTCCAGCGGCAGTTTGTCTATCTTGCCGACGATACTGGCCAGCTGTTCCTGCAACTGTTCGAATCCGCTGTTGACCGTCGGGATCGTCAGCGGCCAGGCGTTGACCTCAAAGGGAACCTTTGCCGCCTGCGGGACAAAATCAAGCGAGACATAGAGCTGCCCGGTCAGCAGATTACCGGCGCGGGCCTGGGCGCGCAGGCCGTGCGCCACCATATCGCGTACGAATAGCGCCGTCTGTCGCCGGGTATCTGTTTCCGCCTTGGGCAATTTTTCCAGCACCGCTCCCAGCCTGTTGGGATAAACTTCGATGCTTACCAGGGTGGGGAAGCGATAGCCGGACTGGCTATAGTCCAGGGCGATGGCGACCACCCGGCCGACCTTGATGCTGGAGAATTCGACGGGCGCGCCGATGGCCAAACCGCGCAGCGATTGTTCAAAGCGCAATTTAAATACTATCGGTTCCCCGTCCGGCGCGGCCATGGCGGATTCGGAGTCCTTCGCCAGCGTGAACGTCGCCTGATCGGCGGCGGGAGGGCTGTTTTGCAGGTGATCGGCAGAGGCGAAAGCGATGCCGCCGGCGATGATGGAGGTCATGGTCTGCGTTTTCAGCCGGAAGCCGTCGGCGCCGAGCGAGACGTCAATGCCGCTGGCGTTCCAGAAATGGCTATCCTGGGTGACGAAACGGTCATAGGGGGCGTCGACAAAGATGTGCAGATTGACGCTGCGGCCGTCATCGGCGAGCTGATAAGAGACGATGCGACCGACCTGAACGCGTCGGTAGTAGACCGGGGAGCCGATATCCAGCGAACCCAAATCGTCCGTCAGCACCTTGAAGCGACGGCCGGGCATACCGTTAATCATCGCCGGCGGGGTTTCCAGCCCGACGAATTCCCTGGCGGACTGCTCTGCGGCGCCTTTGTCCACGCCGATGTAGGCCCCGGAGAGCAGGGTATCGATACCGCTTACGCCGCCGGCGCCGATGCGCGGGCGAACCACCCAGAAACGGGTATCGGAACGGGCGAGATCTTTGGCATTGTTATTCAGCGACACCGTGGCGACGACGCGTGAACTGTTGTCGCTCAGCGCGATCGATTCGACGATGCCGACCGTGACGTCTTTGTATTTAATCGCGGTTTTGCCCGCTTCAAGTCCGGATGCGGTCTGAAAGCTGATGGTGATTTCAGGGCCCTGGGAGATCCACGCGTGGATAAGCATGGCTATGCCGATCAGCGCGGCTACGGCCGGCATCAGCCAGATAAGCGATCCTCGCCAGCGGCGGCGGATAATGACCGGCTCCCCGGGCGTCGGCTGTTGTTCATATTTGCTCGGCATCGTTTTCACCATCCCAGATTAGTCGCGGGTCGTAACTCATGGCGGACAGCATGGTGAAAATCACCACCAGTCCGAAAAACAGGATCCCGCTGCGCGGCTCCACCTCGCTTAAGGCGTTAAATTTGACCAGAGCGGAGACGATGGCCACCACCACCACGTCCAGCATCGACCAGTAGCCGATCAGTTCCGTCAGGCGGTAGAGCGCGGCGCGCTCGCGCATGGCCCAGCGGCTGCGATAGGCCGAGGTGAGCAACAGCAGCCCGAGCGCCAGGAACTTGGTGCCGGGAACCACGACGCTGGCGACAAAGATAAGCAGCGCGATACCGTAGGAGCCCGACTGCCAGAAGTCGATGATGCCGCCGCTTATGGTGCTGTCGCCGCCTCTGCCGAGCAGCGTGCTGGACATCACCGGCAGCACGTTGGCGGGAACGTAGAGGATGATCGCCGTGAGCAGCAGGGCCAGCGGGAGCCGGTGGCCGGCGGCGTGCCGGTGGCGCAGGGGGGAATGGCAGCGCGGACAGCGGGGCGGATGCCGTTCGGCGTGGTCATACCGGCACGCCAGCCCGCAGCAATGGCAGCCAATCACGCCCAGTCGCCGCGCGCGGGAAGGTTGGCTCATGGCATGGCTCCGGCGCCGCGCCGCGCGGATGCAAGCTCCCACAGCGCGTTCGTATCCTGACGGCAGATAATGGCGATAAGAAACATCAGCGCCGCCAGCGCCCAACAGCCGGCGCCGGACGCGACCTGCAAAAAACCGGCGAGTTTGACCGCGGCGACCATCAGCCCCAGCATCCCCACTTCGATCATGCTCCACGGCCGCAGCCGGCGCAGCATCTTCATGGCGGGAATAAAACCGGGCGCCGTCCGGCCGCGCCGCGCAAAGACCAGTACCCACCCCAGGAGCAGGATTTGCAGGCCGGGCACCAGCATCAACAGCAGAAAGGCGCAGACGGCCAGCGGCAGGGTGGCGCCGTGAGACAGGGCGGCGACGCACTGCCAGAGGGTGACCTCATTGCGCAGGCCGTACAGGCTGACCTGCAGGATGGGACACAGGTTGGCGATCATAAAGGCGATGGCCGCGGTCATCGTCAGCGCCAGCCAGCGGTCGAGCGGGAGAGGATTGGCGCGGTACAGCGTCAATCCGCAGCGCCGGCAGCGGGCTTCGGCGCCCGCTGCCAGTGTCCGGCGGTGATATACGCTGTCGCAGTGTCGGCAGATCACCAGATCGGGAAAGGTTTTCATCGCGCCCGGCCATGCTTACTTCAGCAGCTCGAGCAGTTCTTCCGCGCCTTTGTCGATCCCTACCTCGGCGGCGCTTAACGAACCAATGGTGGCGCCGACGTTAAGCGCGTTCGGATATTGCTTGGCGACGTAGGCGTTGAGCAGGCGATTGGTCTGCGCGTCGTAAATTTCCACCGCGTAGCTTACCGAACCGCCCAGCATGCCTTGCTTGCCGCGGATGGATTGCACGATATTATAGGGACCGCCCGCCAAATCGAACTTGGTGACGGTGCCCGCCACCGGCGTGGTGGTTTCCGCGCCGGTCAGGGTCAGCCTGATGCGCAGGGTATGCGGCGCGGCGGCGTTGACCTGTTGGAAACGGGTTTTCAGGGTATTAATAAAGGTGTTCTGCATATACAGGGCCAGCGCCTGGCGATCGTCCTGCTCTATGTCGTCAAACTGGTTATCGGCGCCCTGATAGATGACCACGGGCTCGATAATGACGTTTGCATATTGCTTCCAGTCAACCGGCGTAGCATAACGATAAGGAATGCGGTGTGATTCGTCGCCGCTGTTCGGGCGCAGCTGCGATGAGGAGTCGATGCCCGAGTATAGGGCGGGCTGCGTTCCGGCACACCCGGCTAACGCGATGCCCAGGGTGAGTATTGCCAAACGAAATACCTTGGTGGAAGAGTTCATTTGCAACATCCTATTCAAAAAGTGGCGCTAAACCTGCCGCTGTGCGCAGAGGTCGGCTATGGCGGCAGGGGCGTGCGCTGGCCGCCTTTACAAGGCTTGATCCGGACGGTAAAGTAGTGTTTGCTAACAAAACAAAACCGTACAGTTCAGTTTTCACTGATATCTTTTGTTTGTCAAGAAAATGTACAGGTTGGTTTACTTATAAATCACATCACGGGAGTGACAATGAAGGTACGGACGCAGGCTCGTCGCGAAGCTATCATTGAGGTCGCCGCCAAACTCTTTCAGGAGATGGGCTATGAGCGCGCGTCGATGAATGAACTGGCAAAACGGCTTGGCGGCTCAAAAGCAACGCTGTACAGCTATTTTTCTTCCAAGGAAGAACTGTTCGTCGCCGTTGTCCGCGCCTTCACCACCGTGCACCTGTCCGATGCGGTGGCGGAACTGGCATCGCAGGTGGAGGATAACGTTTCCCTGGAGACCACGCTGATGCGCTTCGGAGAGCGCATGCTGTTCGTCCTGACCAATGACGGCAGCGCGATGGCGGTTTATCGCATGGTGGTGGCGGAAGCGGGGCGTTCGAACATCGGCATGCTGTTTTACCAATCCGGGCCGACCGAATGCATCGACGTGCTGACCATGCTGATGACGGAAGCGATGCAACGCGGCGAACTGCGCCCGGCGGATGCGCGTATCAGAGCGTTGCAATATCTGGCGCTGATTACCGCGGAGTCGGAAGTCCGCCTCTACCAGTGCGATCCTGAGCCGCTGGATACCGGGGAAATTCACCAGATGGTCAGGCGCGCGGTGGATCTGTTTCTTGCCGGCGCGGCGCCCCACGCCGGGGATTAACGCGGCATATGACGAGGAAAACCATTACCAATGAAAATTACTGATGTACGGACCATTTTGGTCAATCGGTATCTGTTTGTCGAAATCACCACGGACGAAGGGCTCAAGGGGATCGGCGAATCCGGCGCCTGGGGGTTTCTCGATGCCTCGAAGGGGGCGGTGGACGCGCTGCGTACCTACCTTATCGGACAGGATCCGCTGCGCATAGAGCATCACTGGCAGTATATGTATCGCTGCTGGCATTTTCGCGGCGCGGCGATTATGGGCGCCATCAGCGCCATTGATATCGCCCTGTGGGATATCGCCGGCAAATACTATGCCGCCCCGGTATACAATCTGCTGGGGGGACGCTGCCGGGACAAGGCGCGGGTCTACGCCCATGCCGGCGGCAAAACCACCGAGGAAACCATTGAAAACCTGAAGAAGGCCAAGGCCCAGGGGTTCACCGCCATCGGTCATCTGTCGCCGTTTCTCGATGAATCGCGCGATACTCCGTATTTCATCACCCACGCCAGGGAAATGGCGGAAGCGATTGAGCGCATCGGCGCCTATCGCGACGCGGTGGGCAATGAGGTGGATTTGTGCATTGAAGTGCACCGGCGGCTGAAACCGGCGGACGCGGTGGTGTTTTCCCGCGGCATTGAGCCGTTTTATCCCTACTTTATCGAAGACCCCATCGGCGCCGATAATTTTGACTCGATGGCCGAGGTGGCGGATAAAATCAACATACCCATCGCCACCGGCGAGCGGCTGAATAATCCGCAGGAGTTCGCCATGCTGATCAAGCGCAATGCGGTTTCCTATGTGCGTCCGGACGTCTGCATGTGCGGCGGTATTACCGGGGCGAAGAAGATCGCCGCGCTGGCGGAAGCGCACGACCTGATGGTGGTGCCGCATAATCCGCTCAGCCCGGTGTCCACCGCCGCCTGTTTGCAGATAGCCGTCAGCATTCCCAATTTCGCTCTGCTGGAGTATCCCGGCGACGACCAGCCGGCGCTGTCGGAAAAATTCGGCGCCACCGGGGTGGAGAACGGGGTGCTGAAAAAAGACATGGTGAAAAACACCTTCCGGTGCACCGACGGATTTATGGAAATTCCGACGGCGGCGGGTATCGGTATAGAACTGGCCGATAATCTGGAGGAGCGTTTCCCCTATCGTCGCCGGGGGCTTAAAACGCGGCTGCACGTTGACGGTTCAGTGGTGGATCAATAACCGACGGCGGCGATGCTCATCGCCGCGCCTATCGGCCATGGAGGGCGCGCCGGCTGCGGCGCAAATCAGATATCCTTCGGCAGCGCATCGATATAGGGTTGAATTTCCGCCCGGTTTTTCAAAACAATCTGCTGGCCGGCCGGCTCGGCGGATTGCGCCGTTTGCAGGCCCAGGCGCTTCAGGGTGTGATACAGAAAAGCCTGCCGGCAGCGTAATTCCACTTCCCCGTTTTCCATGCCGTAATCCAGCTCCAGAATGCGCTTTTGCGTGGCGGAAAGCTCCTGATGCGGGGCCAGCACCAGCGTCAGGATGGTATGCCAGTGCTTATCCGCGGCGGGATCCACCTGCGCCGGTTCGGTGCCGTCAATGCGTAAAATTCGCGTCAGCACAAAGTCGCTGAATTGCCGCCGGGTGTCGCAGAACGCGCGCACGTGCCAGCGAAACCCATCGTGTCCCAGCGCATGGGGGGACAACAGCAGCGAATCATCCAGCGAGGTCGCCGACTGGTAGCTGACCCGGACCGCCATCTTTTTGCGAATCGCCTTGACGATGATTTCCACCGTCTGCTCATTGAGGGTGCGCGCGGGATAATGCGCCCAGTCAACCTCGGGCGCGGTGCCGATAAAGCTGGCGTCGGACTCCAGTATCCCCGTCTCCGTCGCCAGCAGTTCCTCCAGATAACGCTGAGCCGAGCTTTGCGGATAGATGGGCGTGAAAGCGGGGGTGGCGATATAGGTTTTGGCGCTGCGATCGTAAATCAGGTTATCAGGCGCGATTTCGGTGTATTTGGCGATGTCGAGCGAAGCCTGGGGAATTGAGAGTCCGAAAAAAGTGGTCAGATCCGTGCGGTTGATATTCCCTTCCCAGCGCAGACGAAAGTCGATGAACTGAAGGCGACGTTCCAGCCCCCAACTTCGTCCCTTGGGGAGGCGCTCTGAATTTGCTGTAGAATGTTCGGTCATATGCGTATAAATACTAGACGGATATAAAAAGTAGTCGTATTATGATTATACGCTAAAACCGCTTTTTCGTCTACGAGAGGTGCCTGAACTTCAAATATCAACATCTTCTTCTCGCGGGCAGCGCGACATTATTTTTATCGGGTTCGGCGCGCTAGCCGAGTCATTGCAAATATAGATTTTATTAATCCTGTAAATATTGGGAGCTATTGTTATGCCCCTTTTTAACGCACGGCCGCATCGTTTTTATCTTCAGTGGAAGAAATGGTTAATAACTTTTGCTTCCCTGGGATGGGTTGGATATGTGCAAGCATCTGATTATGATGCATTAATCGTTCAGGCCCGGCAGGGTGATATTTCCGGAGCGACGACCTGGCTTTCGCAACAATCCGATCAACGCATATTAACGGCAAATGAAGTGGCGGACTGGCTGCAAATTAACGGCTGGGCCGGGAATGACCATGAGGTAATTAAACTCTGGCGGCGTTACCGGCATGTGGCGATATTACCCGATCGCGCCCTGACCGCGGTCGCCAAAGCCTATCGTAATCTGCGGCAATGGCCGGAATCCCTCGAATTATGGCGTAGCGTGCTGCGGCGTTCGCCGAATAATGACGACGCGCTAAGCGGCCTGATTATGACCCTCGCCGATGCCGGTCAGGTGGCGGAAGCGCTGACCCTGGCGTCGGAGCGGGCTCTGCGGGAGCCTGACGCGGCGCACTGGCGCGAACTGGCATGGGTGCAACGCGTCGCGGGACGCCATGAGGACGCGCTGGCGTCGGTGTCCCACGCCGTGCGGCTCGCCCCGGACAATCGGGCGCTGCTGGGCGATTATAGCGCGGTGCTGGCGAGTAATCGTATCAGCGCGCCGGCGCTCAAGGCGGCGCGGCTGGGGGAACTGCCGCCCGCGGCGTTGCGCCAGCGCGAGTCGGAGGCCGCCGCCGAGCTGGTGCGGATGGCCTTTTTGCCCAGCCCTACCGAGGGCGAGCGTTTCGCGGTGGCGGATCGGGCGCTGGCGCGCTACGACGCCTTGCTGGCCCGCTGGCGCGCCGACCCTGGCGCGCGGGCCGACGTTCGCCGCGCCCGCATCGACAGGCTGGGGGCGCTGTTGGCGCGCTCCCGTATGACCGACGTGGTATCCGAGTATCAATCTTTACGCCGCGACAACGACGCCATACCGCCCTATGCCCGGCTCTGGGCGGCGGCGGCCTACCTTTACCTGCAACAGCCCGATAAGGCGGAACGGCTTTATCGCTCCGTGGCGCGCGACGCGCCGCGGGAAATGCAGCATCCCGACGAGCAAAACAACCTTTTTTACAGCATGGCGGAAAACGAACGCATCGATATGGCGGTGCGGCTGTCCGCGCAGCTCGCCGGTAGCGAGCCTCACCATCGGCGCATTTACGGCTCGCCGCTGCCGGCGCCGAATGACCGCTGGCTGGAGGGGCAGCAGCGCCTTTTACAGTCGCTGTTGTTACACGATGCGCTGCCGCAGGCGCAGCGGCATGCCGAACGCCTGGCCAATACCGCGCCGGCAAACCAGGGGCTGCGCGTCGACCTGGCCAGCGTTTACCTGATTCGGGGCTGGCCGCGCCGGGCGGAAAGGGAACTGAAACGGGCCGAAGGGCTGGCGCCGCGCGATATCCGGCTGGAGACCCAGCAAGGGCTGACCGCGCTGGATTTACAGCAGTGGAGTCAGGCCGATCGGCTGGCCGACGATGCGATCTCCCGTTATCCGGAAAGTAGCGATGCGCGCCGGCTGGAGCGGCTGCGGCGGGTTCATCATATGGCGGAGCTGCGCATCGGCGGCACTCAGGGGATTAAATCCGACAGCCCCGTCGCCGGCAAGCATGACACGGAGATTGACGCCGCGCTTTACGGCGCGCCGATGGCGGATAACTGGCGCCTGTTTTCCGGGTTCGCCTTTAATCAGGGACGCTTTGCCGAAGGGCAGGGCATCAACCGCCTGGTGCGCGGCGGCGCGGAGTTCTCCAGCCGGGATAATTGGCTGGAGGCGGAAGTATCGGGCCAGAACTATGGCGATGGGCAAAAAATAGGCGCGCGTCTTTCCGGCCGGCATGACATTAACGATAGCTGGCGCCTGGGGGGCAGCGCGGAGCGTCTGATGAAGCGCACGCCGCTGCGGGCGCTGACCAACGGCGTGACGGCGAACGGCGGGGAGGCCTATCTGCGCTGGCGGCAAAGTGAAAGGCGGGAGTGGAGAATGGCGCTGGCGCCGGGATGGTTTTCCGACGGTAACCGACGGGTTGAATACAGCCTTGACGGGAAAGAGCGGCTCTATAGCGACGCTTTTGTGACGCTGGATTTCACCCCGTCGGTAAGCGGCAGCCACAACAGCAAGTCCGGCGGTCCTTACTACAGTCCGCACCATGATGTGGCGCTACTGCCCGCCTTAACGCTCGATCATCTGATTTACCGCCGCTATCAGACCGAATGGCGTCAGGAAGTGGTCGCCGGGGCCGGCGGTTACTGGCAGCAGGGCGAGTCGCGCGGAGCCATTACCTCGCTGGGGTACGGTCAGCGTGTGCGCTGGAACGATGTTCTTGACGCCGGAGCCATGGTGAATTGGGACAAACGTCCTTACGACGGCGAGCGGGAACAGAATTTATCGCTGTCTTTCGATGTTAACTACCGTTTTTGAAGGGCTGATGATGCTTTTGAAACATTTGCGTTATTTATTGATGATGGTCGGTATGCTGGCTATTACCGCCTGTTCACAGAGCGATCGCCCGGTATTTGTCGCGCCGGCGGAGCGCCTCCAGCCGGTCAAAGAGCAGGTATGGCCGGCTAATCATTTTATTGTGCTGGCTTACCATGACGTCGAGGACGAGGGGGCGGACCAGCGTTTTATGTCGGTGCGCACCAGCGCGCTTAATGAGCAGTTTGTCTGGCTGCGGGAAAATGGGTATCAGCCGGTATCGGTCGACGATATTCTTCAGGCCCGCTCCGGCGGCAAGCCGCTGCCGGCCAAAGCGGTATTGCTCACTTTTGATGACGGCTACAGTAGCTTTTACCGCCGGGTCTATCCCCTGCTGCAGGCTTATCGCTGGCCCGCCGTGCTGGCGCCCGTGGGGGAATGGCTGGACACCCCGGCCGATCGGCCGGTGAATTTCGGCGGACAGCTGATGCCGCGCGAGCGTTTCCTGTTCTGGTGGCAGGTGCGTGAAATGGCGCAATCCGGGCTGGTGGAGATCGGGGCGCACACCTATGCGCAACATCACGGCGGCGTGGCCAATCCGCAGGGCAACCTGGAGCCGTATGCGGTGAACCGTCTCTATCACCCGGAGAGCGAGCAGTATGAAAGCGCGGCCGACTATCTCCGGCGCGTGGACGACGATATCAAGCTTATCACTCGGCGTATTACCCAGGTAACCGGTAAAGCGCCGCGGGTGTGGGTCTGGCCCTATGGCGCCGCGGGCGGCGTCGCGCTGCAACAGATTAAGCGGCATGGTTATCAATTGGCCATGACGTTGGGCGACGGGCTGGGTTCGACGCGGGAACCCTATAACGTCCCGCGCCTGCTTATCGCCAACAATCCCGACATCAGGCAGTTTGCGCAGATGGTGGTCGATGAACGGGAACGGGAGATTATGCGGGTAGCACATATCGATCTGGACTATGTCTACGATCCCGATCCGGCGCAGCAAAAGCGTAATCTGGATTCGCTGGTGCAGCGTGTCGCCGATTTGGGCATCAATACGGTTTTCCTGCAGGCGTTTTCCGATCCGCAGGGAGACGGCAACGTGCAGTCCCTCTATTTCCCCAACCGCTGGCTGCCGGTGAGAGCCGACCTGTTTAATCATGTCTCCTGGCAGCTCTCCACCCGCGCCAATGTGGTGGTCTACGCCTGGATGCCGGTGCTGGCCTTTGACTTCGGCGCCGATTCGCCGGCCAGGGTTGAAAAAATCGATCTGGCCAGCGGCCGGCTGCGGGTTGACGCCCGGCAGTACAAGCGGCTGTCGCCCTGGAACGCCGAGGCGCGGCAACGCATCATCGATATTTATCAGGATCTCGCCTCCCATGCGGCGTTCGGCGGCATCCTGTTTCATGATGATGCCCTGCTGGCCGATGACGAAGACGCCGGACCGGATGCGCTGCGCGCCTATCAGGCGGCGGGGTTCCCTGACTCCATCGCCGCCATTCGCCGGGATCCGCAGCTGTTCTCCCGCTGGACGCGTTTTAAAAGCGAGGCGCTGATTGACTTTACCCAGACGCTGGCGTCCCACGTGCGCGCTATCCGCGGACCGCAGATAAAAACGGCGCGCAATATCTATGCGCTGCCGATTCTGCAGCCGGAGAGCGAAGAGTGGTTCGCGCAGAATCTGGATGATTTTCTTGCCGCCTATGACTGGACCGCGCCGATGGCCATGCCGCTGATGGAAAACGTGCCGTTAAAAGAGAGCAACGCCTGGCTGGAAAAGCTGGTGCATACCGTCGCCCAGCGCCCCGGCGCGTTAAATAAAACGGTATTCGAACTCCAGGCCGTCGATTGGCGCACGCCGGATCAACGCTGGCTGAGCGCTGAACAGCTGGCCGAGTGGATGAAATGTCTGCAGCTTAACGGCGCCCAGAGCTATGGCTATTACCCCGATAATTTCTTGACCGATCGGCCTGAGCTGAAGGTTATTCGCCCCGTATTTTCATCAGAATGGTATCCGCTGCCATGAGAGACCGTATTGTCGCTTTCTTTATATTGTGCCTGGTGCTCAGCATTCCGGTCGGTATTTTACTGACCTTCACCGGTGAGGTGATGCTGAACTTTATCTTTTTCTGGCCGCTGTTTATGTCGGGACTGTGGATATCCGGCGGCCTCTATTTCTGGTTCCACTACGAGCGCCACTGGCGGTGGGGGAAGGACGTTGCCCCGCCGGCGCTGAAAGGCGAACCGCTGGTTTCCATTCTGATCCCCTGTCACAACGAAGGACCGAATGCGCGAGAAACCATCGAAGCCGCGTTGTCGCAGCGTTATCAGAACATTGAGGTTATCGCCATTAATGACGGTTCCGCCGACGATACGGCGGAGGTGCTTAATCAACTTTCGGACGAGTATGCCAAGCTGCGCGTTATCCATCTGGCCAGTAATCAGGGTAAAGCCGTCGCGTTGCAGACCGGGGCCGCCGCGGCGAAGAGCGATTTGCTGGTCTGCATCGATGGCGATGCGCTGCTGGATCGCGACGCGGTGGCCTATCTGGTGGCGCCGTTGATTGATAATCCGCGGGTGGGGGCGGTGACCGGCAATCCGCGCATCCGTACCCGTTCTACGCTGATCGGGCGTATTCAGGTCGGTGAGTTTTCCTCGATCATCGGGCTGATCAAGCGTACGCAGCGCGTCTACGGCATGATTTTTACCGTGTCGGGCGTGGTGGCCGCATTTCGGCGCCGGGCGCTGGCGGATGTCGGCTACTGGAGCTCGGATATGATCACCGAAGATATCGACATCAGCTGGAAATTGCAGCTGCGTCACTGGTCGATATTTTTCGAGCCGCGCGCGCTGTGCTGGATCCTGATGCCGGAGACGCTGGGCGGATTGTGGAAACAGCGCTTGCGCTGGGCGCAGGGCGGGGCCGAGGTGTTTTTAAAGAATCTGGGTAATCTGTGGTCCTGGCGCTACCGCCGTATCTGGGCGCTATTCTTCGAATACACGATTTCGACGGTTTGGGCCTTTACCTACGCCATCAGCATTCTGCTGTTTTTAATCGGACAGCTGGTTGAGCTGCCGGGAAACATCCAGGTGCAAAATCTGTTTCCGCCGGCCTTTACCGGTATCGTGCTGGCGGCGACCTGCCTGGTGCAATTTTTCGTCAGCCTGCTGATTGAGCGGCGCTATGAGAAAAATATGGCAAGATCGCTTTTTTGGGTCATCTGGTATCCGATGGTTTACTGGATGTTAAGTCTATTTACCAGCCTGGTCAGCTTTCCGAAAGTAATGCTTAAGGTGCGCCGTCAGCGCGCCCGCTGGGTCAGTCCGGATCGTGGTATTGAAAAGGGGTAACCGATGAATTCTCCGTTGATTTTTACCGAGCAGCGTCTGTTTCCGCGAGCGATCGACTTCTTGATGACGCTCTGCGGCTGGGGCGGGTTTATTTGGCTGCTGGAGAAAGGCCTGCTGGCGGCGATACGGCAATCGCCGTGGCAAGGATTTCACGCCAGGCTGCCGGAGCTAAACTCGATTTCTCTGTATCTTGCCATCGGCATTTTCAATGCATTGGTGTTAATCGGCTGGGCAAAATACAATCAGTATCGTTTTGCAACCGAACGGCGTAAACGCGTTGAGGATTTAAGTTCTGAAGAAGTGGCGCGAAGTTTTTCTATTCATGCCGACCAGATCGCTATGCTTAACCAAAACCGGGTACAGCACGTCTGGCATAATGAGAGCGGGAACGTCATTCGCATTGAGGAGACTGGCGTGAATCACGGACTATAATTGGTCATTGGCCATGGACACCCATTATTTTCGATAATGTAAATAATGGGTATTGTTTATTGTCATGATTATGTTGGCTAAATATATTTTATTTGTGAATGCCATAAGTGATTATGAATAGCTGCACAAGATATTCTGCCGATAATAAACAGCGGTGATTATTATAAAGCGTTTAATTGCCGTTTAATATTGGAGATGGCCTACAGTTGTTGTGGGTAAATAGAAGAAATGAAATACTGCCGGTTATTAAGGGCTAGTGATAATAATCGAGGCGCGGCGATTTTCCGCGCGCCCTTGCAGCGTATTATTGCTGGCCACGGGGCACTTTTCACCTAATCCCATAATAGTAAGGTTACTGCGCGGTATATTGCCGCTTTTCGCATAATAGTTCGCAACTGCATTCGCACGCCTGAGCGACAATGACCGGTTGTAGTCGCTATCGCCATTGTTATCGGTATGTCCGTCCACTCTGGCGTGCCGTAACCCTACTGAAGTCAGCGCCGAGGCGATATGTTTAATCGCCGCTTTACTTTTAGGCGTCAGCGTCGCTTTATTATGCCTAAATAAAATTTTTTCCTGGGGAGCCAGCGTCCAGCCATATGATGTATTTTTAAATCCCTGTGATTGTAATACGGAAAGCTGTTCTGGAGTGAAGGAAGTAGGCGGTGCTGATTGACACCCCGTTATCCCGAAAATTGTTATCACTGACAGTAAGGCCATAAGGTCTACTTTCATGGAGTCTCCCGCGTTTATGTTTTATATAGTCGTAGCGTTATGATGCTTTTGTTTGTCCAGATACATGTTTTTATCTGCTTGTTCCATTAATGACTTTAACGTTGAATTTTCATCGGCAATTGCCACGCCGATGCTTAGCGTCATTATAATATTAATTCCGCCGGGCAAACAGATCGGTTCGTTAATTTTTTTATGTATTCTTTTTATAACGGCATCGATATTATTCATATCCTGCGTGTGGGAAAAAAGAATCAGCGCGAATTCATCACCGCCCAAGCGCGCGGGGAGTGATGTTTTACCGACGCAGTGCAGCAGGCGTTTGGCGATGATGACTAAAACCTCATCCCCGACCGTGTGCCCATAGGTGTCGTTAATGTCTTTAAAGCGGTTGCCGTCCATAAAGAGCAGGGCGATGTGTGATTTTTTTTCTTTCTCGCCGAGCAGTTCTTCCAATGCGCTGCAAAAAGCGGCTCTGTTGGCTAATCCGGTCAGCGAGTCGCGCAGCGAGCGCTGCAGCAGCGAGTCGTTTTCTTGCAGCATCTGGTTTTGCCAATGTTCAATTTCATCAATTAGGCTGTTGAAGTCTTGAGCCAAAAGATCTATCTCGGTGATTTTTCCTGCCGGTATTCGCCGGGAAAAATTACGGTTTTCCCTAATGTCATGCACCACGTCGGTAATATCTTGCAGCGCGAAAATCAGCCCGCGATGCAAGCGCCGGGAAATAATAATAGACAGGAGCGATGCTAAAATCACACATAGCGTTAGCGTTACCAGTGAGAAATAAACAAATTGTTTAACCGTTGCATCCGCGCCTGAAATTTCAATTTCTCCAACCAGTTCTCCCCGATGGAAAATAGGCTGGATAACCGAATGGGGAAATAGCCAGCGTATGATTACTTTATCAGTTTTATCCATTGAAATATCATCGATGGCACGCCATTCGGTTAATTTTTTCCCTTTGGAGTCGGTCACGATTGCAACATTGAATTGACCCTGATGACCAAGATTTTTCAATATTTCTTTCGTCGCGACCTCATCCTGAAATACCACCGCGGCTTCCACGCTTTGGCTGAGCGTATAAGCCAATAGCTGGAGGTTTTTTTCCGCGTAGTGTTTAAACGAAATCAGCGAGGCGGTAGTGATCAACATCCATGATACCGTCATGGTAATAATAAGACTTATGGTGCTAATACGGGTCAGGGCGGACCTGAAGGTTATTTTTCTTGTTATATCGGTAGCAAAAGTTCCTTGCTTATTCATGATATTCATTCTGTGGACGTGCGAGAATTAAAACCTCAGGGTTAACCCTGATGCCGGTTCGGGTCAGAGAATCTAAATTAACGGAAAAGTTCACCTTTTTATTGGAGAATATCAGACAAAATGCGCTGCCATAGATACACTCCAGGTTTTGTTCGGCAATCGTCAATAATGGATGATCGGGAAATTTGTTGGCTATTGTTGCCTGTGCTGAAACAGGTTCCTCTCCAAAATATACCGCATCGCATCGTGATGGGGAAAATTCATGAATATTTTTTATTATTACGGAATGAAAGACCGGATTCTTTGGTGCATTCGCCGTCAGGGCGGATAAAAAATAGGCGGAGGAGAATACACAAAGCGTAGGGGTTTTATTTTGCTCAGGCCAGTACGAATAACTGATAATACCGGCCACGGTTTGATAAACCTGGTCGGCCGGCACCAGCGACATTTCATCTCTTAGTCTGGACGGCTCTGTTTTAGCGGAAACTATCGCGGTAGAAAGTAAAAACAGGGCGAATACAGGCCACTTTTTCACCATATCCTAATCCAACCCTAGCAGGAAAAAAATTAATTCAAACATAATGCAATATATTTAATCTTTAGTATGGTATCCAGTTGTTTTTCAGGTTTGTTCCGGGATGGCTGAAAAAGCCGCTTACCGTTTCCTGTTTCCGGCGGCGGTCAAAAAACGCTAACCTCCGGTACGGATCCGGACTTGCATTTGCAGAAATATAAATAATGTAGGAGATGCCGTATTTGGACATATTCGCCATTAAATTGGCCGTCACACCCGTTCTGATGCTGATTGTTTCGTTGGCCGTCAGGAAGTGGGGCGGTTTCGTCGGCGGCATACTTTCCGGTATGCCGCTGACTTCCGGGCCGGTCGCCCTCTTTCTGGCTATCGAACAAGGGCCGCAGTTCGCCGCTCAGGCGGCATCCGGCGCGCTGTCCGGGCTGAGTGCGGTATTGCTCACCTACCTTTTCTATCTTGTCGCCACCCGCGCGCTGGCGATCCCGGCGGCGTGCGTCTGTTCGGTGGCGCTCTTCGGCCTTATCTCCTGGCTGTTGCTGTGTATCGGTGCGCCGCAGGGGGTGATTGTCATCAGCCTGGTGGCGATAGGTCTTATTCTGCGCTTAACCCAGGCCGGGGAAAAAGAGACCAGGGAAACGGCGATACCGTTCTGGGATATTCCGTTGCGGATGCTGACGGCGACCGCGATGCTGTTCGCCATTACCGGTTCGGCGCAGATATTGGGGCCGCAGGTAAGCGGCGTCCTCTCTCCCGTACCGGTTATCGCCTGGCCGCTGACGGTATTTGCCCATAGCCAAAGGGGCCGAGGGGAAATGGCCGCGGTGGTGCGCGGCAACGCGGTCAGCGCCATCGGGGTCATTATCTTCTATTTGACGGTGAGGGAGCTGATACTCAGTGCCGGACTGTTAACCACCTTTGTCGCGGCTTTCGCGGCTTCCGTGCTGGTGACGTCCCTGCTGGCGGAGATTATGCGTCGTTCAGCGAGGGCGGTTGCGTAGATTGCGCAATCGGCGATATCGCAAGTTATGACAACGATACCTGGCCAAAGGCATGTTATTAAATCGCGGTTAAAGACAACGAACTGATAAGTAGAGACAATTATTGTATGCCTAATCGCTGGAAGTCTTTTTTACCCTATGTCCATCCCAGGAATTGGTTATTGTGGTTTGGCCTGGGGGTGCTGTTTCTCCTGGTTCAGTTGCCTTATCCCGTGCTGGTCAAACTCGGCGGCTGGATGGGCCGCCGCTCGATGCGTTTTTTAGCAAGACGGGTGGCGATAGCCAGACGCAACCTGGAACTGTGCTTTCCCGACGCCGACGCGCGGCAGATCGACGCCAGAGTCATCGACAACTTCTCCTCCCTCGGCATCGGCCTGATGGAAACGGGCATGGCGTGGTTCTGGCCCGACCGGCGGATTAAAAAGTGGATTGAGGTGGTCGGGCTGGAGCATTTGCAGGCGGCGGAGGATAAACAGCGCGGGGTTATCGTTATCGGCGTGCATTTTATGACGCTGGAACTGCATTTCCGCATGCTGGGGCACTGCAAACCGATGACCGTGATGTATCGGCCGCATAACAGCGGCGTGATGGAGCTGGTGCAGAAATGGGGACGTTCGAGGTCGGGCAATAAACTGGTCAGCCGCAAAAAGCTGATCGGTATGGTGCACAACTTAAAACGCGGCGGCGTCGTCTGGTTCGCTCCCGATCAGGACTACGGCCCCAAGGGCAGCGTATTCGCGCCGTTCTTTGGCGTACAGCGCACGGCCACCTCCAACGGCACCTTTATCATCGCCAGACTGGCCCGGCCGGAACTGGTTACCGCGGTGGTGATCCGTAAACCCGGCGCCCAGGGGTATCGATTGAGCATTTCCCCCGGGCTGCAAGATTATCCCTACGACGACAACCTGGCGGCCGCGCGCTATATCAATCGAGCTATCGAAGACGAAATCATCAGGGCCCCCGAGCAGTATCTTTGGCTGCATCGGCGTTTTAAAACGCGCCCGGCGGGCGAACCGTCCCTGTATGATTAGCGGCGCTCGATGCCGGGCGCGGAGCGATATTTAACGGTTCGCCGTTTTATCGACTATACTTGTATTTCTTTTTCTGCCTTTCTTAATCAAATCATCGCCGCTGCCGTCAGCCGATGACGAATTTCCCATAGTAAAAGCCCGTCATCACGCCTTCCGGGACGGGCTCTACATGCCGACATGCCTGCGCCAATAAGGTCTGCCAGCTTCTGGATGTTACCTTCAATAGCGCCTGCGCGGATTTTAGCGTTCAGGCTACAAGGCGATTATGAAAATATCCCCACGCGCGTTTATTTTTTCGCGTAAAGTCTCGCCGCCCTGGAATGATATTCTGCCGGTAAGAGGCGAGCTGTTCGGCATGGAGCGCCTGGAACAGCATGGGCGTACGCTTGCCGCCGCTCAGCCGGTGACCCTTTCGCCGCCCGCCGTGATGTTTTTACACCATCGCCTGAACGATAACGCCAAAGTGCTGTTGGCCGCCTACCGCGCCAGCGCAGCGGAGCTGGAAAACGGCGGCAGCG
The DNA here is from genome assembly GCF_023347575.1 of Brenneria tiliae. Taxonomy (NCBI): domain Bacteria; kingdom Pseudomonadati; phylum Pseudomonadota; class Gammaproteobacteria; order Enterobacterales; family Pectobacteriaceae; genus Brenneria; species Brenneria tiliae. Next base: position 18,200 of record NZ_JAKPCB010000102.1, on the reverse strand, counting down.
TGGTGCCGGCCGCGGAATGGCTACTGGATAACTATCATCTGGTGGCGGCGCAGATCCGCGAAATCCGCGAAGATCTGCCTCCGCGCTATTACCAGCAGTTGCCGAAATTATCGCAGGGGCCTTTTGTCGGGTATCCGCGGGTATTCGGTCTGGTATGGGCGTTTATCGCCCACACCGACAGCCATGTCGATCCCGAGGCGTTGCGCCGGTTCATCATGGCCTATCAGGGCGTACAGCCGCTGACGATAGGGGAGCTGTGGGCCGTCGCCATTACCCTGCGCATCGTGCTGATAGAAAATCTGCGGCGGCTGGCCGACCAGATGACCGCGGGACGTCAGGCGCGCGCCGAGGCGGAGCTGGCCGCCAACCGTCTGTTGCAGGCGGGGGACGGACAGGCCGCCCTGGCGCAGGAGATCGCCCGTCACCACGATGGGCCGTTATCCGAAACCTTTGCCGCCCAGTTGGTGAAGCGGCTGCGCGATCAGGATCCGCGCACCACCCCGGCGCTGGGCTGGCTGGAACACCGGCTGAATCAGCAGGGGAGTTCGACGGAGAAGGTGGTGCAAAACGCGCAGCAGCGTCTGGGCGTGTCCAACGTCACGGTGCGCAATATTATTACCAGCATGCGGCTGATTTCCGATATCGACTGGGCGACGTTTTTTGAAAGCGTCAGCCTGGTGGATGCGCGTCTGCGGGCGGGCAGCGCCTTCGCGCAGATGGATTTCACCACCCGCAATCGCTATCGCAGCGCCATCGAACAGCTGGCGCGGCAGGCTCCCTGCAGCGAACTGGATATTGCCGAAAAGTCCCTGTCGCTGGCGCAGGAGGAGCCTGATTCGCCGTCTGCCGGCGAGCTTGACGACCGTAAGCGCGAGCCGGGATATTACCTGATTGCCGAAGGCAGGCCGCGGCTGGAAAAGGAGATTGGCTTTCGCCCCAAACCGCTGCTGCGCTTTAACCGCCTGACGCTGCGGGCCGGGCTGGCGGGCTATGTGGGCGCCATCGTCTTTTTTACCGCGCTGTTGCTCGCCGCGGCGCTATCCGTGCTGTCATCCTCCGCCGTTTCCGGCGTCTGGCTGCTGTTTATCGCCTTTATCGGCCTGATTCCGTTTTCAGAGGTGGCGACGGCCTGGGTTAACCGGCTGACGGCCAGCCTGTTCGGCGCCGCGCCGCTGCCCGGTCTGGAGCTGCTGCAAGGGGTGCCGACCCATTGCCGGACCATGGTGGTGATACCCACCCTGTTATCCAGCGAGCAGGATATTCTGCAACAGGTGGAACAACTGGAAGTCCATTACCTCTCCGGCGGCCAGGGCGATATCACCTTTGCCCTGCTGGCGGATGGCGTTGATGCCGATAGCGAAACCCTCGCCGGCGATGGGCTGCTGTTGACGCGGGCATCCCTGGCGATACGGCAGCTCAATCAGCGTTATGACGCAGGCGCGGCCGGCGATCGCTTTTTACTGTTGCACCGCAGAAGGCTGTTCAATGCCGCTGAAAACGTCTGGATGGGCTGGGAGCGCAAGCGGGGAAAACTGCATGAGCTTAACCGGCTGCTGCGCGGCGCCGCCGATACCAGTTTTATCCCGGTCGACGGCGTCGCCGTGCACGTTCCGGCCGATGTGCGCTATGTGATTACGCTGGATGCCGATACCCGTTTACCCCGCGACGCGGCCCTGAAACTGATCGGCAAAATGGCGCATCCGCTTAACCAGCCGCGCTGGGATGCCGCCGGAGAGCGTATCGTCGCCGGCTACGCCATTCTGCAACCCCGCATTACGCCCTCTTTGCCGGCGGGCCATGAAGGCTCGCGCTATCAGCGCATTTTCTCCGCGCCGGGCGGCATCAACCCTTATGAGGCATCGGTGTCCGACGTGTATCAGGATCTGTTCGGCGAAGGTTCCTACACCGGAAAAGGGATCTACGAGGTGGATGCCTTCGAACGGGCGCTGCAGGATCGCATACCGGAAAACAGCCTGCTGAGCCACGACCTGTTTGAAGGCGTTTACGCCCGGGCGGGCCTGGCCTCGGATGTCGAACTGGTGGAGGCGTTTCCTGCGCGCTACGACGTTATCGTAAAACGGCAACATCGCTGGACGCGCGGCGACTGGCAGCTGCTGCCGTGGATCCTGGGGCTGGCGCACGCCGGGGCGGACAAGGCGGCGCGGTTATCGGCGCTGGGCCGCTGGAAAATGATCGACAATCTGCGCCGTTCGCTGCTCGCGCCCAGCCTGTTGCTGCTGCTGTTTTTCTGCGGCGCCCTGCCGTTGGCGCTGGCATGGAAAGGCCTGGCTATGGTGCTGCTGGTGCTGGCGTTTCCCGCCTGCCTGCCCGCCTTCTGGGATGTGATTTCCCGCTGCTGGCGCGGACTGACAAGAGAACAGCCGCTTAAGCAAAGCCATCCTTTCCGCCATCTGTTCAGCGATCTGAAACTGGCGTTTATGCAGGTCTTCCTCTCGCTGGCGTTTCTTGCCGATCATAGCTGGCGCTCGCTGGATGCCTTGATTCGCACCATGGTGCGCTTGACCATCACCCGGCGGCATTTGCTGGAGTGGACCACCGCCGCGCAGTCAGGGCGCCGCCCGCGGCTGACGCTGACGGGTTTTTATCGGCAAATGGTTGGCGGGCTGCTGTTAAGCGTGGCTGTAGTGGGCTGTTCGCTGGCGGCGGCGCCCGGCAATTGGCCGCTGTGGCTGCCGCTGGCGCTGTTGTGGCTGGCGGCGCCGGCGCTGGCGCTGTGGGTCAGCCGGGAACGCGGCATCACGCGGCAGGAAAATATCGCCGCCGCCGACAAGCGCGGGTTGCGCTTGACCGCTCGGCGCACCTGGCGCTTTTTTGAAACCTTTGTCACCGAAGATGAACACCATCTGCCGCCGGATAATTTTCAGGAACAGCCTAAGCCGGTTATCGCTCACCGCACCTCGCCGACCAATATCGGCCTGTATATGCTCTCCACGGTGGCGGCGCGGGATTTCGGCTGGATCGGCATCGCCGATGTGCTTGAACGTCTGGAAGCGACATTAACCACCATGGAGCGGTTGCAGCGTTTCAGAGGCCATTTTCTTAACTGGTACGACACGCGGGAATTACAGACGCTGCTGCCGGCCTATGTCTCCTCGGTGGATAGCGGAAACCTGGCGGGCAATCTGATCGTGCTGGCGAATGCCTGCGAGCTATGGCTGGAGGAGGGCGGGGAACAGGATATTCGCGAGCCGCTGGCCGACCACCTGCAGCTGATTCGCGAGTCGCTGTTTCTGCATCGGGAAACGCAGGGGGAACCGGCGTTGCTCCAGCGGTTAGGCAAGATAGACGCGTTGCTGAACAGTAATCTGCCGCCTGAACGCCTGTTGGCGGAATCGGCGCTGCAGCTGGATCAACTGCTGCGGCTGGCGGAGGGGCTGTTGCCGCACGCCGGGGACGGCGCCGTCCCCGAGCCGCTTTTCTGGATCAACGCCACCCGGCGGATGCTGGCGGCCCACGCCGGCCAACAGGGCGGTTCGGCCGCGCTGAACGGGCGTTTGCAGGCGCTGGCCTCGCGCGCGCGCAAGATGGCGCTGGACATGGATTTCGCCTTTCTTATCGATCCCGAGCGCAAGCTGCTGTCGATCGGCTATTTAATGGCGGAAAATCAGTTGGATGTCAGCTGTTATGACCTGCTGGCCTCCGAAGCCAGGCTGGCCAGCCTGTTCGCCATCGCCAAAGGCGATGCCGCCACCCGCCACTGGTTCCGTCTGGGGCGGGCGGCGGTGCTGACCGGCCGGGGCGCGGCGCTGATGTCCTGGTCCGGTTCGATGTTCGAATACCTGATGCCGTCGCTGGTGATGCAGGCGCCGGTGGGCAGTTTGCTGGAGCAGACGACGCGCCTTATCGTCGCCCATCAGCAGGCCTACGGCCGCAGCGTATCGGTGCCCTGGGGCATTTCCGAGTCGGCGTATAACGCCCGCGATATAGATTTCACCTATCAGTATTCGAATTTTGGCGTTCCAGGTTTGGGATTGAAGCGCGGTCTGGCGGATAACCTGGTGGTGGCGCCCTATGCCACCGGGCTGGCGACCATGGTCGATCCGCTTGCCGCCTGCCGCAACTACGAGCGGCTGGCGGAGATGGGGGCGTCCGGGCGTTACGGCTTCTATGAAGCGCTCGACTTTACCCCTTCGCGCCTGCCGGAGAATAAAAAGGTGGCCATTGTTTACAGCTTTATGGCCCACCATCAGGGCATGACGCTGGTGGCCATCGCCAACGCCCTGCATGACGGCGATATGCGCCGCCGTTTCCATCGCGAGCCGATGATTCAGTCCTGCGAACTGCTGTTGCAGGAGAGCCTGCCGGCCCATGTGGCCATCGCCGAGCCTCAGCCTGACGATGTGAAAGCCAGCGGGAGTGAAAGCCGTAACGAGACCGCCACGCTGCGGCGTTTTTCCGCCACGCCCGCGGGAGCGCCGGTCACGCATTTACTCTCCAACGGCCGCTATGCCGTGATGCTGACCACCAGCGGATCCGGCTACAGCCGCTGGGGCGAGCTGGCGGTGACGCGCTGGCAGGAAGACACCACCCGCGACAGCGCGGGCAGCTTTATTCTGCTGCGCGATATGCGCAGCGGCCGCATCTGGTCCGCCGGCGAACAGGGGCAGCTCAGCGAGTCGGCGGGAAATCTTCCCGTGCCGTCCGGCCTTATCAGCAGCAAAATCGGCGTTGCGGCGCATCGCTACGACGTTATTTTCGGGGAGGATCATGCCTCCTTTATCCGCCATGAACGCACGCTGACCACCACGCTGGACGTACTGGTGTCGGGGGAAAGCGATGGCGAAGTGCGGCGGATAACCCTGACCAACAGCGGGCGGCGGCGGCGTGATATCGAACTGACCTCCTATGCGGAGGTGGTGCTGGCGACCCCCGCCGCCGATAGCGCGCACACCGCGTTTTCCCGTATGTTCGTGCAGACGGAATATCTGGACGAAATCTCCACCCTGACCGCCACCCGCCGGCCGAGATCGCCGGATGAGCAGCCGGTCTGGGCGGCGCATTTTGTGGTGCTGGAGGGGGGGGGCGGCAGCAAAATGCAGTATGAGTCGGATCGCTCCCGTTTTATCGGCCGGGGCAAGTCGGTGATGACGGCGGATGCCATTTTAGGCCATAAGGCGTTGTCCAACACCGCCGGCACCGTGCTCGATCCGATCTTTTCGCTGCGCCAGCAGGTGCGTATTCCCGCCGGTAAAACCGTTCGCCTGGCGTTCTGGACGGTGGTGGCCGCTTCCCGCGATGAACTGATTGACGTGATTGATAAACATCACGATCGCAGCGCCTACGAGCGTGATAAAACCTTTGCCTGGACCCAGGCTCAGGTACAGCTGCGCCATCTCGGCGTGAAGTCCGAAGAAGCCGCGGATTTTCAGCGTCTGGCCGCGCCGATACTATATGCCGACCCGCGTTTCCGGGCGCCGCCTGAATCGATAGTCAACGGCGCGGGAATGCAGTCCGGGCTGTGGCCGCTGTCCATATCGGGCGATCTGCCCATCGTGCTGTTGCGCATTGACGATATCGACGATATGGCGCAGGTTCATCAACTGCTGCGGGCGCATGAATACTGGCGCCTGAAGCTGCTGAACGTGGACCTGGTGATAGTTAACGAACGCTCCTCTTCCTATATCCAGGATCTGCAGATCGCCATTGAAACGGCGATCCGCAGCAGCCAGTCGCGGCCCAGGCTGGAGGGGGCGTCAACCCGCGGCGAGGTGTTTGCGCTACGCGCCGATATGATGACCACCGAAGCCAGAGCCCTGCTGTTATCGGTCGCCCGGGTCTCCCTGACGGCACGTCGGGGGCCGATCTCCCATCAGCTGGCGCTGATTCCCCATTCTCCTCCCGGCGCCCGCCCGCCGCGCACGCCGCCACCGAGCGTGCCGCACAGCGCCCCGCAGCCTGAGATGCTGGAGTTTTTCAACGGCATCGGCGGGTTCGCCCGGCGGGGACGCGAGTATGTCATGCGTCTTGACGCCGGACACGCCACCCCCGCGCCCTGGATCAACGTCATCGCCAACCCGGGATTCGGCTTTCAGGTCTCGGCGCAGGGCAGCGGCTATACCTGGGCGGAGAACAGCCGTGAAAATCAGCTGACGCCCTGGGGCAATGATGCGGTGGTCGACCCCGGCGGCGAGGCGCTGTACGTACGGGATGACGTCAGCGGCGTGCTGTGGACGCCGACGGCGTGGCCGATCAACGACGGCGGTTGCTATATCGCCCGCCACGGCTTCGGCTATAGCCGCTTTACTCATCACGCCAACGACATCGAACTGGAGTTATTACAGTTCGTTCCGCTGGTCGATCCGCTAAAAATATCCCGGCTGCGCCTGCACAATACCTCGCTGCAAACGCGGCAGCTGACCATTACCGGCTATGCCGAGTGGGTATTGGGAACCTCGCGCAGCGGCAGCGCTCCCTACCTGTTAAGCCGGGTGGATGCGCAAACCGGGGCGATGCTGGTCGGCAATCCCTGGTCCGGCGCTTTTCCCGGACGGGTCGGTTTTGCCGATTTAGGCGGCTGGCAGTCGTCGTACACCGCCGACAGAACCGAGTTTCTGGGGCGCAACGGACATATGCGCGCGCCGGCCGCGCTGCTTGAGGGCGTGCGGCTGTCGGGGAATACTGCGGCGGGATACGATCCCTGCAGCGCATTGCAGACCCACGTCACCATCGCCCCCGGCGAGCAGTTGGAGATCGTCTGGTTTATCGGTCAGGAGGCGTCCGCGGCGCAGGCCGGCAAGCTGATCGAGAAATATCGCGAGATCGACCTGGAGCAGGTGCTGGCCGAGGTTGAGGCGCACTGGGCGGCGGTAACCGGCGCGGTACAGGTTAAAACGCCGGACAGGGCGATGGATATTATGCTTAACGGCTGGCTGCTCTATCAGACCCTGTCATGCCGTATTCAGGCGCGCTGCGGCTTTTATCAGGCCAGCGGGGCTTATGGCTTCCGCGATCAGTTGCAGGACGGCATGGCGCTGACCTTTTCCCGTCCGCAGGAGACGCGCAGCCACCTGCTGCGCGCCGCCGGCCGGCAGTTCGCCGAAGGTGACGTGCAGCACTGGTGGCTGCCTCATTCCGGCGCCGGGGTCAGAACCCATATCTCCGACGATCGGGTCTGGCTGGCTTTCGCCACCGCGACCTACGTGCAAACCAGTCAGGATTACGCGGTGCTTGCCGAACCGATCGCCTTTCTGGAAGGGCCGCCCGTGGCGCCGGGGGAGCACGACGCGTTCTTCCAGCCGATGCCGTCGGCGGAATCCGCCTCGCTGTTCGAACACTGCGCCCGCGGTCTGGATCAGTGCCTGCTGCTGACCGGCGCCAACGGTCTGCCGCTTATCGGCGGGGGGGACTGGAACGACGGCATGAACCGCGTCGGGGAAGGCGGCAAAGGGGAGAGCGTCTGGCTCGGCTGGCTGCTGATCCGCACCATCGCCATCTTCGCCCCGCTGGCGGATACGCGTGACGCGCCGCGCGCCGCGCGCTGGCGCCGGCACGCCGAGTCGGTGCGGCAGGCCATTGAACAGACGGCCTGGGACGGCGCCTGGTATCGCCGCGCCACCTTTGATGACGGCAGCTGGCTGGGCAGCCATACTAACGAGGAGTGCGCCATTGATTCGATCGCCCAGTCGTGGGCGGTGCTTTCCGGCGCCGCCGACCCGCAGCGGGCGGCGACGGCGATGGCCTCGCTGGACGAGCACCTGATTCGCCGGCATGACGCTCTGGCGCTGTTGTTCACGCCGCCGTTTGATCGCACCGCGCAGGATCCCGGCTATATCAAAGGCTATCCGCCCGGACTGCGCGAAAACGGCGGGCAGTACACCCACGCGGCGATGTGGTCGGTGCTGGCTTTCGCCCGGTTGGGGCAAGGCAATAAGGCCGGCGAGCTGTTTGCCCTGCTGAATCCGATTAATCATGGCTCGACCCCGGAACAGGCGGCCATCTACCGGGTCGAGCCTTATGTCATCGCCGCCGACGTCTATTCGGTGATGCCGCATGCCGGGCGCGGCGGCTGGACCTGGTACACCGGCTCGGCGGGGTGGATGCACCGCGCGGGCATCGAGGGCATTCTGGGGATCAGCCGCGAAGGCAATCAGCTGCTGCTTAGCCCTTGTATCCCGGATTACTGGCCTGGTTTTGAGGCGGAAATCACCCTCGGGGCGTGCCGTTATCTGATTAGCGTGGTGAATGATAATCACCGCTGCCGGGGAATTTCACAGGCAACACTGGATAATAAGGTCATCCCGGCCGATAACGATAATGTGCGGGTTGAATTGGCCGCGGGGGAGCATCGCATCAGGCTGGTGCTATAAACGGGTTTTCCCCGATTGCTGACGCAACGAGCAAGGGTGATTTGAAGAGAACGGTTGATCGCGTGCGGTGAGGGGGTAGGATACCGGCCTCATTCGCCCGCATCGCTGATGTCGTCTTGTTACCGGATATTAATACGTATTCGCATTGAGGAAAACATGGATAATTTTCAAAAAGATATTGATGAGAGAACCAATCTCACCTCCGCTAACAAGTTTGAACTGTTATTGTTCCGCTTAGGAAGCGCGTCCCGTGAACTGCCGTCGGAGCTGTTCGGTATCAATGTATTCAAGCTGCGCGAGATCGTTCCCATGCCCTCGCTGACCAAAGCGGCGGGGATGAAGTCGCCCATGCTGGGCATGGTGAATATTCGCGGACAGGTTATTCCGGTTATCGATCTCCCCGCCGTCGCCGGCTGCGTGCCGGAGACCGGGCTCAATATTCTGCTGGTGACGGAATATGCGCGCAGCACCCAGGCCTTCGCGGTGGAGTCGGTTGACGATATCGTCCGTCTTGACTGGACTCAGGTGCTTACCGCCGAAGCCGGCGTCAGCAGCAGCTACATCACCAGTATCGCCCGGCTGGACAGCGATAAAGAGAGTAACCGCCTGGCCCAGGTGCTGGACGTGGAACAGATTCTGCACGACATCATCCCGGTCGACCGTAATATCCATATAGACGACGAGCAGGCCAGGGCGTTTAATTTCAAACCGGGGGCGGTTGCCATTGTGGCCGAGGATTCCAAGGTCGCCCGTTCGCTGCTGCAACAGGGGCTGGATATGATGGCGATCCCCGCGGCGATGCACGTGACCGGACTGGAGGCCTGGAAGAAAATCAAGGCGATGGCACAACAGGCGCAGGCGGAAGGCCGACCGATTTCCGACAAAATCGCCTTTGTGCTGACGGATTTGGAAATGCCGGAAATGGATGGCTTTACGCTGACGCGCAATATCAAGCACGATGATTACCTCAGGAATATCCCGGTTATTATCCACTCCTCTCTATCCGGCAGCGCCAACGAAGACCATGTTCGCAAGGTCGGGGCGGATGCCTACGTGGCGAAATTCGAAATCAACGAACTGGCGACGGTTATCCACAGCGTGCTCGACGGCGCCAAACCGGCTCAGGTTCAACGCGGCTGATCGCCGATAATTCAATGACGGCAGCGCGGAAAAAAAAAGCCCGCTTGGGAAACCGAGCGGGCTTTTTTAATTTCTTCCGCCATCCCCAGCGGCATGGGGTAATATTTTCAGCGCAGGCTTTTTCTTATTTAAAATGTTTTTTGCAATGGCGTTTTTATAGTTATTTTTCAGCAAATATTAGTTTTATAAGTTATATGGCCAACGCGTTTTTATTACTGATTTTCATCGTATATTGTCTTCACAAGCGAGAGGAAAAAATATTTCTATTTAATAGGGGATAGCGATGAAATATCAATTTTTTCGGCCGGTGTTGGCCGCAAGCGTATTAATCAGCATCGGTTTTAGCGCCGCCGCCGCCGATCTTACCGTGGCATACCAAACCATCCCCGACCCCTCCCAGGTGGCTCAGGCGGACGGCGCGTATGAAAAAGCCACCGGGCTGAAAATCGACTGGCGCAAATTTGACGCCGGCGCGGAAGTGATTGCCGCGGTGGCCTCCGGCGGGGTGCAGATCGCCTATCTGGGCTCCAGCCCTTATGCCGCCGCGGTCAGCCAGAAGGTGCCGGTTGAAACGCTGCTGATCGCCTCCAAACTGGGCACCAGCGAAGCGCTGGTGGCGCGCAATGGCGCCGGTATCGACACGCCTGCGGATTTGGTCGGTAAAAAAGTGGCGACGCCCTTTGTTTCCACCAGCCATTACAGCCTGCTGGCGGCGCTCAAACACTGGAATATCGACGCGAAAAAAGTGCAGATCCTCAATCTTAACCCGCCGGCGATCAGCGCCGCCTGGCAACGCGGCGATATTGACGCCGCCTATACCTGGGACCCGGCGCTCGGCGTGGCGAAAGCGAGCGGCAAGGTGCTGATCTCCTCCGGCGATCTGGCGAAGCTCGGCGCGCCGACGTTTGATGTCTGGCTGGTGCGCAAAGACTTCGCCGAGAAGCATCCCGAGGCGGCGAAAGCGTTCGCCAAAGTCACCCAGGACGCCTACGCCCGCTATCGCCAGGATCCGCAGGCCTGGCTGGCGGATAAAGGCAATATCGACAAACTGGTGAAAATCACCGGCGCCAAGGCGGAAGATATTCCCGGCTTGTTGCAGGGAAATACCTATCCGCTGGCGGAGGAGCAGCGGGAATCACTGGGCGCGCCGACGGTGAAGGCCATCGGCGATACGGCGGCGTTTCTCAAGGAGCAGGGGCGCATCGATGCCGTTTTGCCTGACTACTCGCCTTATGTTACCGCCAAATATGTCCCGGAATGATGTTTTGACGGCGACCCCGCGCCTGCTGCCGGGCGCGGGATGATTTGCCAGCGGATAGACTGATGACATTACTGAAACTTGAACAGGTTAGCGCGCAATATAGCGCTGGCGAACGGCCGGTGCTGGAAGACATTTCGCTGACGCTGTCCGCCAGCCAGCTGATGGTGGCGCTGGGGCCGTCGGGCAGTGGAAAAACCACGCTGCTTAATTTGATTGCCGGGTTTATTCAGCCGGTCGCCGGGACCATCTCCCTTGACGGTGCGGCCATCAGCGGGCCGGGGCCGGAGCGCGGGGTGGTTTTCCAGCATGACGTTTTGCTGCCATGGCAGGACGTGCTGGGCAATGTGGCTTTCGGGCTGCAGCTGGCCGGCGCGCCCAGGGCCGAACGCGAGCAGAAAGCCCGCAGGCTGCTGGCGCAGGTCGGGCTGACAGGCTATGACCGCCGGGCGGTGTGGCAGCTTTCCGGCGGACAGCGGCAGCGGGTGGGGATCGCCAGGGCGCTGGCGGCCGACCCGCGTATTTTACTGCTGGATGAGCCGTTTGGCGCGCTGGATGCCTTTACGCGCGAGCAGATGCAGGAGCTGTTGCTCACCGTGTGGCAAAAAGCGGCCAAGCCGGTTTTTTTGATCACCCACGATATTGAAGAGGCGATCTTCCTCGCCACCGACCTGATCGTTATGTCGCCCCATCCCGGACGCATCGTCGAGCATCTGAAGCTCGAGTTCGGCACGCGCTACGCCGACGGCGAGAGCGCCAGGGCGATAAAATCCGATCCCTTGTTTATTGAATCGCGGGAGTATGTGCTCTCCCGCGTGTTTGCCGACCGTGAACAGTTTGCAAACCACGAGGAGGGTAAATTGTCATGAGCGCCCTTGATAACGCGACGACGCGGCAAAATAACGCCGGAAAACCGCCCAAACCCAGCGCTAAAAAACCGCTGCCGCTGATTGTTATCAGCTCTTTCAGCGTGACGGGGCTGCTGCTGACCTGGTGGCTGGTCACCCGGCTTAATCTGATTGAACCCCTGTTTCTTCCTTCTCCCGGCGCGGTTTTGCGACGGCTGTGGCAACTGGTGACGGTGGGATATATGGACTCCACCCTGTGGCACCATTTATACGCCAGCCTGCAACGTATCGGACTGGCGCTGCTGGCGGCGCTGGCGACGGCGATCCCGCTGGGGGTCGCCATCGGCCGCAGCCGGATTGCCCGCGGGATATTTGATCCGCTTATCGAGTTCTACCGGCCCATTCCTCCGCTGGCCTATTTGCCGCTGATTGTGATCTGGTTCGGCATCGGCGAGTTTTCCAAAGTGCTGTTGATCTACCTGGCTATTCTGGCGCCGGTGGTTATCGCCACCGCCGGCGGCGTACGCAGCGCGGATCCCGCCAGAGTCAGCGCCGCCCAGACGCTGGGCGCGACGCCGTGGCAGCTGATTCGCTATGTGATTTTTCCCGGCGCGCTGCCGGATATTCTGATCGGGATCCGCATCGGGCTGGGCGTCGGCTGGTCGACGCTGGTGGCGGCGGAGCTGGTGGCCGCCACCCAGGGGCTGGGGTTTATGGTGCAGGCGGCCTCGCAGTTTCTGGTCACCGATGTGGTGATCCTGGGGATTTTGGTGATTGCCATCGTAGCGGTGGTAATGGAGATCGGGCTGCGTTATCTGCAACGCAAACTGGCTCCCTGGCACGGTCAGACATCCTGACGCGGCTATCCTGCTGATGCCCTGCGGCGTCAGCGGGGAGGCGAAGCTAGCGCTCTTCGTGCAACACCCGCCGCAGCGTGCCGAACAGTTCATCGATATGGTCGCGGGTCGCCAGCAGGATCGGGGCGATAATCAACGCATCCCCGGTCGATTTAACGTGCAGCCCCTGCTCAAACAGCTTCTTCTGCAAGCGATAGCCGCGCAGGCCGGGTTTTTCCGCCGGGCGCAGATCGATGCCGCCCAGCAGCCCGAAGCCGCGGATGTCGCTAATCACCGCCAGATCCTGTAATTCAAACAGCTTATCCAGAAAATAGGCGCTGAGCGCTTCGCCCTTGGCGAAAACGTCCTCTTGCTGGTAGAGCCGCAGGGTGGCCAATGCCGCGGCGCAGGCGGCCGGATGGGCGCTCCAGGTGTAGCCGTGAAAGAACTCAATGTTCTGTTCGTCCGCCGCGTTGATAATCTGCTGGTAAATGCGGCGATCGACGGCGACGGCGGCCATCGGCTGGGTGCCGTTGGTCAGCGCCTTGGCCAGGGTAATGATGTCCGGGCGGATATTGAACGTCTGGCTGGCGAACGCCTGGCCCGTGCGCCCGAATCCGCAGATCACTTCATCCATAATCAACAGAATATCATAGCGATCGCACAACAGCCGGATGCGCTCCAGGTAGCCTTTGGGCGGAACCAGCACCCCGGTGGAGCCGGCGATGGGCTCGATAATGCAGGCGGCGATATTTTCTGCGCCGTGCAGTTCAACCAGGCGTTGCAGGTCGTCCGCCAGATAGTCGCCATGTTCGGGCTGGCCGCGGCTATAGCGGTTTTCCTCCAGCCAGGTGTGGCGCAGATGCACCACCTGCGGCCAGCCGCCGGCGAACTGGCGGCGGTTATTGGTCAGCCCGCTCAGGGCCACGCCGCCGAAGTTGACGCCGTGATAGGCGCGTTCGCGGGAGATAAACAGGGTGCGCGACGCCTGTTTGCGGGCGCGCTGGTAGGCGAGCGCGATTTTCAGCGCGCTGTCCACCGCCTCGGAACCGGAATTGACGAAAAAGATGCGGTCAAGCTGCGGCGGCAGGATTTTCGCCAGTTCGCGGGCGGTTTCAAACGCCAGCGGGTGGCTGCGATAAAAGCTGGAGGTATAGTCCAGCGTCAGCAACTGCTGATAAACCGCTTCGGCGATTTCAGGCCGGCCGTGTCCCAACGCCGAGGTAAACAGCCCGGATACCCCATCCAGAATGCGCTTGCCCGCCGGGTCCTGATAGTAAACGCCTTGCGCCTGAGTGAATAACTTCGGGTCCTGGCGAAAGTCGCCGTTAGGAGTAAAAGGGATCCAGAAATTATCGTTAATAAGGTTGCTTATATTTTCCGGCTGTTTGCTCATCGTTGGTTACCTGACTTGTTTGAGGGGGGAGCGTACCCTGCGCGGTCAATGCCAGCTGTTCCCCCAGCTTGAGACGCTGAATTTTCCCCGACGCGCCGCGCGGCAGATTGTCGACCACGTGGAAAGCGCGCGGGGTTTTGTATTTCCCCAGTTTCTGGCGGCACCACTCGCGTAGCGCCGCTTCATCCAGCGGACAACCGTCCTTCAGCACGATGGCGGCGGCGATTTCCTGTCCGTAGTAGGCGTCGGGAACGGCGAACGCGGCGGCTTCCAGCACCGCCGGGTGCCTGACCAGCACATCGTCGATTTCCCGCGGCGCGATATTTTCGCCGCCTTTGATAATCAGCTCCTTCAGCCTGCCGGTAATAAAATAGAAGCCGTTATCATCGCGGTAGCCTAAATCACCGGTACGCAGCCAGCCGTCCCGGATGGCCGCGGCGGTCTGCGCCGCATCCTGGTGGTAGCCGTTCATCACGCTGGCGCCGCGCAGCATGATTTCTCCCACGCGGTTATCCGCCAATGGCTCTCCCCGCGCATCGATCACCGCCGCCTGAACGCCGCAGGGCAGCCCGACGCTGCCGTATACCCGCTCGTCATGAGGGTTGCAGAAAACCAGCGAAGCGGACTCCGTCATCCCCATGCCCTCAACCACCGGGATGCCGAAACGCCGTTCAAACTGCCGATGGTGGGCTTGCGGCAGCGGCGCGGACGCCGAGCGGGCAAATTTCACCTGCGGATAGCGGTGCGCGCCGCCGGGGGCGTTCAATAAAAAGGCGATCATGGTGGGCACCAGATTCAGCCAGGTGCAGCGACGTTTGCTGACGGTCTGCCACCAGGCGGAGACGGAAAAGCGCCCCATGGCGACCAGGCTGCCCCCTGAAAACAGCGGAACCAGGGTGCCGATAACCCAGCCGTTAATATGATAAACCGGCAGGGCGTTCAGCAGCCGATCCTCGGGGCCAAGCCGGTGCCAGCGGCTGATTTCCCGCGCGGCGGCGAACAGATTGGCATGGCTGAGCAGTACCCCTTTGGGCCTGCCGGTAGTGCCGGAGGTGTACATCAATAACGCCGGATGCGCCGGCGCCGGCCGGTAAAGCGCCGCCGGGGGCGCGGATAACGCCTGCGGCGCGGCGGGCCACCGCTCCTCGGTGACGATGGCGGGAGCGGGTGAGGGAAGCCGCCGCGCGACGTTCCGCAAACGGGGCGCGAACTGCCGGGAGGTAAAAATAATGCGCGCGTCGCTGTGGGGGATAATCCACGCCAGCGCCTCGTCGGTTGCCAGCAGATTAAGCGGCACCACCACATATCCCGCCAGCATCAGAGAGAGCGCCAGTCTGACGGTATCAAAACCGCCGCTCAGCAGAAAGGCGATTTTATCCCCCGGCCGGCAGCCTTGCGCCTGCAACCACTGCGCCGTGGCGCTGGCGCTGTGTAATAGCTGGGCGAAACTCAGGGTATCGGCCGACTCCGCGGCCAGAATAAAGTGGGCGTCGGGGCGCGCGGCGGCCTGGCGCAGCAAGCTATCCTGTAACGTCGTCAATGGCGCGTTCATCGGTAGCGCCTCTGCAAATAATCTCCCAGCACGTCCTCCAGCGTCGGAACCTGTTCCGCTATCGGCGAGACGACGCTGACCCGGTTAAAAAAATGACGATAGTTGAGATTATCCGAGAAATGATTTTTGCCCCAGGTGCCGCAGCCCAGCGTCAGGGTAAAGGGCAGGCCGTTATTAAAGTTGCCGCCGGTGGCGAAACAGTGCCCCTGATTGACGATCACCCGGCTGGCCGGCAGCGTAAGCCCGGCCTGCATCGCCTCGCGCTCGTCACGGGTATGCAGGCCCACGGAGTGGCCGGCGCCCTGCCAGCGGTAGATTTCTTTTACCGTCTCACAGGCATGGTGAAAATCGTCAACCTGATACAGGGTCAATACCGGCGCAAGCTTTTCGCCGGAAAAGGGAAACTGCGGGCCGATTCCCTGCTCCTCCACCAGCAGAAAACGCGCTTGACGGCATTCCGCGCGCGCCAGTCCGGCGATTTCCGCCAGCCGCCCGGCGGGGCGGGCAATGCTATCGCGGGCCAGTTTCCCCGCCGACCACAGCGTCTGCCGGAGCTGCCGCTTTTCCGCAGCGCTTAACAGCACTGCGCCTTGCCTGATCAGCGCCGCCAGGGTTTGCCGATAAACCGCCGCCGGAACGATCAGGCTATTTTCCGACGAACAGCTGGTGGCGTTGTCGAAGGTTTTGGAGGCCGCGATATGGGCGGCGGCGCTCTCGATATCGGCGCTTTCGCTGATGATGCTGGCGACATTGCCGGAGCCGACGCCAAAGGCCGGCGTGCCGCTCTGTACCGCCGCGGCGATATTTTTCCGTGAACCGGTGGCGACCACCAGATCGGCCTGTTCCAGTAACTCCTCCGTTTGGCGGCGATTGACCGGCATCGGCAGCATCTGTACCAGATCGCGCGGCGCCTGAACAAAATCCAGCTCGTGGTGGATATACTCCAGCATGCGGGCGCACACCTTTGCCGCCGCCGGGGAGGGGGCGATAATAATGGCGTTGCGGCATTTGACGGCGTTGATGATGTTGTTGATAACCGTGGCGACCGGGTTGGTGGACGGCGTAATCGCCGCCACAACCCCCACCGGCCGGGCGATCTCGATAATCCCTTTTTCCGCTATCTCATTGATGACCCCGACGCTGCGCTTTCCCTGAAGATCGCGCAGCAGGCCGATGGTTTTACGGTAATTCTTCGCCACCTTATCGTTGATATCGCCCAGACCGGTATCCGCAACGGCCTGGGCCGCCAGCGCCTGGTTATGTTCGGGATGGATAATGGCCCAGGCCAGCGCGTCAACCACCCGATCAATTTGCCGTTGCTGGTAGTGATCGATTCTTTGCTGGGCGTCGCGCGCGCGTTTAACCAGCTGGTTTACCGCCGCGTCGCTCTCCGTGGGTGTCGTCTGACATCGAGAGCGGCCGGCGGTCATTTACTCAGGCCCGTAGTGGGATGCCAGATGGCGACGTCCTGCGCATCGATGCGTTTGGGCAGCAGTCCCTCCTTGAAAAAGGCGTCGGCGATATGCTGCTGTTCGCTCAGGCTGTCGGGCGTAACCGGTTTTACCTGATACGTGCGGTTGGCGTTGGCCAGTTTGACCGTATCGACGTCCAGATTTCCCCATAGCGGCCCCAGGAGCGCCGCGGCCTGGTCGGGATTGGCTTTCACCCACTGGCCGGTTTTTTCCAGTTGCTGATAGATGATATTCAGAGTTTCCGGATGCCGGCCGGCGTAATCCGTTGCGGCAAGATAATAGCGCTGATAGCTGGCCAGCCCTTTGCCATCGGCGAGAACCCGCGCCCGTTGCTGAACGATGGCGCTGGAGACAAAGGGTTCCCAGGTCACCCAGGCGTCGATATTGCCGCTTTCCAGCGCCGCCCGGCCGTCAGCCGGCGTCAGGTAGGCCGGCGTAATGTCTTTAAAGGAGAGATTCGCCTTGGTCAGGGCGGCAATTAACAGGTAATGGCTGCCCGCCGCTTTGGTGACGGCGATGCGTTTGCCCTTTAACTCCGCCAGGTTTTTGAGCGGGGAATGCTCCGGCACCAGAATCGCCTGAGCCGCGGGAGATGGGGTTTCCAGCGCAAAGTAGGTCAGCCTGGCGCCGGCCGCCTGTGAAAATACCGGCACCGTGTCCGCCACATCGGCGGAAATATCCACATTGCCCAGGTTAAGTGCTTCCAGCAGCGGCAGCCCGCTGGAGAACTCATGCCAGGTAACCTTCACTCCCTGCTGATTTAAGGTTTTTTCCAGCTCGCCTTGCAGCTTGAGGATGGTCAACAGAGTGGACGATTTTTGGTAGCCGAGGCGCAGGGTCGATTCCGCCTGAGCCGGCGAAAGCGTAAAGATCGGCAATAACAATAGAATCAGTGCGGTCAGGCGGTGATTAACCCAGTGTAATCGCGACATACAAAGATACCCCATCAAGTGAGCGGAAATAAGAAAAATAAGGGGTATGCTTTAGAAAATCCCCTATGCTGTCAAAGATGATATTTATCTTTTTATTGCCGTTTTTTCACCTAGGCGAATATCTTAATATCATTTTGTGCATAGCAAAGATGGTATCGTCGGTAGAGTAAAATAAAAGAAAAACAATAGGATGAGTTTTAGAATTATTGCTACGCCCTGGTTGCGTATTGATTTATCGACGATATTACTCTTTTTAATTTTCAAGCCGATACGTAAATAGCAAACCTCTGCGCACCACGATTAGATGTTAGACTGATCTGTCCTTGATTTAGTGCCCACCTTGTTTTCAAATCAATCAACGAAAGCGAGGTCACTATGTCAAGACAACAATATACTCCGGAGTTCAAGCGCAGAGCCGTTGCATTGCTGCTCGAAAGCG
>NZ_JAKPCB010000075.1:0-4736 GCF_023347575.1 Brenneria tiliae | reverse complement strand
CTTTCCCGGTCAGCGCCTGACCAGACTGGAGCGCTTTCAGCGCTTTGTCGAAATCGAAAGGTTGGGTCATGTATCATTCCTTTTTTGAATATATTACTGGAATGACACAGAATTTCTAACACTCCCGGCAAATAAAGTAGGGGTCAAAACTCTTTTAATTCTAATTGTATCATTCACTGTACTCATTGCTTTTACTATGCTTCTTATTAGATTAGGTATCGCATCAGTGTTCTTTCTTAAAAATGGAACCTTTTACTTTTCTTGGTATAACGGCGTTATTGACTCTGTTAAAAAAGGTTTATCTGGAGGTGTTCCCTTAGGGGTAGGTATCTGGATTATGTCTCGGATCAAAGCAACCAAGGAAAAATAACATCCGCTCAGTGACCTAGCTAATCTTCCTCCTGGAGAGCGTGTAGCTATCATAAAACTGACAGCTCTGAAGGTGGCCGCAGAGAACGGTATGGTTAAAGATAATCAGCTCACTAAAAAGAATGGTGGTCGCGACGTATATCGTGGACAGGACGGAAACCTTTATGCTCTCGATACACAGCATGGACGATTTGAAGTTGTCAGCCCGAAAGGTAAGCATCTTGGTGAAGTTGATTTTTCTATGCAAGTAAGAAAGCCTGCCGATCCATCTGGTGGCCATAATTTGAAGGTGAAATGATGAAGCTGATTGATTACAAAGAAAAGTTTGTATCGAGAGGAGCGATTTTTAGGTTGCCTGCGACTTGGCCGTATGAAGCATGGGTTGATTTTATGTTATTTGAAACTCAAGAAGACGAACGTCCATATGGCCTAATCGTTTCGTCTGGGTATAAAGCAGGACTATTTTTAGTAAAGTTACCCATTGAAAGTATTTCAGATGAAGGGCATGGATTAAGCACAGAATGGGTTATTACCAATTGGGCCAAATGGATTTATCCGGAATGTAGTGTTGAAGATGTTCATATCCTTGACGAATATGTAGCAACGCCCATTGAATAAACATAAATCCCGGCTCCTAAAAAGGCCGGGATTTTTTCGCCTGTCATTCAGCCACAATGCGTATCAGTAGTTGCCCATGCTCAACGGTGACGATAGACGCTTACAAGACGTATAAGAAAAGCGAGGCCGTGGAGCAGGCCAGGACACGCCTGACGCAGGAAGGCGTGAGCGCCGATGAGATAGAGGCGCGGATACAAAGCAGCGAAGAAATGCAGACGGTCGAGCGTGAGTATGGCGCAGGCAGTGAATTCTGGACGGCGGGAACGGCGGCGCGCAGGCGCTGACAACGCTCCTCTATCCGGGGGTAAAAGCGGAAGAACTGACGGGTGAGCAGAAAGAGCTGATAGCGAATCTGATCACCCTAGCGGGCGCTGGCGCGGGCGGACTTATCGGTGGTAACCTTACCGGTGCCGGAAGCGGAGCGAATACGGCGAAGAATGAGGTGGAGAATAACTACTTCAACCTGGGTAAAGGATTGCACGATTACGGCCGGTCAGTGACATCGTTGTATACCAATACCAACCTGCTGGATGAAAACGGCAACGTGTTGAATCCTATAACGGAAGAAGAACGGCAGTATGCGATGCATAAGCTGCTGACGGGGACGATTCCAGAGGGGCAGGATATTTCCCAAACGATAGTTGATGGATATACGAACGGCGTACTGATAGCGGGTGCATGGTATCTGGGGCCGGCGGCGTCATGGTAATCCCCCCGAAAAAGCAGAGTGTTCATAAGTAGAATTTTCTCGTAATCTAAACGCAGGAGATTCTTATGAAAAAATCACGTTTTACCGACAGCCAGATCATCGCCATCCTCAAGCAGGCCGAAGCAGGAACACCGGTGCCTGAACTGTGCCGGGAGCATGGCATCAGCAGCGCCAGTTTTTACAAGTGGCGGACTAAATTCGGCGGGATGGATGCGTCCCTCATGACCCGGCTGAAAGAGCTGGAAGACGAAAACCGTCGCCTCAAAAAGATGTATGCGGAAGAACGCCTGAAGGCTGAAGTCATTCAGGAAGCGATGCAAAAAAAGTGGTAAAGCCATCTCAGCGTCGGCAGATGGCAAAAGCAGCCGTGGAAAACAGGTATATCAGTATTCGTTTTGCCTGTCAGATATTTTCAGTCAGTGAAAGTTGTTACCGCTATACACCGAAACTTGATGAGGAAAATCAGCAGATTGCAGAGTGGTTGTTGCGTATTACCGACAGCCAGAGAAACTGGGGTTTTGGTCTGTGCTATCTGTACCTTCGCAATGTGAAGGGTTTCGGCTGGAACCACAAAAGAGTTTACCGGATTTACTGTGAGCTTTCGCTGAACATGCGCATTAAGCCGAAGAAAAGGCTGAAACGGGAAGAGCCTGAACCGTTAAGGGTACCGGAGCAAAATAATGAAAGCTGGTCGATGGATTTTATGCATGATCAGTTATCAGATGGCCGCTCAATCCGATTATTGAACATCATTGACGATTTTAACCGGTAGGCGCTGGCAATAGAAGTGGACTTCTCGTTACCGTCGGCCCGGGTAAAGCAAACACTGGAGCGCCTGATTGAATGGCGTGGAAAGCCGGCTTCGATCCGTTGTGACAACGGTCCGGAATATACGAGTGGCGAGTTGGTTAAATGGGCTAAAAATAATGACATTGAACTGAATTTTATTCAGCCGGGGAAACCGCAGCAGAATGCCTATATTGAGCGTTATAACCGGACAGTACGCTATGACTGGCTGGGACAATATCTATTTTCATCACTGGATGAATTACAGCAGTATGCAACGGAATGGCAGTGGTTTTATAATCACGAAAGGCCCAATATGGCACTGGGTGGATATACACCAAAGCAGCATGTGTTACGTGCTGCATAACTCTACTTATGACCTCCGTTAAAAATGGGGGGATTACCATATTATCGGTGCGATAGGCGGGGAATTTATCAGCAATGCAGTCAAGGATGAAGTAAATGAAAAGAACAAATAAGCCTACTGTAGGTTTGCTATTTCTAAGCATTGCATACATGGTTTTCTGTTGTTTAATCTTTTTTTCTCTAGCTTTGGTAACTGTAAAGTTCGTCATTAGTCATAAAGTGAGTATTGAACAAGCAGATATTAAACATGTTTTAGTCACCAGTGTTATTGCAGGAACAGCGGCGGCTCTTAGATCATGGGTTTTGGCTAAAATAGATGAGTGTAAAGCCCGAAGAGGTGATCCTTCTGATCCAGAATAAAAAAGCCCCTAAACAGGCCGGGTTTTTTTGCCTGTCACTCAGCCACAATGCGTATCAGCAGTTGGCTGCGCTGAACGGTGAACGTCACCGACTGGCCGGTGTTAAAGCCGAGTTCTTGCAGCCATCGTCCCTTGATAATCAGTTGTGGCAACAATGGGCTGCGTAGTTAATGAACAGTGACAACGCAGAACGTAATGCGCATAATGACAACACAGATGACACCACAATTAAGGGCTTATTATGAGCACAATCCACTTCCGAATAGATGAAGAAACCAAACGTCTGGCAATGCAGGCAGCGGAACGACTGAAGATGAGCCTGACAGAAGTGATGCGCCAGCGTGCAGAAGAACTGGCCGCAGAAGAGCGCCGCTATCAGGATGGTGAACACGAGATCTGGCTGGAGAAGCAACTATCCGAAGCGTTCGGACACTATGATACCGGTGAGGTAGAGTTCATTAGTGATGAAGAAATGAATCTCCGAATGGACGAACTGAAGAGGTTGGCAGCGCGGGGTAAGCTGTGACATCAAAAGTGCTATGGGAGAAAAGGGCGCGCTCAGACAGAGAGGCCATCTTTTTTTACCTTTACCATCAAGCAGGATTGCAGGTTGCCAGCGCTACTGATGACAGATTTGTCAGTATGGCGGATATCCTGAAAAAAAATCCGCTTGCCGGTATGAAAGCGGGGCTGAGGAAGAAACAGAGAAAATTGGTGGTGCCGCGCTTCCCATTTATCATTGTGTATGTTGTTGAAGACGATACTGCCCATATCCTGAGGATTTTGCATACATCCCGGAGGATAGCGGCTCGGTATCGTATAGGTTAGCTGGCTACGGCCATTGGCCGACCTGGCGGTGGAAGATAAGGCGGGAAGTTCGCACCTGACAGTGGTGAAAAGAATGAGTATGATTAAATCCTACTCGATGAAAGACAGGGGTTACCAATGAGAACGACACAGCAAATGAGCATTACGCTGCCGAATGAAATGGCGGCTCAGGTTAAAGCGCGTGTTGCCAGCGGCGAATATGCTTCAGAAAGCGAGGTTATCAGGGAAGGACTCAGGGCGCTAATGGCGCGAGACAACGCGGTGGAAAAATGGCTGCGGGAACAAGTCGTTCCGGCGTGGGACAGCCTGCAACGCGGTGAAAGTGAAAGCCTCAGTGGTAACGATATCAGGGAAAGACTGAAAGCCGAGCACAAAAAGGCCACCGGAGAGGAATAATGGGGTACAGGGTGGTGTTCGCACCAGAAACGGAGGAACAACTGGCCGAACTGTACGGTTATATCGCAAAAGCGGCGACGCCAAAAACCGCGCTCCGTTATACGGAAAGCGTGAGAGCGTTCAGAATTCCGTGTCACAATAAAATCGTTATAGCGTAATCACGTTATTCAGCCGTCCGTCAAAATAAATGGCTAACTGCGACAAAGTCAAATTCCAGTTCTGGAGCGGCATTGTCCATTTTGCCTGCGCATTCATCAGCCCCAGATAAAGTAGCTTTAACAGGCTGTTTTCGTTAGGGAATGCGC
>NZ_JAKPCB010000076.1:0-12423 GCF_023347575.1 Brenneria tiliae | reverse complement strand
CTACAGTTAGTGCCACACTGAGTAATCCCACCGATCGCGACTTTACGGTGACGTTAAGCAATGGCGCCACCATTACCTTTGCAGCCGGGTCAACAACCGGTACCTCAAGCGCTTTTGCAGTACAGGGCGATGATGTTTATCAGGACGGCGAAAGCTACACGATAAGCGTAGCGAATACCGGTGAACATAATTTCGAACAACTGGATATCAGCGACACGGCAACAGTAACTGTCACCGATACGGTGGATACGGTCAATGTGACGATCGATAGCAACGGCGATGTCACGGAAACGCAGGATGCAGTGTTTACCGTCAAGGTAGACCGGGTACTGGCCGATGATCTGGTGGTAACGCTAAGCAATGGCGAGCAGGTCACCATCCGTGCCGGCGAGCAGAGTGTGGCCTATAGCGTGCCGGCGCAGGGCGACGATGTGTACGTCGATGCGGGCAGCGTAACGCTGGGCCTTATTGACGCCAGCGTGGCTGGCAAAACCTTTGAAGATTTACAACTGGGCGGTGACGCCACGGTAAATATTACTGATACGGTAGATACCACTACGCTAACGCTGGGTGATATTACAGTGGAGGAAGGCAGTGATAGCGCCACCGTTAGCGCCACGCTAAGTAACCCGACCGATCGCGACTTTACGGTGACGTTAAGCAATGGCGCCACCATTACCTTTGCGGCCGGGGCAACAACCGCAACCTCATCAGCCTTTGCGGTACAAGGTGACGATGTTTATCAGGATGGTGAAAGTTACACCCTCCGTGTAACGAACGCAGGTGAGCATAACTTCGAACAACTGGATACCAGCGATACGGCAACAGTGACGGTGACCGATACCGTAGATACCACCACGCTAACGCTGGGTGATATCACGGTGGCGGAAGGCAGCGATAGCGCTACAGTTAGTGCCACACTGAGTAATCCCACCGACCGAGCCTTTACCGTGACGCTAAGTAACGGCGCCACTATTACTTTTGCGGCTGGGGAAACGACGGGTACCTCAAGCGCTTTTGCAGTGCAGAGCGACGATGTCTATCAAGATGGTGAAAGTTACACCCTGAGCGTAACCAACGCGGGTGAGCATAATTTCGAACAGTTAGATACCAGTGACACGGCAACGGTGACCGTCACCGATACGGTGGATACGGTCAATGTCACCATCGAGTCCAATGGCGACGTCACCGAAGCACAGGATGCAGTCTTTACCGTCAAGGTAGACCGGGTGCTGGCCGACGATCTGGTGGTAACGCTAAGCAATGGTGAGCAGGTCACCATTCGGGCGGGTGAGCAGAGTGTGGCCTATACCGTGCCGGCGCAGGGCGATGATGTGTACGCCGATGCGGGCAGTGTCACCGTGGGTCTCGACAAGGCGGAAGTGGCTGGCAAAACCTTTGAAGATTTACAACTGGGTGCTCCAGCTACGGTGCAGACCAGCGACACCACCGATACCACCACACTAACGTTGGGCGATGTGACCGTTGCCGAGGGTAGCGATAGTGCCACCGTCAGCGCCACACTAAGTAATCCCACCGATCGTGCCTTTACGGTGACGCTAAGCAATGGCGCCACTATCACCTTTGCGGCCGGAGCGACAATCGGCACCTCAAGCGCGTTTGCAGTACAGGGTGATGATGTTTACCAAGACGGTGAAAGTTACACCCTTCGTGTGACCGATGCCGGTGAGCATAATTTCGAACAGTTAAATACTAGCGATACGGCAACAGTAACCGTCACCGATACGGTGGATACCGTCAATGTCACCATTGAGTCCAATGGCGACGTCACGGAAGCACAGGACGCGGTCTTTACCGTCAAGGTAGACCAGATACTGGCCGATGATTTGGTAGTGACGTTAGGCAATGGCGACACGGTGACCATCAAGGCCGGCGAGCAGAGCGTGGCTTATACCGTACCGGCGCAGGGCGACGATGTGTATGCCGATGCGGGTAGTGTAACGCTAGGCATTGTCGACGCCAGCGTCGCCGGCAAGAACTTTGAAGATCTGCAACTGGGTGGCGATGCGACGGTAAATATTACCGACACGGTCGATACCACCACGCTAACGCTGGGCGATATCACGGTAGCGGAAGGCAGCGACAGTGCCACCGTCAGCGCCACTCTGAGTAATCCCACCGATCGTGCTTTTATGGTGACGTTAAGTAACGGCGCCACCATTACCTTTGCAGCCGGGGCGACAACCGGGACCTCGAGCGCCTTTGCGGTGCAGGGGGATGACGTTTATCGGGACGGAGAAAGCTATACGCTGAGCGTAACGGATGCGGGCGAGCATAACTTTGAGCAACTGGATACCAGCGACACGGCAACAGTGACCGTCACCGATACGGTAGATACCACCACGCTAATGCTGGGCGATGTGACCGTGGCGGAAGGCAGCGACAGCGCCACTGTCAGCGCCACGCTAAGTAATCCTACCGACCGTGCCTTTACCGTGACGTTAAGTAACGGCGCGACCATCAGTTTTGCTGCCGGGTCAACAACCGGCACCTCAAGCGCTTTTGCAGTGCAGAGCGACGATGTCTATCAAGACGGTGAAAGTTACACGCTAAGCGTAACGAACGCGGGCGAACATAACTTCGAGCAACTGGATACCAGTGATACTGCGACAGTGACTGTCACCGATACGGTGGATACGGTCAATGTCACCATCGAGTCCAATGGCGACGTCACGGAAGCGCAGGATGCGGTCTTTACCATCAAGGTAGACCATGCGTTGGCCGACGATCTGGTCGTGACGTTAAGCAATGGCGAGCAGGTCACTATTCAGGCGGGTGAGCAGAGCGTGGCTTATACCGTGCCGGCGCAAGGCGACGATGTGTACGCCGATGCGGGCAGCGTTACCGTGGGCCTCGACAAGGCGGAAGTGGCTGGCAAAACCTTTGAAGATTTACAACTGGGTGGTGACGCCACGGTAAATGTTACCGACACGGTCGATACCACCACACTAACGCTGGGCGATATTACGGTAGCGGAAGGTAGCGACAGCGCCACCGTCAGCGCCACGCTGAGTAATCCTACCGATCGTGCCTTTACCGTGACGTTAAGTAATGGCGCGACCATTACCTTTACGGCCGGAGCGACAATCGGCACCTCATCAGCCTTTGCAGTACAGAGTGACGATGTCTATCAAGACGGTGAAAGTTACACCCTGAGCGTAACCAACGCGGGTGAGCATAATTTCGAACAGTTAGATACCAGTGACACGGCAACGGTGACCGTCACCGATACGGTGGACACCGTCAACGTGACGATCGATAGCAATGGCGACGTCACCGAAGCGCAGGACGCGGTCTTTACCATCAAGGTAGACCGGGTACTGACCGACGATCTGGTGGTCACCCTGAGCAATGGCGACACGGTCACTATCCGGGCCGGCGAGCAGAGCGTGGCGTATAGCGTGCCGGCGCAGGGCGACGATGTGTACGCCGATGCGGACAGCGTAACGCTGGGGCTCACCGATGCCAGCGTAGCCGGTAAAACCTTTGAAGATTTACAACTGGGCGACGAGGCGACGGTAAACATTACCGATACCGTAGATACCACCACGCTGATGCTGGGTGATATTACAGTGGAGGAAGGCAGTGATAGCGCCACCGTTAGTGCCACACTAAGTAATCCCACCGATCGCGATTTTACGGTGACGCTAAGTAATGGCGCTACCATTACCTTTGCGGTCGGAGCAACAACCGCAACTTCATCAGCCTTTGCGGTACAAGGTGATGATGTTTATCAGGATGGTGAAAGTTACACCCTAAGCATAACCGATGCCGGTGAGCATAACTTTGAGCAATTAGATACCAGTGACACGGCAACAGTGACGGTGACCGATACGGTGGACGTTACCACGCTGACGCTGGGTGAGGTCAGCGTGGCCGAAGGCAGCGACAGTGCCACCGTTAGCGCCACGCTGAGTAACCCTACCGATCGCGACTTTACCGTGACGTTAAGCAACGGGGCCACCATCACCTTTGCGGCCGGGGAAACGACCGGCACCTCAAGCGCCTTTGCAGTGCAGGGAGATGATGTTTATCGGGACGGAGAAAGCTACACGCTAAGCGTAGCGAATGCCGGTGAGCATAACTTTGAGCAACTGGATACCAGCGATACCGCGACGGTGACTGTCACCGACACGGTCGATACCACTATGCTGACGCTGGGTGATGTAACTGTGGTGGAAGGTAGCGATAGCGCCACCGTTAGCGCCACGCTAAGTAATCCCACCGATCGTGCTTTTACGGTGACGCTAAGCAATGGCGCCACCATTACCTTTGCGGCCGGGGAAACGACGGGTACCTCAAGCGCTTTTGCGGTACAGAGCGACGATGTCTATCAAGACGGCGAAAGCTACACGCTGAGCGTGACGGATGCCGGTGAGCATAACTTTGAACAATTAGATACCAGCGATACCGCAACAGTGACTGTCACCGACACGGTCGATACCACTATGCTGACGCTGGGTGATGTAACCGTGGCGGAAGGTAGCGATAGCGCCACCGTTAGCGCCACGCTGAGTAATCCCACCGATCGTGCCTTTACGGTAACGCTAAGCAATGGCGCCACCATTACCTTTGCGGCCGGAGCGACAACCGGCACCTCATCAGCCTTTGCAGTACAGGGCGACGATGTTTATCAAGACGGCGAAAGCTACACACTCCGTGTAACGGATGCGGGTGAGCATAACTTCGAACAGTTGGATACCAGCGACACAGCCACAGTCACGATTACCGACACGGTAGATACCACCACGTTGACGCTGGGTGATATCACGGTAGCGGAAGGCAGCGACAGCGCCACCGTTAGCGCCACGCTAAGTAACCCGACCGATCGCGACTTTACGGTAACGCTAAGCAATGGTGCCACCATTACCTTTGCTGCTGGATCAACAACCGGCACTTCGAGCGAGTTTGCGGTGCAGGGTGATGATGTTTATCAAGACGGAGAAAGCTACACACTCCGTGTAACGGATGCCGGTGAGCATAACTTTGAGCAACTGGATACCAGCGACACGGCAACAGTGACCGTTACCGATACTGTCGACACTGTCAATGTCACCATCGAGTCCAATGGTGATGTCACCGAAGCACAGGATGCAGTCTTTACCATCAAGGTGGATCGGGTACTGGCTGATGATCTGGTGGTCACCCTAAGCAACGGTGAGCAGGTGACTATCCGTGCCGGCGAGCAGAGTGCGGCCTATAGCGTGCCGGCGCAGGGCGACGATGTGTACGCCGATGCGGGTAGCGTAACGCTGGGCCTTACTGGTGCCAGCGTGGCCGGCAAGATCTTCGAAGATCTGCAACTGGGCGGTGACGCTACGGTAAATATTACCGATACCGTAGATACCACCACATTGACGCTGGGTGATGTGACCGTGGCGGAAGGTAGCGATAGTGCTACCGTTAGCGCCACGCTGAGTAATCCTACCGACCGCGACTTTACCGTGACGTTAAGCAATGGCGCGACCATTACCTTTGCAGCCGGGTCAACAACCGGTACCTCAAGCGCTTTTGCAGTACAGGGCGACGATGTTTATCAAGACGGCGAAAGCTACACCCTAAGTGTGACGGATGTGGGTGAGCATAACTTCGAGCAACTGACCAGTAATGAAGCCACGGTGACGGTCATTGATACGGTCGACACCGTCAATGTCACCATCGAGTCCAACGGCGACGTCACCGAAGCACAGGATGCAGTCTTTACCATCAAGGTGGACCGGGTACTGGCTGATGACCTGGTGGTAACGCTAAGCAACGGTGAGCAGGTGACTATCCGTGCCGGCGAGCAGAGCGCGGCCTATAGCGTGCCGGCGCAGGGCGACGATGTTTATAACGATTCGGGCAGCGTAACGCTGGGCCTTACCGACGCCAGCGTGGCCGGCAAGGTTTTTGAAGATCTGCAACTGGGTGGTGACGCCACGGTAAATATTATCGATACCGTAGATACCACCACGCTGACGCTGGGTGATATCACGGTGGCGGAAGGCAGCGACAGTGCCACCGTCAGCGCCACGCTAAGTAATCCCACCGACCGTGCCTTTACGGTAACGTTAAGCAATGGCGCCACCATTACCTTTGCAGCCGGAGCGACGACGGGCACCTCGAGCGCCTTTGCAGTACAGAGCGACGATGTTTATCAGGACGGCGAAAGCTACACGCTGAGCGTAACAGACGCGGGCGAGCATAACTTTGAGCAACTGGATACCAGCGATACCGCAACGGTGACGGTGACCGATACGGTCGACACCGTCAACGTCACCATCGAGTCCAACGGTGATGTCACCGAAGCACAGGACGCAGTCTTTACCATCAAGGTGGATCGGGTACTGGCCGACGATCTGGTGGTCACCCTAAGTAATGGCGACAGGGTTACCATCCAGGCTGGCGAGCAGAGTGCGGCCTATACCGTGCCGGCGCAGGGCGATGATGTGTACGCCGATGCGGGCAATGTCACTGTAGGTATCGACAAGGCGGAAGTAGTTGGCAAAACCTTTGAAGATTTACAGTTGGGTGCCCCAGCGACGGTGCAGATCGGGGATACTGTAGATACCACCACACTAACGCTGGGCAATGTGAGCGTTGCTGAAGGTAGCGATAGTGCTACTGTCAGCGCCACGCTGAGTAATCCCACCGATCGCGCCTTTACGGTAACGCTAAGCAATGGCGCCACCATTACCTTTGCGGCCGGGGCAACAACCGGTACCTCTTCGGCCTTTACAGTACAGGGCGATGATGTTTACCAAGACGGCGAAAGCTACACACTCCGTGTAACGGATGCGGGTGAGCATAACTTTGAACAGTTGGATACCAGCGATACGGCAACAGTGACCGTTACCGATACAGTGGATACGGTCAACGTTACCATTGAGTCCAATGGTGATGTGACCGAAGCGCAGGACGCGGCCTTTACCATCAAGGTTGACCGGGTACTGGCCGACGATCTGGTGGTCACGCTAAGCAACGGTGAGCAGGTGACTATCCGTGCCGGCGAGCAGAGCGCGGCTTATAGCGTGCCGGCGCAGGGCGACGATGTTTATAACGATTCGGGCAGCGTAACGCTGGGCCTTACCGACGCCAGCGTGGCCGGCAAGGTTTTTGAAGATCTGCAACTGGGCGGTGACGCCACGGTAAATATTACTGATACGGTAGATACCACTACGCTAACGCTGGGTGATATTACAGTGGAGGAAGGCAGTGATAGCGCCACCGTTAGTGCCACACTAAGTAATCCCACCGATCGCGATTTTACGGTGACGCTAAGTAATGGCGCTACCATTACCTTTGCGGTCGGAGCGACGACGGGCACCTCGAGCGCCTTTGCAGTACAGAGCGACGATGTTTATCAGGACGGCGAAAGCTACACGCTGAGCGTAACAGACGCGGGCGAGCATAACTTTGAGCAACTGGATACCAGCGATACCGCAACGGTGACGGTGACCGATACGGTCGACACCGTCAACGTCACCATCGAGTCCAACGGTGATGTCACCGAAGCACAGGACGCAGTCTTTACCATCAAGGTGGATCGGGTACTGGCCGACGATCTGGTGGTCACCCTAAGTAATGGCGACAGGGTTACCATCCAGGCTGGCGAGCAGAGTGCGGCCTATACCGTGCCGGCGCAGGGCGATGATGTGTACGCTGATGCGGGCAATGTCACTGTAGGTATCGACAAGGCGGAAGTAGTTGGCAAAACCTTTGAAGATTTACAGTTGGGTGCCCCAGCTACGGTGCAGATCGGGGATACTGTAGATACCACCACACTAACGCTGGGCAATGTGAGCGTTGCTGAAGGTAGCGATAGCGCCACCGTCAGCGCCACGCTAAGTAACCCCACCGATCGTGCCTTTACGGTGACGTTAAGCAACGGGGCGACCATCACCTTTGCCGCCGGAGCGACAACCGGCACTTCATCGGCCTTTGTAGTGCAGGGCGATGATGTCTACCAGGATGGTGAAAGTTATACCCTCCACGTAACGGATGCGGGTGAGCATAACTTTGAACAGTTGGATACCAGCGACACGGCAACAGTGACGGTGATCGATACGGTAGATACCACCACGCTGACTCTGGGCGATGTGAACGTGGCGGAAGGTAGCGATAGTGCCACCGTCAGCGCAACATTAAGCCATGCTACCGACCGCGACTTTACCGTGACGTTAAGTAATGGTGCCACCATTACCTTTGCGGCCGGGGAAACGACGGGTACCTCAAGCGCTTTTGCGGTACAGAGCGACGATGTTTATCAAGACGGCGAAAGCTACACGCTAAGCGTAACTGACGCGGGCGAACATAACTTCGAGCAACTGGATACCAGCGACACGGCAACAGTGACAGTGACCGATACGGTGGACGTTACCACGCTGACGCTGGGTGAGGTCAGCGTGGCGGAAGGTAGCGATAGCGCCACCGTTAGCGCCACACTAAGTAATCCCACCGATCGTGCCTTTACGGTAACGCTAAGCAATGGTGCGACCATTACCTTTGCGGCTGGAGCGACAACCGGTACCTCAAGCGCCTTTGCAGTGCAGGGAGATGATGTTTATCAGGATGGTGAAAGTTACACCCTAAGCGTAACCGATGCCGGTGAGCATAACTTCGAGCAATTGGATACCAGTGACACAGCCACAGTCACGATTACCGACACGGTAGATACCACCACGTTGACGCTGGGTGATATCACGGTAGCGGAAGGCAGCGACAGTGCCACCGTAAGCGCTACCCTAAGTAATCCCACCGATCGCGACTTTACGGTGACGCTAAGTAATGGCGCCACCATCACCTTTGCGGCTGGGGCAACAATCGGGATCTCATCAGCCTTTGCGGTGCAAGGTGATGATGTCTATCAAGATGGTGAAAGCTATACCCTAAGCGTAACGAACGCGGGTAAGCATAACTTTGAGCAATTGGATACCAGCGATACCGCTACAGTGACGGTGACTGATACGATCGATACCGTCAACGTGACGATCGATAGCAACGGCGACGTGACGGAAGCACAGGACGCAGTCTTTACCATCAAAGTGGACCGGGTACTGGCTGACGATCTGGTAGTCACCTTAAGCAATGGCGACACGGTTACTATCCGGGCCGGTGAGCAGAGTGCGGCCTATACCGTACCGGCGCAGGGCGACGATGTGTACGCCGATGCGGACAGCGTAACGCTGGGGCTCACCGATGCCAGCGTGGCCGGCAAGATCTTCGAAGATCTGCAACTGGGTGGCGATGCGACGGTAAACATTACTGACACCGTAGATACCACTACGCTAACGCTGGGTGATATCACGGTGGCGGAAGGCAGCGACAGCGCCACCGTTAGCGCCACGCTGAGTAATCCCACCGACCGTGCCTTTACCGTGACGCTAAGTAATGGTGTGACTATTACCTTTGCGGCCGGGGAAACGACGGGTACCTCAAGCGCTTTTGCGGTACAGAGCGACGATGTTTATCAAGACGGCGAAAGCTACACCCTGAGCGTGACGGATGCCGGTGAGCATAACTTTGAACAACTGGATACCAGCGATACCGCGACAGTGACGGTGACCGACACGGTAGATACCACCACCCTAACGCTGGGTGATATCACGGTGGCGGAAGGTAGCGATAGCGCCACCGTTAGCGCCACACTAAGTAACCCTACCGATCGCGACTTTACCGTGACGTTAAGCAATGGCGCCACCATTACCTTTGCGGCCGGGGAAACAACCGCAACCTCATCAGCCTTTGCGGTACAAGGTGACGATGTTTATCAGGATAGTGAAAGTTACACCCTCCGTGTAACGAACGCAGGTGAGCATAACTTCGAACAACTGGATACCAGCGATACGGCAACAGTGACGGTGACCGATACCGTAGATACCACCACGCTAACGCTGGGTGATATCACGGTGGCGGAAGGCAGCGATAGCGCTACAGTTAGTGCCACACTGAGTAATCCCACCGATCGCGACTTTACGGTGACGTTAAGCAATGGCGCCACCATTACCTTTGCAGCCGGGTCAACAACCGGTACCTCAAGCGCTTTTGCAGTACAGGGCGATGATGTTTATCAGGACGGCGAAAGCTACACGATAAGCGTAGCGAATACCGGTGAACATAATTTCGAACAACTGGATATCAGCGACACGGCAACAGTAACTGTCACCGATACGGTGGATACGGTCAATGTGACGATCGATAGCAACGGCGATGTCACGGAAACGCAGGATGCAGTGTTTACCGTCAAGGTAGACCGGGTACTGGCCGATGATCTGGTGGTAACGCTAAGCAATGGTGAGCAGGTCACCATTCGGGCGGGTGAGCAGAGTGTGGCCTATAGCGTGCCGGCGCAGGGCGACGATGTGTACGTCGATGCGGGCAGCGTAACGCTGGGCCTTATTGACGCCAGCGTGGCTGGCAAAACCTTTGAAGATTTACAACTGGGTGGTGACGCCACGGTAAATGTTACCGACACGGTCGATACCACCACACTAACGCTGGGCGATATCACGGTAGCGGAAGGTAGCGACAGCGCCACCGTCAGCGCCACGCTGAGTAACCCGACCGATCGTGCCTTTACCGTGACGTTAAGCAACGGGGCGACCGTCAGTTTTGCCGCTGGGGAAACGACCGGCACCTCAAGCGCCTTTGCAGTGCAGGGAGATGATGTTTATCGGGACGGAGAAAGCTACACGTTAAGCGTAGCGAATGCCGGTGAGCATAACTTTGAACAGTTAGATACCAGCGATACGGCAACAGTGACCGTTACCGATACAGTGGATACGGTCAACGTTACCATTGAGTCCAATGGTGATGTGACCGAAGCGCAGGACGCGGTCTTTACCATCAAGGTAGACCGGGTGCTGGCCGACGATCTGGTGGTCACCCTAAGCAACGGTGAGCAGGTGACTATCCGAGCTGGCGAGCAGAGTGCGGCTTATAGCTTGCCGGCACAGGGCGACGATGTGTACGCCGATGCGGGTAGTGTCACTGTGGGTATCGACAAGGCGGAAGTGGCAGGTAAGGTCTTTGAAGATCTGCAACTGGGCGGTGACGCCACGGTAAACATTACCGATACGGTAGATACCACTACGCTAACGCTGGGTGATATCACGGTGGCGGAAGGCAGCGATAGTGCGACGGTCAGCGCTACGCTAAGTAATCCCACCGATCGTGCCTTTACCGTGACGCTAAGTAATGGCGCCACCATTACCTTTGCTGTTGGGGCAACGATCGGCACCTCGAGCGCCTTTGCGGTGCAGGGTGATGATGTTTATCAAGACGGCGAAAGCTACACCCTAAGCGTAACGAACGCAGGCGAGCATAACTTCGAGCAACTGACCAGTAATGAAGCCACGGTGACGGTCATTGATACGGTCGACACTGTAAACGTGACGATCGATAGCAACGGCGATGTGACCGAAGCGCAGGACGCGGTCTTTACCATCAAGGTGGACCGGGTACTGGCCGATGATCTGGTGGTCACCTTGAGCAACGGTGAGCAGGTTACTATCCAGGCCGGTGAGCAGAGCGCAGCCTACACAGTGCCGGCGCAGGGCGATGATGTATACGTCGATGTGGGCAGCGTAACGCTAGGCCTTACCGACGCCAGCGTGGCCGGCAAGGTTTTTGAAGATCTGCAATTGGGCGGTGACGCCACGGTAAATATTACTGACACAGTAGATACCACCACGCTAACGCTGGGTGATATCACGGTAGCCGAAGGTAGCGACAGTGCCACCGTTAGCGCCACGCTAAGTAATCCCACCGATCGCGACTTTACCGTAACGCTAAGTAATGGGGCGACTATCACCTTTGCCGCCGGGGCGACAACCGGCACTTCAAGTGCGTTTGCAGTACAGGGCGACGATGTCTATCAAGACGGCGAAAGCTACACGCTAAGCGTAACAAACGCCGGTGAGCATAACTTTGAGCAACTGGATACCAGCGATACCGCGACAGTGACGGTGACCGACACGGTAGATACCACCACGCTAACGCTGGGTGATATCACGGTAGCGGAAGGCAGCGACAGCGCCACCGTTAGCGCTACGCTAAGTAATCCCACCGATCGCGACTTTACGGTAACGCTAAGTAATGGTGCGACCATCAGTTTTGCTGCCGGGTCAACAACCGGCACCTCAAGCGCGTTTGCCGTGCAGGGTGACGATGTCTACCAAGATGGTGAAAGTTACACCCTAAGCGTCACGAACGCGGGCGAGCATAATTTCGAGCAACTGGATATCAGCGACACGGCAACGGTAACCGTCACCGACACGGTGGACACCGTCAATGTGACGATCGATAGCAACGGCGACGTGACCGAAGCACAGGACGCAGTGTTTACCATCAAGGTTGACCGAGTACTGGCCGACGATCTGGTGGTCACCTTGAGCAACGGTGAGCAGGTTACTATCCAGGCCG
>NZ_JAKPCB010000077.1:0-15845 GCF_023347575.1 Brenneria tiliae | reverse complement strand
AATGGACAATGCCGCTCCAGAACTGGAATTTGACATTGTCGCAGTTAGCCATTTATTTTGACGGACGGCTGAATAACGTGATTACGCTATAACGATTTTATTGTGACACGGAATTCTGAACGCTCTCGAGGATCAAACCATGATTATCAAATATCGTCTTTTAATCCGGGCTGAATTTTCCACCCTATGGTGTTTCTCAGTAAATGCCATTTACTGTCACCTAAAATGAGTAGCATCAATTAAACAACCAAGAATTCTACCCGAGTATTTAATTTGTACTTCTGTTAATGCCGCATATCCCACTAAAACTGCTGGTGGATAGCTAGCTCGATGGCAGAATTCTTTTAGTGGTTGTAGATAAATTCCCTTTCGTCTAGCCTCATTGCAAAATGAGGCCTCGTTTACTCCAGTCGGCAACCATAAGATAAAATGAAATCCGGCATTCTCACCCGTAATCTTGATTTCGTTAGCGGCGTTATTTTTCAAACATGAGATAAGCAAATCTCTTCTTGTTTGATAGGTCTGGCGAGCAAGACGAAGATGCCTGTAAAAATACCCTTCAGCAATGAATTTCCCGACGCTGGTTTGTTCAATAACTCCGGCTGCTCGTCCGGAAAACTCCCAGTATTTATTTAACTTACCTTTAAGATTTCGAGGAATAATACAAAACCCTATTCTCATATCAGGGAAAATAGTTTTATTGAAACTACCGCAATATATAACTCGATCAATTCTGTCAATGGCCTTTATTGCTGGCAATGGTGATACATTATAATTAAATTCGCTATCGTAATCGTCTTCTATAATGAAAGCATCGTTCTTTTCAGCCCAGTCTAAAATTTTCAAACGCCGGGTAGCCGTCATCGTAATTCCTAATGGAGCCTGATGGGCTGGGGTAACATAGACCAGTTTAACATCTTTATACCGGGATAAATCATCAACATTCATCCCTTCGTTATCGACTCTGATGTATTTCAACGTTGCTCCAGTGTCCATCAGTATCGTTCTGGCCCACAAATAACCAGGGTCTTCTACTGCCGCAACGTCCCCCTGACATAACAGAATTCGTGCCACCATCTCGGTGGCGCTTCTGATCCCGGTCGTTACAATGACATCGTCAACCTCACAGGGTATCCCGCGGTAAACCCGAAGGTATTCGGCGATCTGGCGACGTAGACTAGGAATGCCAAATGTGCGGCCAGTCACCAGCTGTTGTGGTTGGAGTTTTTCTATGGCACGTGACAGACAAGCCCCCCAAGTTTTCAGATCCAATAATAACGGATCTGGCATACGGGCAATAAACGGGACGTTATAGGATAATTGCGGCTCTATATCAGGCTCATTATGAACAGGGGATGAACCAACTTTATTCCGCCCCTCCTGAATATGCGTTGACGAAGAAACTTTGAGCATGGTGTCTGGCACGACGGCTGAAACGACAGAACCAGAACCACTTCGTCTGATGATATAGCCTTCCTGTCTTAGCCGATCAAAAACAGCTTCAACGGTACCTCGGGATACTTGCCAACGTTCGGCGAGTGTACGGGTAGCCGGTAAATGCTCACCCGATTTTAGCAATCTGCTCAAAATTGCATCGCGCAGTGCTTCATAAATAGCGGTCTGCTTATCACCTTTGCTTGCTCCCAACTTTATTGGCTGGGGTAAATCCAACGGAATAGCAGTTTTTCCTCTGCTCATAGTGGTCTAGTAAAATCTGGATTAAATGGTGCTTCATTGTATTCCACTATGAAAGTAATGTCTCCTGAAAACCACCTTAATTACGGTAAATCACAGGGAGATACAGCGGTGAAGAAAACTATCGCTATTGTCGGTGCTGGCGCAACCGGTATTGCAGCATTTATTGCTTTAACAAAAAATATGAGGGATGTAGATATTAACCTGATAGACCCTATCGAGCCGGGAACAGGAAAAGCATTTAACCAGGAACATGATGAATTGCTATGCAATACATCTCCTGACACAATGTCCCTACACCCTGACAATTCAAATGATTTCATTGATTATATTCAGACCAGGGGGATCCCCTACACGCAGGGGTATTTCCCACCTCGCTATATATATAGAGATTATGTCATTGAGCGTTATAACGAGTGTCTCTTAGAAGCCAGAAAGAAAAACATTGATGTGAACTACTGGAGAGGTGTTGTTGAAAGAATAAAATCCCTTGGTGAACATCATTACGAAATTATAATAAGTTCAGGGGATATTGTTAAGGTCAGTGGCGTAATTATTGCCACTGGAGGCGGAGATGAACTAGTCCCTGAAATTTTAAAGCCCTATCAGAAACACCCTGATTTCTATTCTACTCCCTATGATGTTATTAATGATGACTCTATCCGTAAAGGCTCGAATGTCTTGGTTATCGGTACGAAATTGTCTGCCATTGATACTGCGGTGTTGATTGGGCGCAAGCAATGTAAAATCACGATGCTTTCACCTTCTGGGATCTTACCGTCAGTCAGAACAGCAACACCGTTACCAAGTGAACGGCTGGTTAGTGTTTCGGATTTTTGCCGTCTGGAACTGGAGTCGCCTAATCTTCCTCAACAGTTATGCGAGTTAATCGCCAGTAAGTTCGCATTGCAAGGATTATTACCATTAAAGGAACAAATTAGCCATCAGCGTTTAATCGCCCCTCGACTTATGGAAGAGATAATTCTTGCAGAAGAAAACAAAAATCATTGGCAAAATATGATTGTTGAGCTGGTTGATGCAACGAATGATGTGTTAACACCTAAATCTGGACAATTAAAAAAACACGTTATTTCTATTTGTAAGGAAATTCTAGATAGATATCTAGGATCTTTTTCATTGACTAATGCCAGAAAGATTTTTCTTTTATTGCAAACTGGCTTGCTCAATGTATGCAAGGGTGAAATTGAAAAAATAAACTATAATAATGGCTGGAACATACAGCTAAAAACTGGAGAAAGCATGCTGTTTGATAACATTGTCTGCGCCGCTGGCTATCGTGGCCCAAATCTTCGGTTATCAGGATGTGATATTACTCTGGATGATACTCCACGCCCTAACTGCGAATCTCTAAATATTGGAGATGAGCTATCAATATTTCTACCAAATAATGATAAAGAAGAAAATATTTGGGTTGTTGGTGCGGCTTGCGCTGGCAAAGTGCCTCTGGTTAATGCCATGTACTCGTCGGTTAAACATGCATACTTTGTTGCTGAAAAGATAGCAGGGAAAATTCCATTATGATATCTACAAACATTAGTGAAAAAAGTAAAAACTGGTTACTTAACTTTTCATTAATATTTTCTTCAACGATTCCTCAATTCGGAATGAATATAGTAGCACCTGCACTTCCGCAGCTCGGAAATTACTTTCATTCTGAGGTAACCTCATTGCAGTTTGTTATTACGCTATATCTTATTGGCTATGCTTTTGCTGTTCTTTTTTCGGGAGTTTTATCCGAAAGGTTTGGTGCAAGACAGGTACACATATGGGGTATCACAGTTTTTTCCCTTTCATCTTTTGCCTGCACACAAGTAACATCATTCTACCTGCTACTTACATTACGTTTTATACAGGCATTATGTGGCTGTGGCATTACTGTTTTATCACGGTTGATTATTCAACAGGTTTATCCTGCTCAGAAACATATAGGTATTATTACAACGCTGGCATTAGTCGTTGCATTATCTCCTAGTGTAGCACCTGTTCTGGGTGGTTTAATTTTGGATATTTACGATTGGAAGCAGATATTCTGGTTTCTCGGTGGAATGGGAGGCATCTCTCTTTTGTTATTCTGTTATTTCGTACCATCCATTCAGAAATACCCGAATAACATTTCAACTATTTCGTCCTTCTTCAATGAAGTTTTTCATGGTGTGAAGCAACAGGCATTTCGTCGTTATCTGGTGGCAATTAGCCTGGTATCTATGGGACAGATTGCATTTCTGGCGAATTCTGCTTATCCGATACAGATCAACATGGGTATATCAGCAAGTGAGTATGGATTTTTGTTAGCGCTAACCGCCATTGGTTTTGTTATCGGTACTCAGATCGCGCGCATTATTGTACCTCAGTATGGAACTCAGGCGGTTTTACTCTGTGCTGGAATTGTTTCACTCCTTGGAGGGACCGCCATTATATCAGCCAGTTACTTATGGCCGAATTCCCCCT
Organism: Brenneria tiliae; assembly: GCF_023347575.1. Lineage (NCBI taxonomy): Bacteria > Pseudomonadati > Pseudomonadota > Gammaproteobacteria > Enterobacterales > Pectobacteriaceae > Brenneria > Brenneria tiliae. Next base: position 11,681 of record NZ_JAKPCB010000077.1, on the reverse strand, counting down.
GGAGTTTGGTTGCCCCCATGCTAATTATTATGCTCAGTGTGGGGATAGTCGTTCCGGCTACTCAGGCTGGATTGTTGAGAATACCATCGGCTAAACCGGGGTATTTGGCTAGTGTGTTCTTTTTTGGTCAGATTGCGTTGAGCACGATCTATGGTATGGGAACAAAGTCGTTCAACACAGACTCTTTGACATTATCTATAGCTGTTGCGGCTCCCTGTTTGTTGTTGGGCGGACTGTCACTGTTCTGGAATTGCTCATGGGAGAGTTCAAGTGAAGCATAAAATAGAAATTATTATGGCGATGAAAAATAATCCCCCTGAGTTTATTTTTTTAGAAATCATATGGTGATAACATGAAACATTCCTCCTATGATTTTTTTCATCGCCAACATATTAATTCTTTAACAGGACTTAGATTTATTGCGGCATTCTTTGTTTTTCTCTACCATGCTGCGTCGGAAAACATATTTTCGGACCATGTCATTGGCAATGCATTTAAATGGGTGTTCTCCTCTTCCGGATTTATTGGCGTTTCATTCTTTTTCTGTCTCAGCGGATTTGTTCTGTCTTGGTCACATCAGCCCGGAATTAAAACTGGACAGTTTCTCCTGAGAAGGATAGCAAGAATTTACCCTAACCATCTTATAACAGCAGTCATAGCAATTGTTTTAATAATCTGGACTGGACCATTACTGCCCGGAGGAGAGACCTTTTCCGGGATAATTCCCAATATTCTGCTGATCCAGACATGGATACCGGATCCATATACCTTCATCAGTCTTAATGGTGTGAGTTGGTCTCTTTCTTGTGAATTGACGTTTTATGTCTGCTTCCCATTTGTTTATACGATTCTGACTAAACTATCATCGAATGTACTGACGGCAACATTGATCGGCATAATTGCATTAGTGATTTTAATGCCATGTTTTTCCGCAACTCTTCCCCTCAAGCCATTATTACCATGGAAGCCGGAATCAATGTATGCATACTGGTTTATCTATCTGTTCTCTCCAGTCAGAATGCTTGAATTTACCAGTGGTGTTATTATTGCATGTCTTGTGAAACGAGGTAATTATCATAGTATTAAAGTTTTCCCAGTAATCATTTTGTTCATTACTGCATGGTTTGGTTCTATATTTAATCCATCTCTCTATAGCTATGCCGCATTCACTATTATTCCTGTTCTTATGCTGATAGCAGCTTTTGCCATATCTGATATTTCTGGTCATTCAGGAACAATTGGAAAGCCATTATTTGTCACTCTCGGCGAGTGGTCATTTTCATTTTATCTTATTCACCGGTTGGTTCTTATGTTTGGTCATAGGCTGATCGGTATAGGTAGTCAGTATAGTTTTACTACAGGTCTTCTGCTGATAATTTTAGCGTTTGCATTATCTCTATGGGGTGCGAAGATACTATTCACTTTTGTTGAAAAACCTATCGTATCCCTTGTCAAACGTACGAATAGCAAGAAATCTGAAGCAGCTTATTAAATGGAGGAATCAATGAAAAATGTAAGCGCTAACGGCTCATCAGTATCTTACTTTAAAGAAGGCGATGGCCAAAATATCCTCTTTCTCCACGGAACGAACAGCGCGGGTAAAGGCAGCTTTGGACATGTGCTGCCGTATTTCACCGATAAATACGGGACGCTGGTTCCTGATTACGCCGGATGCGGGCAATCAACGTTACCTGACGGAACCATTACTATCGAACAACTCGCCGATCAGGCTGCTCTTGTTATTACCGATAGCGGAGAAGAATCTGTAGATATTGTGGGGACGTCTCTTGGAGCAGTGGTTGCGGCGGCGGTTGCTGCCCGATATCCTGCTCTGGTCCGTAAACTGGTGCTGACGGCCCCTTGGGCGGATGGCAAAGATCCGCGACATACCCTCATGTTCAGCACCTGGTTGCAGTTGGAAAAAACATCGTCGAAGGAGGCTACAGCATTCGGCCTTTCTCACGTATTAAGCCCTGAGTTTCTTTCAGGGCTGGGCAGCGAAAAATTAACCGCACTATGCGCTCGACCATCAGAGAAAGATTCCGCACGCCGGATCGAGTTGGGACTGAAGCTTGATATTAATGCTTACCTCGCGAAAATTAAAGCGCCAACACTGGTTGTCGCCTTAACGAATGATACGCTGATCCCTTGCTATCAGGTGCAGAACGTTCATCGCCTAATTCAGGGGAGCGAATATATCGAAATTCAAAGCGGTCATGCTGTTCAGATTGAAAATCCGGATGAGTGGGCTAAAGCGGTGAGGGACTTTCTCGATAAAAATGCCTAAATACCTTACAGCAATAAGAAATTGACTCGGTTATCAAATTTGAGCCGTTGGGAATGGCGGCTCAGATAAAACCGTCATTTAAATTGTATAACTGGCCGTTTTTTATATGTCCACTATGACACCAAGATATACCCCGCTCGACCCACCATATATAACTAAGCGATGAAAGCAGTAAGAGTTCGATTTTTGCCAAGCTTGCCCGGTTGATGGTGGAGAACTAACGGAAAGTGGTGCGGTAATTCGTTATCGCCGCCTCCCTGGTTGGGCGTCCTCATGGATGTCCAACCAGAGAGACATGATCTTACCACTGGAGATGGAGATGGAGATGAATTTTTAGAACACGTTATATGTGGAATGGTAATCCTCCCATTTTTAACGGAGGTCATAAGTAGAGTTATGCAGCACGTAACACATGCTGCTTTGGTGTATATCCACCCAGTGCCATATTGGGCCTTTCGTGATTATAAAACCACTGCCATTCCGTTGCATACTGCTGTAATTCATCCAGTGATGAAAATAGATATTGTCCCAGCCAGTCATAGCGCACTGTCCGGTTATAACGCTCAATATAGGCGTTCTGCTGCGGTTTCCCCGGCTGAATAAAATTCAGTTCAATGTCATTATTTTTAGCCCATTTAACCAACTCGCCACTCGTATATTCCGGACCGTTGTCACAGCGGATCGAAGCTGGCTTTCCACGCCATTCAATCAGGCGCTCCAGCGTTTGCTTTACCCGGGCCGCCGGTAACGAGAAGTCCACTTCTATTGCCAGCGCCTCCCGGTTAAAATCGTCAATGATGTTCAATAATCGGATTGAGCGGCCATCTGATAACTGATCATGCATAAAATCCATCGACCAGCTTTCATTATTTTGCTCCGGTACCCTTAACGGTTCAGGCTCTTCCCGTTTCAGCCTTTTCTTCGGCTTAATGCGCATGTTCAGCGAAAGCTCACAGTAAATCCGGTAAACTCTTTTGTGGTTCCAGCCGAAACCCTTCACATTGCGGAGGTACAGATAGCACAGACCAAAACCCCAGTTCCGCTGACTATCGGTAATGCGCAATAACCAGTCGGCAATTTGCTGATTTTCCTCATCAAGTTTTGGCACATAACGGTAACAACTTTCACTGACCGAAAATATCTGACAGGCAAAACGAATACTGATGTGCCTGTTTTCCACTGCCGCTTTTGCCATCTGCCGACGCTGAGATGGCTTTACCACTTTTTTTGCATGGCTTCCTGAATGATTTCAGCCTTAAGCCGTTCTTCCGCATACATCTTTTTGAGACGGCGATTCTCGTCTTCCAGCTCTTTCAGACGAGTCATAAGGGACGCGTCCATTCCGCCGAATTTAGCCCGCCACTTGTAAAAACTGGCGCTGCTGATGCCATGCTCCCGGCACAGTTCAGGCACCGGTGTTCCTGCTTCAGCCTGCTTGAGGATGGCGATGATCTGGCTGTCGGTAAAACGTGATTTTTTCATAAGAATCTCCTGCGTTTAGATTACGAGAAAATTCTACTTATGAACACTCTGCTTTTTCGGGGGGATTACCTATGCACTTTTATGTGGATGAAACCGGTCATACCGGTCCGAATCTGTTTGATCGTACTCAGCCTGTACTTTCCTATGGCGTGCTGTCCTCTCCGGCTGACCTGGATAAGGTTGCCTACCAACAGCGTATCTGCCGTTCTTCTCAAACGCACAGTTACTAACGAACTTTGTCAGTGTTTCAAGACATTGATGGGAAACATCGCGCAGCGACCGCTCCAGATAATCCATAGAACAGCACCAATAGCCAGCGTATGTAAAAGTCTCATCATCATAACGTTTGTCTGAGCAAGGCCACCGCCTCGGCCCTTGGCATAAAGAACTGCACCCGGTGGCGGCCGCCACATCTAATGCAAAGATCCGCGTGTAGATCTCAGTGGATTTCATACTTTTATATAAATAAAATCAATTAGTTAAAAATAAATTACCAACCTGATTTCTGAAGCTGGAAAACTTTATACCTATACAATGCTGACTGGTAGTCAATCGCTCGTTTTTTCTTAATGATCTTATTATAAAAAAACAATAATAATTTTTTCCCTTTTTATACAGAGTGTTACGAACAAAAAAGTAAGATTCCTTCCCCCTGATTATATGGATATACCTTGATTTAAATATATCAAGTTGTATCATACAACATAATACTAAATAACATATAATCTGGAGAATTTTATGAAAGGCGACAAAAAGATATATCTGTTCGAGTTAGATGCTATAACTTCCCCATCAAATTGTTTTAATGCTAATAGTTACAATGCATATAACTTAGATAATCGGTTAATGGGAGGGGTATCAGATATCCTCGATGGATTAGATAGAGATAGTTGGAAAATAATCCTTTCTCACACGAATGGACAAAAAAATAGTTACTCGATAAAAGAAGAATCTTCAGAAACAAGCCACAATTTCGTATATATTGATTCTAACAGAGAGTTGATCGATTTCGTCAAAATAAATAAAGAAATAAAAATCATATTATTTACAATCAACTACATAGAAATTATTGATGAACTAGTTTCATTAGGGTGTAAAATTATTATCATTGATAAATATGATAATTTATTACAACCTAAGAATTGTTTATATTTAAATGACTATTCTACCGTAAAGGAACTATTAACATGTAATAATGAGGTTATATATGAATAGTAATAACGATATTTTCAAAGAAAATATAGCTTATGGAAATCAAAATATTGAAGTAAGCGTGAAGCTAGAATGCGAACACTCTGTTAAAGAGCAGATATTAATTATGGAGGAGTATACTGAAGTACATAAAGCCAATTTACTTTCATCAAAAGAAGAAAGAGAGTTAGAATGCCTTAAAGTGTTATACCCCAAATTGTTTAGAAATATAGAGAACAATGATCAACTTGTAGGGAGATTAGATTTTCTGCCCATAGGATTTGGTTGTGTCACCTCATTAGGGGGAGTAGGACATTATTGTGTTTTTAACAAGTTAATAGAGATGAAAGAAGGGCTGAGTGAGCCTGATAAGGAAAGAATTGACAATCTTTATAATTATTGGATTAAGCATGATCTTAAATTGGAATATTGTGAAAAATACCTAACAAAAAATATTGTTGGTAAGTTTATTGACCCAAATGCTCCAGTCATGGCAACCATTCGTTTGAGCGGTGCTATGCTAGACTATGAGTTGTTACTATCCAATGGAATAGATAGATTAAAAGAAATAATAAAAAACAAACTCACCGACATCCCTGAAAATAAATTTTTAATTTACTCATTAAAAGCTTTAGATATCTATCTTACAGTAGTTGATTTTTATACTTATAAACTTCAACAAATGATAATGATAGAAGAAAATAATAACAAAAAGCATCTAACTTTATTGCTTGATGATTTGCTTGCAGTAAGAAATGACAAGCCTAAAACTTTCCATCAGGCATTACAACTATTTTGGTTATATGCTTTACTATCAGGATGCATTAATTATGGAAGATTAGATGACCTCCTGGGAATTTATCTAAAAAATGATTTAGATAATGAAGTTATTGATGAAGATGAAGCCATATCATACATTAGATCTTTATGGAGATTGATAGAAAATAGAAGAACTACTGTTAATGGTAGAATTATTGTTGGAGGAAAAGGTAGAAAAAACCCAGAGGCTGCAGATAAATTTTGTGAGCTCGCAATTAAAGTAGCCAAAATGTCAAGATATGTTGAACCACAATTTACGCTCAGGATAAGCAAGTATACGCCAGAAAGAATTATTGATTTAGCGTATGACTGTATTGGTAGTGGTGCCACCTACCCTGTCATATATAATGATGATGTCAATATTCCATCTATTATGCATGCCATGAGAATAGATGAGATTACAGCAGAACAATACGTACCCTATGGATGTGGTGAATATGTAATTCAAGGACAAAGTATTGGAACATCAAATACGATGATAAATTTGCTTAAAACGTTAAATATTTTCTTAAATGGAGGTATAGATCCCATCGATGGAATAAAGAAAACAGGTCCAATTTCATTAAAGAAAACATCAGAAATAAAAAATTTTAAAGAGTTTTTTAACGAATATAAAAAACTATTAAGTTACTACATTCACCTCAGCGTTAACGCCCAAATTAATAGTTATATTTTGATGAACGAAAAGGTTTCATTTATATTCCCAAGTATATTAATGAATGATTGTATTTTCAGAGGAAAATCCATTTTAGATGGAGGAATACGATATCTAGGAGGTACAAATGAAACATATGGTAATATTAATGCGGCAGACACACTTCTGGTAATCAAGAAATTAGCTTTTGAGGAAAAAAAATACACACTATCACAAATGAATGATATTATTTTGAACAACTACTCTGGACATGAAAATATTCGGAGTGATTTTTTAGAATTACCTAAATATGGAAATGATTTAGATGAAGTTGATAATATTGCTGTTGAGTTATATGAATATGTATCAAATCAGATAAGAATGTTGGGAATTAAATCTGGTCTACATTATTACCTGGCAGTAATTAGCAACAATCAAACGAATACAGAATGGGGGCGTAAAACATCCGCATCATTGGATGGACGATATAACGGACAATATTTAAACCCTGCAAATAACCCACAAGGGGGCGCGGATAAATATGGTCCGACAGCAATGCTAAACTCTCTTGTTAAATTAGATCCTTCATTACATGGTGGTGCGGTTCAAAATATAAAATTCACACCTAAACTATTTAATGAAAATAAAATAAAAATAAAATGGTTATTAAGGCAGTATTTTGATAATGGTGGTTGTCAGCTAATGATAAACATTGTTGATAAAGGTATCTTAGAGGATGCAAAAAAACACCCAGAAAAATATCCTGATTTAATAGTAAGGGTAAGTGGATTCAGTGCTGTATTTGTTAACCTTGATGAAGATGTTCAGGATGAAATAATAAGCAGAACATTATATGGAGTTTAATAGGAATTTATAAGGCATGAACTTATCACATTCTTAAATTGATAATTTCATGGGTTTATCACTATTTGTATAAATCATTTAAAACTATCCCATCTTTTACCTTTTAAAGGCTGTAAACTTCGTTTCTTTTTTCCTGTTTAATTTATTCACGCACACCAGGTTTATTTTAGGTAAAAATCATGCTTAATATAAAAGGTTGTGTGTTCAATATACAAAGATTTTGCTTACATGATGGGCCAGGTATTAGAACAACCGTTTTCCTTAAAGGGTGTAATCTTAAATGCCCATGGTGTTCAAATCCTGAGTCTCAGAATATTAACCCGGAAGAAATGTATGATCCATCTAAAAAAATGAATATTATTGTCGGAGAATATTTAGATACCAGTGAAATAATGACCGAAATATTAAAAGACTCTAAGTTTTATAAATCATCTAATGGAGGAGTAACCCTATCAGGAGGAGAAATATTCTGTCAATATGAATTGACATATGAATTAATAAGGTTATGTAAAGGACATGATATTAACGTTGCTATAGAATCATCTTGTTTTGCTGAGCATAGTCGTTTCAAAAAAATTCACGATAATGTAGACTATATATTAGTCGATTTAAAACACTATGATGATGTCAAACATATAAAATATACTGGCGTTTCCTTAAAACCTATCATAAATAACATAATAACAATTAAAAAGGAAAAATTAATTTTGAGGATTCCAATTATTCCAGGAGTAAATGATAGCTTAGAGGATGCTGAAAAATATGCATTGCTATTACATCAACTAGATATACAAAACGTTACATTACTTCCATTTCATCAATATGGAAAAAGTAAATATACGTTTTTAAATAGAGACTACTCATTTGCAGACATTAAACCAATTGACAAAAGTGATTTAATTTGTTACAAAGATATTTTTACAATTGGATCAATAAATTGCCAATTATAATATTGTAACTCAGAGTTCAAAATGAATAATATCATAGTAGAAAAATTTAAAAATGAATTTACATTAAACTTTGCCAGCGATATTCCTCTATATAAACAAATCGAAAATTTTATAATTTCTCAGATTAGATCAGGGATTTTTAAAAACGGAGAAAAAATGATCTCTGAAAATCAATTATGCTCCTTTTTAAAAGTAAGTAGAACAACTACTCGCCAAGCAATGAATAGTTTATATGATAAGGGCTTTATCGTTCGTATCAGAGGGAAAGGCTCGTTTGTTCAAATAAGAAAGATCCAGAGAGATATCAATAAATTATATAATTTCACCGAAAGCATTATATCTGTGGGTTTAGAACCATCATCGATAGTCATCAAGCATGACGTCATCAAAGCTAATGATGTTATAGCTAAGAAGTTAAACTTACCAATAGACAATAAATATGTTTTCAAATTAGTCAGAGTTAGAAAAGCTAATGAATCACCAATTTTATTAGAAACAACATATATCCCTTATATTTTATGTCAAAATATTGAAAAAATAAATTTTGAGAACCGTTCATTATACAACGTATTGAAAAATATTTATTCATTAGATGTCGATTATGCTGAAGAGACAATAGAGTCTATACTTATAGATAATTCAACCACATGTTCATCATTAAAATGCACACATAACATGCCGGGATTCCTGATTAGTAGGCTATCTTATTTGAATGATGGCACCGTGTTAGAATATACTCATTCTATCACAAGATCAGACAAATGCATTTTTAAAATAACGTTATCTAATAACAAAAAAGAAAAGTTTAGTTTCTCAAAAAACTTTAATACTTGATATTCATTCCCCAACTAATTTAACATTTAAATTTTCAACAAATAAGCGAATATTCATTTGTCACCCAAGAACTATAAATAAAAAATTACAGCGCTACCTGTTTTCCCCCATCGTATTATTAAACTCGTTCACGCCACTCGCTTTCTAAAAGAAACGGGTGCTTGATGATATATTGCCAGGCATCTTCTATCGATTTTGGTATGTCTACATGACTAATATATTTTTTACCTTTTGGGCCATACCCCTGCTTATTATCCCGTAAGCGGGGAATTTCTCCCAATAATAAGGAGATAAAACGATCTATCTCCCAGAGACCATAGTTAGGTTCGCCAGAGAAACAAACGCCATTTTTTGTATTAACCAGGCCAGGAATATACGTTGGCCAGTTTAAGAAAATGGGTTTTTTGACCGCATCCGACCATACATGGCTAAACGTGGCGTAAGTCCGGCGCTGTAATAAGGGATCTTGAATAAGAACAATATGCTGCACTTTTAGCTGTATCTTTTCCAACAACGCGCGCGTGAATTTTGCATTTTCACCCGTATTGCCTGAGGCATCCTCCAGAAAAATCCGCTTCTCGGGCAAATCCCAAAATCTGGTTGCTATCTCATAAAAAAACGCCGCTTCTGAGCGCAGATTACCAGTATCTATCTCTCGATAACGAGGATGCTTTTCAATGGCCGCGGCAAGTAAAGGAGTGGAGTGACCAATACCGCCGGCAAGAATCAGCGGAATATCGCGCTGTTTCGCCAATAAACAAGCGCCGTCGATGGTGGTTAATACCGCATTACCAGCCAAAATAATGGCATCGGCAGTTATTTTATCTCGGCGGGAAGAAAAATCATCAACGGCAAGCCAAGAGGCGATGACATTTATAGCAGCAATGACATCTTCAGGCATTGCAAGAAACTTCGATACGGCTAAACCTTCGGCGTTCATATTCCCCCCTGGCAATCACTTTACCTGTCATAGTCGGCGGGGAAGACTACCCCGGTCTGACGACGAATTTCCGTCAGTAGTTCTGCCACGATCCGTGAATGCTCCAACCCTGGATGTTCAACGTTACGCGAATTTACCAGTGAGGCAAAAGTTTCCGCCTCAGACACCATGCTATTGGCAGGCGGCGATTGACCGAGTTCACGCCGGCTACCGTCTCTCATGACAAGGGTAACACGTTGACATTCGGATAAGTGCTCAATAACCAGCGTACCCTCTTCCCCCTGGATTTCGCTAGGAATGGCCGTGTGGCTGACTTTAGAGTGGATGATGGTTACATCGAAATCACCATAGTTCAGAATTACGCTGCCAAGTGCGTCAACGCCACTTTCCAGCAGGGTAGCGCTTGCCAGCACGCTGTTCGGTCTCCCCCACAAAGCGACGGCAAAGGCCAGGCAGTAAAAACCTATGTCCATGATGGAACCGTTGGAAAAAGCCGGATTGAACGTATTCGGATTCTCGCCGGCCAGATAACGGGGATAGCGCGAAGAGAACTGGCAGTAGTTCAGCAGCGCCTTGCGCAGCTTGCCCAACCCCGGCAACGATTGCTTCACTATATTGAAGTTAACGAGACTGGCGGTCTTAAAGGCTTCGAACAGGACTACCCGCTTCTCACGAGCGCAAGCTATCATCCGTTCCGCCTCTCGCCAATTCGACGCCAGGGGCTTTTCGCAGATGACATGTTTGCCATGCCGGAGAAATACCAGAGACTGTTCGCAGTGGAGCGAATTGGGACTGGCAATATACACGCCGTCGATCAGATCTGAACGCGCCATCTCTTCCAGTGAGCTGAAAAGAGCGCCAACGGCATAATCCGCCTGAAACTGCCGCGCCTTCTCCGGCGAGCGCGCATAAATGGCCGTCAGTTTCATTTTGCCCGTTTCATGGGCCGCATCAATGAACTTACGGGTTATCCAATTGGTTCCTACGATGCCAAAACGAATCATCAGAGTGCCCTCAAAGCGAACGTGAAAGAATCCTGATTATCGTGATAAATCGACGAAAAATGAAACTTGCGACAAGAATTATTTAGCAGCGGCAGTGTTATAGAGTGAATTGCAGAATAAATTGTTTTCCCGCATTCCGTTTTGTCATGACCAACGGGCTGAATCTCATTAATTTACCGCTGAAAATTCACCAGCAACACATCTATTAGCGGAAAATAACGCCTCCAATATTACGCGCCGCCTCCAGGCAGGCGTCCGGTGTTTTCAGCTCCGGCATCAGCAGAATTTCATAGGTCGCTACCGGCGCGCCGCAATAGTCGAAAATCCCGTGAACTATCTGTGTATTAAACGCATCAGCAAAACCGCGTTTTTCGAATGTGCTTTGGTTGGCGCCGCCCAGCGCGACAAGGTGCACCGGCAAATGTCCCAGCTTCTTTACCACGTTGCCATCAGCCGTGTCTTCATAGGCCCAGCCGTTTGAAAATACGCGATCGATCCACCCTTTCAGTAACCCCGGCATCGACCACCAGTAAATGGGAAATACCAGCACCGGTAGCTGTCAACGAAGTTGACACCCTTATTCGTTTTTATGCTGCCGTTTTCAGCCCAGTTTCTGGCTTATCTGGATTCAACATCACCACCTCGACCCGCTGCCATTGACGGCATGAGGTTGACC
>NZ_JAKPCB010000078.1:0-24573 GCF_023347575.1 Brenneria tiliae | reverse complement strand
CTTTCCCGGTCAGCGCCTGACCAGACTGGAGCGCTTTCAGCGCTTTGTCGAAATCGAAAGGTTGGGTCATGTATCATTCCTTTTTTGAATATATTACTGGAATGACACAGAATTTCTAACACTCCCCAGTCACTCCGTCATCCCTGCGGCAGTAGGCAGGGATCTACTTCCGCTGGCGGCTCGGTGTTGCTGAGATTCCTCCTCGCGAAAGCGGGAACCTGCCGGAATGACGGATTTGGAGTCGCTATTACCAATGGCTTCTTTGTCAATGCTCTGACCCCCAACGGGGTTCATCATTTCCGCGAAAGTCCGGGGGCGTGGAAATGGACGGTGGTGAGGCATCACCACTATATAGATAGCAATTAATCGTACAACCATCGCCCGGCTTTGGCCGACTCGATATACATACGGATGGTTAACGCCTGCTTGTCCCGATTACGGGACTTGCCGGTAAAAAAAGTGCGAGGTTTCCATGGGTAATAGTTAATTAAAGCAAATCCGTTCGGGTCAACGCTGAAGACGTCGAAATACCTCTTTGTCATTTCAGCGATATCATCGGCTTCGTGTAACTCTTGCAGAACAGCATCGTCATCGACATCCACCTTTTTAAACAAAGTGGTAACCAGCGGCAGTTCACCTTTGACAAAGGCTCTTACATTATCTTCAACAACGTTACTCACCAGATTTTATCCTCCGAACGGACCAGTAAGTTGTATCGATGTACCGTCCTGTAGCTTATCAGGGAAACATCTCGTGCAAGGATTACCCAACCCACTACTGGAACGGCTCTGCCAACAAACGCACCCAGGTTATTCACCCAAAATATTTTTAATCCCCTCATCGAGAAGGATTTCCGGGTAAGAGTCGGCAGAATGCGCTTTCTGAATTTATAAGTGAGGTGCCGACGGAAAAAAATCGACGATCGGGAGGTTCCCGGTGTGGATGTTCCAGGTTTTCCCGGAACTTCAATGCTGTTATTTCCCAAAAAAAGCGCCGCGACCCCAATAATATCCTGAACACCCAATTGTTTCTCCGTTTCATCAATGAGTATCCAGAAAAGTAGCTCCTGTGATGTAAGATTTGACAAACCATCAAAAAAATAGGTGCCGTTCAACTCTTCAGTCGTATCCATCCCCCCTCCAGTTGAGTTCCACATAACCGATGAATAGTATCTGACCAGATACTTTGTCTTTATCGGAAAAAACCTATTATCCAGAATATTGTTGAAGCGGAGGTACCCATATCAATGTTCGTTACAAGGGAGAACCTAGTCAGAGGGCGGACTCCCGCAGCCAGGGCGTATGGGTCACGCCGCCCAGCTTATCCGTGGTCAAATAATCGCTATTGCCCTCCAGCGGCTTTAACGGCAGGCCCAGCGTATCAACGTAGAGCCTAGAGCTGGCCGGAGCTGATTTTACGATGGGGCCAAAACCTGCCACAAACAAGACATCTACACCCGGTATAGCAACATCCATAACTATTCCTCAAAACGTTTCTGCTCGCATCATCCGTCAGGATAACGCAATAAACTGCGCGCGCAGCGCCTGTACCCGATCGCGCAGGCCGGCCGCTTCTTCAAACTCCAGATTCTGCGCGTGGGTCATCATCCTGCTTTCCAGCTCGCGGATTTTCTGCTCCAGCGCTTTCGGCGTCAGCGCCAGATAGTCGGCCGCCGGCTCCGCGGCTTTCTTGCCGCGCCCTTTGCCTCTGTTGCTCGGCTGCCCCAGTTGCAGGATATCGGCGATTTTCTTGTTCAGCCCCTGCGGCACAATGCCGTGTTCCAGGTTGTACGCCTGCTGTTTCTCACGGCGGCGCTCGGTTTCGCTAATCGCCCGCGCCATCGAGGGGGTAATTCTGTCGCCATACAGAATAGCCTTGCCGTTCAGGTTACGCGCCGCGCGGCCGATGGTCTGAATCAGCGAGCGCTCGGAACGCAGGAAGCCTTCCTTGTCGGCGTCCAGGATCGCCACCAGCGACACTTCCGGCATATCCAGCCCCTCCCGCAGCAGGTTGATGCCCACCAGCACATCGAATTCGCCCAGCCGCAGATCGCGGATAATCTCCACCCGTTCGACGGTATCGATATCCGAGTGCAGGTAGCGCACCCGCTCGCCGTGCTCTTCCAGATATTCGGTTAAATCTTCCGCCATGCGTTTGGTCAGCGTGGTGACCAGCACCCGCTCGTTCACCGCGGCGCGCAGACGGATTTCCGACAGCAGATCGTCCACCTGGGTGGCCACCGGCCGCACTTCCAGCAGCGGATCCAGCAGGCCGGTGGGACGCACCACCTGATCGATCACGTCGCCGCCGGATTTTTCCAGCTCGTAGTTGCCCGGCGTCGCCGACACGTAAATGGTCTGCGGCGCCAGCGCCTCGAACTCCTCAAACTTCATCGGCCGGTTGTCCAGCGCCGACGGCAGGCGAAAGCCGTACTCCACCAGGGTTTCCTTACGCGCCCGGTCGCCGCGGTACATGCCGCCTATCTGCGGAATGGTGACGTGCGATTCGTCGACCACCAGCAGACCGTCGGCCGGCAGGTAGTCGAACAGGGTCGGCGGCGGCTCGCCGGGGCCGCGCCCGGAGAGATAGCGCGAATAGTTTTCGATGCCGGAGCAGTAGCCCAGCTCGTTCATCATTTCCAGATCGAACTGGGTGCGCTGGCTCAGCCGCTGCTCTTCCACCAGCTTATCGTTCGCCAGCAGTATCCTGCGACGGTCGGCCAGTTCCACCTTGATATCTTCCATCGCCTGCAAAATACGCTCGCGCGGCGTCACATAGTGCGTTTTCGGATAGATGGTATAACGCGGCACGACGTGCAGAATCTGCCCGGTCAGCGGGTCAAACAGCGACAGGCGCTCCACCTCCTCATCAAACAGCTCGACGCGCAGGGCCACCTCGTCCGATTCGGCGGGGAAGATATCGATCACCTCGCCGCGCACGCGGAAGGTGCCGCGCTGAAACGCCTGATCGTTACGGGCATACTGCAATTCCGCCAGCCGCCGTAAAATCGCCCGCTGGTCGATGATCATCCCCTGCGTCAGGTGCAGCATCATTTTCAGATACAAGTCGGGATCGCCCAGACCGTAAATGGCGGAAACCGAGGCGACCACCACCACATCCCGCCGCTCCAGCATCGCCTTGGTGGCCGAGAGCCGCATCTGTTCGATATGTTCGTTGACCGACGCATCCTTCTCGATAAAGGTATCGGAGCTCGGCACGTAGGCTTCCGGCTGATAGTAGTCGTAATAAGAGACGAAATACTCCACCGCGTTATCCGGGAAAAAGGCTTTCATTTCCCCGTAAAGCTGAGCGGCCAGCGTTTTATTGGGCGCCAGCACCATGGTGGGACGGTTCAGATCGGCGATCACATTGGCGATGGTAAAGGTTTTTCCCGATCCGGTTACCCCCAGCAGCGTCTGATGCGCCAGCCCATCCTCCAATCCTTCCTTTAAACGACGAATGGCTTCCGGCTGATCGCCCGCCGGCTTAAATTCGGAATTCAGTTTGAATGCTTTACTCATAGTCGAATACGTTACTCATGAATGGGCTATCGGATAACACGCGAATGGAACTGAACGGCCGTTATTGACCCTCAGGTTATTATGGGAAGCAATCGCGGACTTTACCACCGCCATGATACTGGATATAAAAACAGCATCAAGAAAATTATCGCCCGGCTGAATGATTAATCAGCGCATGGATTCGCTAGCATATCGGCTGCCGATCCACCAGAAAAAGTTAGCTACTTTTTATCCCCAAACGACTAATTTTGGTAACCTGCCGGTACTACCCTGTCATTAATTTATGCCGTCGCGCGTCGCGCCTGACGACGGCACTTGATTTTAAATAACATAATGATTTTCGTATGATTTTTAAAAAAGCAGAGAATAACGTCAACCCGACGGAAACCCGCGTCAGCTCTCGTCTGGCATGGTTTTCCTAACGCTCATGCACACAGTTATCCACAGAAATAGTGGATAACTCCCACAACCCCGCACCCGCTCTGTGTTACAGAAATACTACCTTCATCAAATATAAGTGCCGATACGGATTTTTTTCACCCCTTTTCTGCGATTTATCTCATAAGTTTTAGACTGAAAAATGCTAAAAACGGAACCCGGATTCCAGAAACGCATTCAGGGGTGGCAAGGGCTAAGGGGGAAAATCAAGATGTTTTTTCTATTGATTGATGAATAAATACCAGGCTAATTATCAATTCGGGGATAAAGCCGGGTATTTATTATCAGCAGGTGAAACGTCAGCCCAACAGCGACAGGTCGATATACCGCCCCGGATTCTGCAACTGCGGCTGCGTCAGATGCGGGATTTCACCCAGCATCGGGGCGGGCAAACGCTGCTGCAAACTGAGCAGATATTCCTGATGGCGCTTTCCCGGCGCTTCAACGTCGTTGGCGATCCAGCCGCCAAGCGTTAGTCCGGCCTGGCGGATGGCGCCGGCGGTCAGCAACGCATGGTTAATGCAGCCCAGCTTGATGCCCACCACCAGAATAACCGGCAATTGCTCCCGCGCCACCCAGTCGGCGAAGGTTTCCTGCGCCGACAGTGGCGTAAACCAGCCTCCGGCCCCTTCCACCAGCAGCCAGTCCGCCTGCTGCTCCAGCGCCCGCAGCCCGGCGGAGAGCGCGGACAGAAGAATAGGCCGCCGCTCCGCCGCGCTGACGATATGCGGCGACGTCGGCTCGATAAACGCCAGCGGATTAACCTGCTGATAATCCAGCCGGACGCCGCTGTTGGCCTGCAGCAGCAAGGCATCGCCGTTGCGCGCGCCCTGCGGGGTTATTTCGCAGCCGGAGGCCACCGGCTTATAGCCGGCGGTACGGTATCCGGCCTGATTGGCGGCCTGCAATAGCGCGCAGCTGGCGATGGTTTTGCCGACATCGGTATCCGTTCCGGTTACAAACCAGCGCTTAATCACGATAAATCACTCCGTAAATCAGTTGATAGCTGAGCGGATAGCCCTCCTGGCGCCGAGGATAGCCCGACGCCAGCGCCTCAAGACGCCCGCGGCTGAGCAAACCGGGCGCGCGTCCCTGATGCAGCCAGGTGGCGCCGATGCCTTTCAGCGACTTCAGCAGCGCCAGCACGTCGGGAAAACAGTGAGTCACCCACTCCTGGTGAAGTTGATGGCGGTATGGCCGGCAGGCGGCCCGTATGGCGGGAACGGAAAGAAAGCGGTTCACCCGGCGGCTGCCGTCCACGCGCCGCCAGGCCTGCGCCAGCTCGCTCAGCGATCCGTCCGCCAGCGTGGAAAAGGCGATGGCGCCGCCCGGACGGGTCACCCGGTACAGCTCGGCCAGCGCGCGCGGCAGATCGTCGCACCACTGCACCGCCAGATTGCTGTAGCTGATATCCACGCTGCCGTCCGCCAGCGGCAGATTTTCGATATCCCCCAGCACATAGCGGTGCGCGGCCCGCTGCTCGCCGGCGTAGGCCAGCATCTCGGGAGACAGGTCCAGCGCGGTCACGATCTTATCCAACTGCCGCCAGCGGCGGCTGAAGTGACCGGTGCCGCAGCCGGCGTCCAGCACCTGCGAGCCGCGATGCGACGCGACCATCTCCAGCAGGCGCGCGCCGCTGGCCCGTTGCAGCGCCGCATGGCGGTCGTAGCTGTCCGCCGCCCGGCCGAACGCCCGGGCGATGGCCGGTTTATTGTGGGTTTCAGTCGGCATGGCGCAGCACCGTCAATAATTGCTCGATATCTTCCGGCCGATGCGCCGCCGTCAGCGTAATCCGCAGGCGGGCGCTGCCGGGCGGCACCGTGGGAGGACGCATCGCCGTTACCCATATTCCCTGCGCGCGCATGCGCGTCATCAACGCCAGCGTGCGGGCGTTGTCGCCGACCAGCAGCGGCTGAATGGCGCTATCGGAGTCCATCGGCCGCCAGGACGAGGTAGCGCAACCGGCGCGGAACTGGGCGATATTGCGCCGCAGCGCCTCCCGCAGCGCTTCCCCCTGGCGGACGCAGTTCAGCGCGGCGCTGAGCGCGCAGGCCTGCGCCGCGGGCATGGCGGTGCTGTAGATCAGATGGCGGGCGAACTGCAACAGGTATTCCGCCGGCGGTTCGGCGCACAGCACGGCGGCGCCGCTGACGCCGAACGCCTTGCCGAAGGTGACGATCAACAGCTCGGGCCTCACCTGCCGCCGCCAGCAGCTTCCCCGCCCTTCCTCGCCCAGCACGCCGACCCCGTGGGCGTCATCCACCATCAGCCAGGCGCCGCGTTCACGACACAGCGCATGCAGCTGCGGCAGCGGCGCGCTATCGCCGTCCATGCTGAACACCCCTTCGGTGACCGCCAGGGTTTGACCCACGGCGGGCTTTGCCAGCAGGCGCCGCAAGGCTTGATGGTCATTGTGGCTAAAACGCCGCAGCGTCGCCGGCGAGTGCGCCGCGGCCTCCAGCAGGGAAGCGTGGCTCAGCCGGTCGGCCAGAATACGATCGCCCGCCTGCGTCAACGCGGCGACCACCGCCTGATTCGCCGCGTAGCCGGAAATAAACAGCAGCGCGCGCGGATAGCCCAGCCACTCCGCCAGCTGTTGCTCCAGCGTCTCATGGGCGTCGGTATACCCCGTCACATGGCCGGAGCCGCCGGAACCGACGCCATAGCGCTGCGCCCCCTGCCGCCAGGCGTGAATAATTTCCGGGTGGCGGCTCAGCCCCAGGTAATCGTTGCTGGAAAAATTGAGGTAGCGCCGTCCGTCCTGCGTCAGCCAGCGGCCGTTGCCGCCCTGATTGGCCCGCCGCGTACGGTAGGCATCATCCTGACGGCGCTGTTCCAGCGCCAGCGCAATGCGCCGTTGCCAGCTCATGGCCGCCGACGCCGCGCCGGCGCACCGCTACAGCGCGGCATTGTAGAACTGCTCCGTGTCGGCGTGGGTCAACTGCCGCGTCAGCCGCTGCTGCTGTTGGTTATCGCCGTATTCCACCTCGGTCTGCTGCGGATTCAACCCCAACTTGCGGAACAGCGCCAGATCTTTATCCTCTTTGGGGTTCGGCGTGGTCAGCAGTTTACAGCCATAGAATATGGAGTTGGCGCCGGCCATAAAGCACATCGCCTGCGTCTGTTCGCTCATCTGCTCGCGACCGGCGGAGAGACGCACGTAGGAGGCCGGCATCATAATGCGCGCCACGGCTATGGTGCGGATAAAATCAAACGCGTCCACGTCCTCGTTATCGGCCAGCGGCGTGCCTTTTACTTTTACCAGCATATTGATCGGCACGCTTTCCGGCGGCGTCGGCAGATTAGCCAGTTGCACCAGCAGGCCGGCGCGGTCGCGCACCGTTTCCCCCAGGCCGACAATCCCGCCGGAGCAGACCTTGATACCGGCGCCGCGCACCTTATCCAGCGTATCCAGGCGCTCCTGATAGCTGCGGGTGGTAATAATGCTGCCGTAAAACTCCGGCGAGGTATCGAGATTATGGTTATAAAAATCCAGCCCGGCCGCGGCTAAACGCGCCGCCTGATCGCCGTCCAGGGTGCCGAGCGTCATGCAGGTTTCCATGCCCAGCTCTTTGACGCCCTGTACCATCTGCTCCAGATAGGGCATGTCGCGCTCGTGCGGATTTTTCCAGGCGGCGCCCATGCAGAAACGGGTCGAGCCGGCCGCTTTCGCCTGACGGGCGGACTCCAGCACCTGCTCCACCTGCATCAGCCGTTCGGTTTCAATGCCCGTACGGTAGCGGGAACTTTGCGGACAGTATTTACAGTCTTCAGGGCAGGCGCCGGTTTTGATCGACAACAGCGTGCTGACCTGTACCTGACGGGGATCAAAATGCTGACGATGAACCTGCTGCGCGGCAAACATCAGCTCCAGAAACGGCTTGTCGAATAGTTCTTGCGCTTGCTCAAGCGTCCAGTAAATGCGGTCGGCCATGGCGGCGTCTCCAAAATAAAAACGTTTCATCAGTTTAAATTAACCCTTTATACTGTCAACCAACTCAATGTATTTTTAGTTTACGACACCTATAATGACGCCTGACGACCTCGCCTTCGACCAACGCCATATCTGGCACCCCTACACCTCCATGACCCAACCGCTGCCCTGTTATCCGGTGGTCGCCGCCGACGGCGTCGAGCTTGAGCTTTCCGACGGACGGCGTCTGGTTGACGGTATGTCTTCCTGGTGGGCGGCGATCCACGGCTATAACCATCCGGCCATCAATCAGGCGTTGCAGCAGCAGATGTCTCGGATGTCGCACGTGATGTTCGGCGGCGTTACCCATCCGCAGGCGGTGGCGCTCTGCCGTCGGCTGGTGGCGATGACGCCGGACGCGCTGGAGTGCGTGTTTCTGGCGGACTCCGGCTCGGTCGCCGTGGAGGTGGCGCTGAAAATGGCGCTGCAATACTGGCAGGCGCGCGGGGAGCGGCGCCAGCGTTTCCTCACGCTGCGCCACGGCTACCACGGCGACACCTTCGGCGCGATGGCGGTCTGCGATCCGCAAAACTCGATGCATAGCCTGTATCAGGGCTATCTGCCGGCGCATCTGTTCGTCGACGCCCCGCAGTGCCGGTTCGACGACGAATGGCGGGAGGAGGATATCGCCCCGCTGCACGCGCAGCTGGCGCAACACGCCGCTCAACTGGCGGCGGTGGTGCTGGAGCCTATCGTGCAGGGGGCCGGCGGCATGCGTTTTTACCATCCGCGCTATCTGCAACGGGTGCGCGAACTGTGCGATCGCTACGGCGTGCTGCTGATCGCCGATGAGATCGCCAGCGGATTCGGCCGCACCGGCAGGCTGTTCGCCTGTGAACATGCGGGCGTCACGCCGGATATTCTCTGTCTGGGCAAAGCGCTGACCGGCGGCTATCTGACGCTTTCGGCCACGCTCACCACCCGGCAGGTGGCCGACACCATCAGCAACGGCGCGGCGGGCTGCTTTATGCACGGCCCGACCTTTATGGGCAATCCGCTGGCCTGCGCGGCGGCCAACGCCAGCCTGGCGCTGCTGGCGGAGAACCGCTGGCAGAACCAGGTGTCCGCCATCGAACGGCAGCTGCGTCAGGCGCTGAAGCCGTTATCCGCCGCGCCCGAGGTGGCGGACGTGCGGGTGCTGGGGGCGATTGGCGTGGTGGAGACGCGCCGCCCGGTCGATATGGCTCGGCTGCAGCGTTTTTTCGTGGCGCGCGGCGTGTGGATCCGCCCGTTCGGCAAACTTATCTATCTTATGCCGCCGTTCATCATTCGGCCCGAACAGCTACGCCGCCTTACCGACGCCGTCGGCGAGGCGGTTTCCGAGCGCGGCCTGTTTACCGACTGAGCCGGCATCCTGATTTACCAGCCGGGAAAATATGTGATCTGTGGCACACTAATTCCATTAGCGCTATCATGGCTGAATCAGTTAATCAGGACTTTCCCATGCGTAATACGATTACCCTTTGTTGGCGGTATTTACGCGCTTTCGCATTGATTTACCTCTGTCTGCTGGCAGGCAATGCGATATCCGCGTTACTCCCTCTGGTTATTCCAGGCAGCATTATCGGTATGCTGATTCTATTCTCGCTTCTCGCTTCGCAGATCCTGCCGGCCACCTGGGTGAAACCCGGCTGTCATCTGTTTATTCGCCATATGGCGCTGCTGTTTGTGCCGATAGGGGTGGGAGTGATGAACTACTACGATCTGCTTAGCCAGCAGTTTGGGCCGATCGTCGTTTCCTGCCTGATCAGTACCTTTATGGTGATGATCGTCGTCGGTTTCAGCACCCAGCTGATGCAGCGCGAACGCGCCATCGCCGCCGATACCCCGCCAACCAAGGACAAACCCTGATGTTCGCCTATTTGTGGTGGTCGTTGCCGCTCACCCTGCTGGTCTTTTTCGCCGCCCGCAAGCTGGCGGCGGCGACCAAAATATCGTTGCTGAACCCCCTGCTGGTTTCGATGGCGATTATCATCCCCCTGCTGCTGCTGCTGCGTATCCCTTACGAGCACTACTTCAAGGGCAGCGAAGTGCTCAACGATCTGCTGCAGCCCGCCGTGGTCGCGCTGGCCTTTCCGCTGTACGAGCAGATTCACCAAATCCGCGCGCGCTGGAAATCCATCATCAGCGTCTGTTTTATCGGCAGCCTCGCCGCCATCGTTTCCGGCACCCTGGTGGCGCTGTGGATGGGCGCATCCCCTGAGATTGCCGCCTCGGTGCTGCCGAAATCCGTCACCACGCCGATCGCCATGGCGGTCGCCAGCTCGCTCGGCGGTATTCCCGCCATCAGCGCGGTGTGCGTCATTTTCGTCGGCATCGTCGGCGCGGTGGTGGGACACGGGATGTTCGACCGCATCGGTATTAAGACCAAAGCCGCGCGCGGCCTGTCGATGGGCACCGCTTCGCACGCCCTGGGCACGGCGCGCTGCGCGGAAGTCGATTTTCAGGAAGGGGCGTTCAGTTCGCTGGCGCTGGTGATCTGCGGAATTATTACTTCGCTGGTGGCGCCGTTTATTTTTCCGGTGCTGCTTCATTTTGCCGGTTAACGCGGCCTGGCGTTTTACGATTATGGGTTAAGGTGGCCGATGCCTTAACCCCTTGCCCTTATATCCGCCCTCTTTACTAAAGCGCAATGGTATAAAATCCAATCCAAATCACATATTTTATATTTGCATTTCATTTCTTACATATATAACGAGATAACAATCACAATATATTGCTAATCTGCTACTTAATATGGTGTCTATTCATCAATACAAAAGAGCAAATCGCTATGCATTCACGCTTTGATAACGCCCTGCAACAGTTGCCATCCCGTTTGCAATCCGCCCTGGAGCCCATTCTGCGCCGGCAGGATTTTGCCACCATGCTGACCGCGGATGAAGCGGCCGGGCTGGCCGACGACGGCCGGCTGGATACCGATGCGCTGGCCTTTGCCCTGTTGCCGCTGGCCGCCGCCTGCGCGCTGGCGCCGATCTCTCATTTTCAGGTGGGCGCCATCGCCCAGGGAGTAAGCGGCAATTTTTATTTCGGCGCCAATATGGAGTTCAGCGGCGCGGCGCTTCAGCAAACGGTACACGCCGAACAAAGCGCGATTAGCCACGCCTGGTCGCGCAATGAGCCGGCGCTGGCGGCGATAACGGTGAACTACACGCCGTGCGGCCACTGCCGGCAGTTTATGAATGAGCTTAACGCCGCGTCCACGCTGCGTATTCATCTGCCGGGCCGTCAGCCCGCCCTGCTCGGCCATTATCTGCCGGACGCCTTCGGCCCCGGCGATCTGAACATCAGCGCCCGGCTGATGGATGAGATCGACCATGCCCGCACGCTGCCGCATCAGGACGCGCTGGTCCTTGCCGCGCTGGATGCCGCCAACCGCAGCCACGCGCCATACACTCAGGCGTTAAGCGGCGTGGCGCTGGAAACGCGCAGCGGCGCCATCTATGCCGGACGCTACGCTGAAAATGCGGCGTTCAACCCCAGCCTGCCCCCTCTGCAGGCGGCGCTTAACCTGATGAATCTGGCGGGCGAGCGGCATACGGCGATACGACGGGCCGTCGTGGTCGAACGCCGCGACGCCGCCATCAGCCACTGGGAATCGTCCGCGGCGCTGCTGAACGCACTGGGCTGTAAAAATGTTACCCGCCATTTCGTGCAGTGACGGCGCGCATTAAATGAACACGTTGAATCGATACAGCTTTTTTTATCCGCCGATGCAAGCCATCTGTAACTATTTTAATTAACATTTTCTGTACATATTTTGTGGGTAATTTAAGATCCGGGCCACAGCGTTTTTATACCCTAAATAATTCGAGTTGCAGGAAGGCGGCGACGCAACGAATCCCCGGGAGCTTACACCAGTAAGTGACCGGGGTGAGTGAGGAAAGCCAACGCACCTGCAGCTTGAAGTATGACGGGTATATTATTCACCCGGATTCGTTTCTGTTACCCAAAGAGTAAAAAAGTCATGGAATTAGAATACGAAAGTAAACGTCCTCTCTACATCCCCTATGCTGGTCCAATACTTCTTGAATTTCCCCTGCTGAATAAAGGCAGCGCTTTTACAGAAGAAGAACGCGCCGACTTTAATCTGTATGGTTTATTACCGGAAGCCGTCGAAACCATCGAAGAACAGGCCGAACGAGCCTGGCGTCAATATCAGGAGTTTAAAAACGATATAGAAAAACACGTATACCTGCGCAATATCCAGGATACCAACGAAACGCTGTTCTATCGTTTGCTGGACGCCCACCTCAGCGAGATGATGCCCATCATCTATACGCCGACCGTCGGCGAAGCCTGCGAGCACTTCTCTGATATCTACCGCCGGGCGCGCGGCCTGTTTATCGCCTATCCCAACCGCGCGCATATCGACGATATGCTGCAAAACGCCACCAAACAGAATGTGAAGGTCATCGTGGTTACCGATGGCGAACGTATTCTGGGCCTGGGCGACCAGGGCATCGGCGGTATGGGCATTCCCATCGGTAAACTGTCGCTCTACACCGCCTGCGGCGGCATCAGCCCGGCGTATACCCTGCCGGTGGTGCTGGATGTCGGCACCAACAACCCACAGCGTCTGAACGATCCGCTGTATATGGGTTGGCGTCACCCGCGTATTACCGATGACGAATACTACGCGTTTGTCGATGAATTCATTCAGGCGGTTAAACGCCGCTGGCCGAACGTGCTGCTGCAGTTCGAAGATTTCGCCCAGAAAAACGCCACCCCGCTGCTGAATCGCTATCGCGACGAGATTTGCAGCTTCAATGACGACATTCAGGGTACCGCGGCCGTTACCCTCGGCAGCCTGATTGCCGCCAGCCGGGCGGCGGGCAGCCAGCTGCGCGACCAGACCGTGGTGTTCCTCGGCGCCGGTTCCGCCGGATGCGGCATCGCGGAACAAATCATCGCCCAGATGAAGTCTGAAGGTTTGAGCGAAGATGAAGCCCGCGCCAAGGTATTTATGGTTGACCGCTTCGGCCTGCTGACCGATAAGCTGCCGAACCTGCTCGACTTCCAGAGCAAGCTGGTGCAGAAAAGCGAGCTGCTGACCCGCTGGGAAGTCGCCAGCGACGCGATCTCCCTGCTGGAAGTGGTGCGCAACGCCAAACCGACCGTTATGATCGGCGTTTCCGGTCAGCCCGGCCTGTTTACCGAAGAAATCATCCGTGAGATGCACAGTCACTGCGAACGCCCCATCGTGATGCCGTTGTCCAACCCGACGTCGCGCGTGGAAGCCCGCCCGGAAGACATTATCCGCTGGACGGACGGCGCCGCGCTGGTCGCCACCGGCAGCCCGTTCGCGCCGGTTCACTATAAGGATAAGGTTTACCCCATCGCCCAGTGCAACAACTCCTTTATCTTCCCGGGGATTGGCTTAGGGGCGCTGGCATCGGGCGCGACCCGCATTACCGACGTTATGCTGATGGCGGCCAGCCGTACCCTGGCGGACTGCTCTCCGCTGGCGAACCACGGCGAAGGCGCGCTGCTGCCGGATATCGCGGATATTCAGGAAGTATCGAAACGCATTGCGCTGGAAGTGGGCAAAGCGGCGCAGTTGCAGGGCGTGGCGGTGGTGACCTCCGGCGATGCGCTGGCAAAAGCCATTGCCGACAACTTCTGGCAACCGCAGTACCGCAGCTACAAACGCACCTCGTTCTAATCTCCTCGTTATTTTCAACCGAAGAGCGCGGCTTAGGCCGCGCTCTCAAACCGATGACAAAGTACAATTTCGTATCATAATTTCCAAATTCGTCACTCAGCGCCCTTTTCCGTCGTCCCTGCGGTAGTCGGCAGGGATCTGCATTTGATGGCGACTCAGTGCAGGAGATTCCCGCCTGCGCGGGAATGACGGTGGGTGGGAACGACTGTAGTGATGAGGTTTGTCAGCAACCTCAGCGCGGCTTAGGCCGCGCTCTGCCTCCCTACTCCTTTACCCCGCTACCGCCGCTTCGCGCTGCACCACATCCGGCGCCATTGCCGCCAGCACTTCGCGCCGCAGATCGGTAAACGCATAGCTGGCGCGATCGCGGGGCGTCGGCAGCCTCACCTCCACCACCCTGGCTATCTGCCCCGGATGCGACTGCAGCACCACCACGCGGTGGCTCAAATAGAGCGCTTCCTCGATATCGTGGGTCACCAGGATCATGCTGGTACGCTCGTGCTGCCAGATATGCAGCAGTTCATCCTGCAGCCGGATGCGCGTCAGCGCGTCCAGCGCCCCCAGCGGTTCATCCAGCAGCAGCACTTCCGGACGCGCCACCAGCCCGCGGGCAATGGCGGCACGCTGCGCCATGCCGCCGGAAAGCTGGTGGGGAAAAGCCTGTTCGTAGCCCGACAGTCCCACCAGTTCAATATGCTCGCGCACCGCGTCGCGTTTGCGGGCCGCCGGCCAGGAGACGTTTTCCACCGCCAGCGCGATATTCTCCTCCAGCGTCAGCCACGGCAGCAGACGATGATCCTGAAACACGATGCCGCGCTCCGGGCCGGGGCCGCTGATGCGCCGTGCTCCCAGAGTAATCTCGCCCTGATAGTCCTGATCCAGCCCGACAATCAGGCGCAGCAGGGTGCTCTTGCCGCAGCCGCTCGGCCCGACGATGCTGACGAACTCGCCCGGCTCCACCGTTAAATCAATGCCGCGCAGCACCTCGTGCGACGCCGCGCCGTCGTGCGAATAGCGTTTGGTCACGCCGCGCACGTGCAATGTCTCGGTCATGGGTTAGCCCTCATAGCCTTGCTTCCACACCAGCGCGCGCTTTTGCAACGCCAGCATTAACCGGTCGATCAGAAAACCGACGAGGCCGATGGTCGCCATGCAGACCAGCAGCTGGTCGGTCAGCAGCAGCGACTGGGCGCGGAAGATCAGAAAACCGATCCCCACCTGCCCCGCGATGCCCTCGGCCACCACCACCAGCGCCCAGGCCAGCCCGGCGCTATAACGCAGGCTCACCATCACGTTGGGCAGGGCCGCGGGGATCACGATGCGCCGCAGGGTTTGCCAGCGCGTCAGGCGCAGCACCTCCCCCAGCTCGATGTAGTTGCGATCGACGTTGCGGATCCCCTGCAGCGTATTGAGAAACACCGGGAAGAATACCGACTTGGCGATCACCAGCGTTTTGGCCGGCGCCCCCACCCCCAGCCACAGAATGATCAGCGGCAGCCAGGCGATGCCGGGGATATGGCGGATGGTGTCGAACGTCGGGCCGAAGAAGTTTTCCACCTTGCGGGACATGCCGGCGGCGATCCCCAGCAGCAGCGCGGCCAGCGCGCCGAGCAGGAATGACTGCGACACCAGCGTGATGCTGATAAAAAAGTCTTCGTCGAACGACTGTTTGGTCACCAGGTCCCAGAACGAGGCGAGCGTTCGCGCCGGCGACGGCAGAAAGACCGGCGGAACCCACTGATAATGAGACGCGGCCTGCCAGCCGGACAGGATCGCCAGCGGCAGGATAAAGCCAATCCAGTTCCCCGATCGCCGGCGGCGTACGGGCTTTGCCGTCGCCACGCCGCCAAGAATGTTATCGCTCATGGTTATCGGTCCTGTTTAGGTGAGGGGCGGTCAGTTATAGACCGAATAAGCGCCGCCTTTGAAAAAGCGAGCGTCGACCAGCTTATCGACCTGGGTATCGCTCAGATTGCGCTCGCTCAGGATGTCGTCCCCCTGCGCGATGTACCAGGCCTGGAAGGTCTTGATATTGCTGCGCACGCTGTCGGCGTCCTCCTCGCCGCGCATAAAGAAGTACTGCGACGGATCGGTGATTTGGAACTTGGCGATATGTTCCGGCACGCGGGTAGCTTTGGCGACGATGACCGCCGCTTCATCGGGGTTCTCCCGCGCCCACGCTTTGGCGCGACCGACCGCCACCAGAAACGCCTGAATGGCCTGCGGGTAGTTTTCGACAAACGAACGCATTGCGAAGTAGGAAACCCGGCCGGCGCCGTTGACGTAGACGCCGTCGTCCGGGGAGCGTCCGATCACTTTCACCTGGCCGGAGGTATAGAGCGCGGCCGCGCCGGAGGCGCCGAGATGCACCGCCGTGGCATCGATGGAGCCGCTCAGCAGCGCGGCGGATACCGCGGCGTTGTTATCCATCGACTGGTAGCGTACCCGTCCCTGCTGTTTGCGGGAGTCCAGCGGCAGCCCCGCCTTGGTCAGGACCTCGGTGGGCGCCGTCCAGTAGCAGCTCACCCGGCTGCTGGCGAATTTACGTCCGTCCAGATCCTGTACCTGATTAATCTCCTTGTTGTCCACCCGCGCAATAATCGGCGTACGGTATTTGTCGGAAGGCTCCGATTCCCAGACGATAACCGCATCCAGTCCGTTGGCGTGATGCACCACCGCCGGATAGATCATGCGTTGCGCCACCGCGATGCCGCCGTGGTTGAGGTTCGCCGCCTCCGCGCCCAGCAGTTCGGCGCTGCCGGAGGCGATCAGCTTCACCTCGTTGAT
Organism: Brenneria tiliae; assembly: GCF_023347575.1. Lineage (NCBI taxonomy): Bacteria > Pseudomonadati > Pseudomonadota > Gammaproteobacteria > Enterobacterales > Pectobacteriaceae > Brenneria > Brenneria tiliae. Next base: position 8,189 of record NZ_JAKPCB010000078.1, on the reverse strand, counting down.
GCCGATCTTGTCGAACGCTTCCTTGAAGAAGCCTTTTTCCTGCGCCACCGCCGTGGCGGGATCGAGCTGCAGCGTGATGCTTTTAAGCGGCTGCGCGGCGCCGGACGCCGTCTGCAACCACAATATCAGCGTCGCGCTCAGCGCCACCAGCGCGGCGGCATGCCACTTGTTATTTACTGACTGATTAGACATGGCAAAAATACCTCATGGTAAACGAATAAAATAATAATGACGGGATAGCGGCGACTCTCTATTTATAGGATTACCTATCCCAATCCCCCAGCAATGAGGCGGCAGACAAGGCTGCGCGCCGCAGGCGGCTGTTGCCGCCCGAATAAACCCGCGCTTTCGCATACCAAAAAGTCAGGCGTAGGTTTGATTATTTTCCTGTTTGCTCAGAACGACCTCCAGCCCGAAAGCGGACAGAATCTCACCGGCTTCCCTGACGCGCGGGCGTTTATTTGTATAAACGTGGTAGGTTTTTCCCAGCGCTTCGTATTTCGAAGAGCCGAATTCGTGATAAGGCAGAATCTCGATGACGGGCAGCGCGACCTCCTTCATAAAGGCGCCCAGCCGGGAAAGGTTGTCGTCGTCGTCGTTAAAACCGGGGATCAGGGGCAGACGCACCAGCACGGGAAATCCGCGCTTGCCGAGATGGCGGGCGTTTTCCAGAATGCGTCTGTTATCGCGCCCGGTCGCCTCTTTATGGCGGGCGGAATCCATATGTTTCAAATCCAGCAGGATCATATCGGCATGGGGTAAAAGCGGCTCCAGCGTCGACCAGGGCGCGTAGCCGCTGGTGTCGAGACAGAGGTGAAAGCCGATTTCGTCGTGCAGTTTCTGCAATAGCGCTTTCAGGAAAACGGGTTGAGACAGAATTTCTCCGCCGCTGCAGGTCACGCCGCCGCCGCTTTGCATAAAAATTCGCCAATGCTGGCGCACTTCGTCCGCGATTTCCTCAACGCTCATTTTGCGCCCTGATAAGCTGCGGGCGTCGTTGGGGCAGGCTTCAACACATATGCCGCAGCTTTGGCAGCGGGTTCGGTCGATATCGACGCCCTTTTCCCCCAGAGAAAGCGCGCCGGACTGGCAGGCGGCGACGCAGGCGCCGCAGCCGATGCAGTTCGCCGCGAAATAGAGCAATTCCGGTTTTCTGCGTTGCGATTCCGGATTGGAGCACCAAAGGCAGGATAAAGGGCATCCTTTGAAAAACACGGTCGAGCGCACGCCCGGCCCGTCATGCAAGCTGAAATGCTGAATGTCGAAAATAACGCCCTGCGGTTCCATTGCCTTAACCCTGATAGGAGAGGCGGCGCGGAATTGCCGCACCGCCTCTGCAGTTTTAAAACTCCCCGTTAAAACGAGAGTTCGGTCCGCGCGATAATTTCGTCCTGCACCCCTTTATGGAGCCGGGTGAAATAAGCGGAGAAACCGGCCACGCGCACGGTCAGGCCCTTGTAGTCTTCAGGGTTGGCCTGCGCCTTGCGCAAGGTTTCCGAACTCACCACGTTAAACTGGATATGCGATCCGTTGCGGTCCATATAGTCCTTGATCAGCGCCAGAAGTTTGCGGGCGCCGCCAATCCCCGCCAACGCCTGCGGATGGAACTTCATATTGAAATGGTTCGAACCGTATTTGACCGTATCCAAAGCCTGGGCGGCGGAGGTCAGCAGAGCGAGAGGGCCTTTGCGGTCCGAGCCGGGGGTGGCCGAGACGCTGGCGTCGGTCAATGGCGTGCCTTGCTTGCGCCCGTTGGGCAACGCGCCGGTCAGGATGCCGAAGTAATTGTGGATGGAAAGCGAGAACGCCTCCAGATTGGCGCCGTTGTCGCCGAAAAAATTATCCTGATCGTCGAGCGAGTGGAAAAGCGTCCACGCATCGTCATACACGCGGCGGATCAGGGCGTCGGTTTCAGCATCGCCGTTGCCGTGTTTGGGAGCTTTAAGCAATTTGTTGTGCAGCGCGTCATAGCCCTCGAAATTGGCGGCCAGCGCGGCCAGCAATTCGTCCCACCCGGCCGCTTTCTCGTCGTAAATCACCTCCTTGAGCGCCGCCAACGAGTTGGCGACATCCACCCCCGCCGTCGAGATGACGAAATAGAGATAATAATCCGCCCCGCCTTTGTAGATGTCCTTGCCGCGCCGGCGGCTGCCTTCGTAAAGCGATGAACGGAACGGCACGGGAACCGTATCCCCCAGCGCCTTGTTGGAGAGCGATCCCAACGGCCGGACCTGCTGGAAAAGGTGAAGAACCTGCTGCGAGTAGGCGGCGTAAAGCTGTTCGAAATCGGCAAAATTTCTCGGATCGCCGGTTTTCGCGCCGACCGTCAGCCCGGTTGCGGGATCGACGCCGTCGTGAAGCGCCAGCTCCAGCGCCTTCGCCAGATTGAACGAACCGCCTTCGTGCAGAAACGCCGTTTTGCCGGCGATGCCGGTAGCGACGCAGCTCATGTTGATGCAATTTCTGGCGTCTTCAATGGTGACGCCGACTTTGGCGTAGCGGGTCAGCAGGCGTTCAATGACCACGCGGTTGTTCAGCCACTGCGGCTGTCCGAGACCGGTGCGCTCGAGATCGACCGCCTTGAGCAGGAAATCCTCCGCCAGGCCGTCATGATAAAGGATGGTGATGGTGGGCTGAATGGTCTGCAACTCTATCTGCGTATCGAGCAGAATGTGATCCAATTCCGTGGTGGCATCCCGGCCGCTGGCGTCCAGCCCGCCCAGATTGATGGTGTGGCCGGTGTGGCCCGATCCCTGACGGGCGGCGATCACCCCCGAATAGAAACCGTAGGACAAAATCTTGACGAACAGCGCCTTGAGCCAGCTTTTCGCCTGTTCGGCGGTAAGGCCGTTTTGAGTTTTATCCGCCTGATAATATTTATCCAGGTACTGACCCAGCCTGCCGGGGGACGAACCGCAGCCGCTTTGCTCGATCTGGATCCCCAGGTGGATAAACCACCAGCTTTGCAGCGCCTCGCGGAAATTTCTGGGCGGATTTTCCGGCACGTGGCGCGCCACCTCGGCGATCTCCAGAAGTTCGGCGCGACGTATGGGATCGCCGGTTTTACCCGCTTCGCTTTCCGCCAGATCGGCGTAGCGATGCGCAAGGGCGATCACCGCTCGGAAGGTAATCAGGATAGCCTGGTAGTAATCGATCCTGTCCGACTCCGCCGCCGTTCTGGGAACCGCGCGCAGGCGCTCTTCGGTTTCCCGGATGATATCTTTCAGCCCGCGATCGATAAAGCTCGCGTAATCGACGTTGCCGGCGCCGACGGTGTAGCGAGCCGACTCGGTGAACAGACCGGCCGCCACGCCTTCTTTGGGATCAAGCCCCAACAGCTCTTGCGCCAGTTCGCGGGAACGGGCTTCGGCGTTTTTATCCTTGAAATAGGCGGCCGCTTCGGCCAACAGCTCCCGGTCCCGGCTGGAAAGCGAAACTTCGCCCAGATGGGAGACGATAGGCTGGTCGAGCTCCTCGGCGATCCACTCCGAACCGTATTCGGGATAGACATAGACCCCGGCGGGATACGAGGTAACCGACCCTACCAGGGGGTTATTGTCCAGAAACAGCGTCTTTTTTTGCAAAACCTGCTCGAACACGCGGGCTCTTAACAGTATGGCGGGCTCGGTGCCGTATTTCTGGTAGACGTCCAGCAGATGGATCAGGCGTTCGGTATCCACCCTTTGGGGCGAATCCAGCAGTTGATCCTTGATGTCCAGCGCTGCCTGCAAGGCGCGCTCCGCCTTCTCTTCGTAGGTCAGCTTTCCATTCGCGTCGAAAATCGATCGGGAAAGCTCTATTTCCTCTTTCAACAGCGCGTTGCCGCTTGATGGCATGATGATCTCCTCCATAATCAGATAAATACGTCGCTATATTATTTGGCTATTTTGTATAGGGTGTTTGGATGTAGAGATCCCGAAGATAATTTTCATTAGGATTGGTTACAAATAAATCATTAACATTAGTATTGTTAATATTTACATTTGTATATTTTTCAACCGGTTTAGCATGAACGCGAATAGGCCGAGAGCCTCGATTTTCATCGCGGCTGTAAAACCAAAGCAGGGAATCCAGTCGCTCTCCCCCGCCGTCACGGGCGTCGTAGGGATCATCCTGACCGGTGAAATTGTGAGCTGGATCGTAATTCTCCCGCCTGTGCGGCGGGAGGATAAGGGTGGGAGCAGTGATTAACCCCACTCCTTCGCAGGGGAGAGAGTAAGTCAGCTCCTCCCCCTGGCAAGGGCTGTCTCTTAGTCACATTTTTATGCGGACTCAGAGGCAGTTTCGTGCGCCACAATGCCGCCATTTCCATGCTACGTCGTAGCACGCGCCCGACATAGGGGGCTCAAACGCCAGCCCCCTATGGACCCGGGCTTGCGGCTAAATTATGCCGCTGCGCGGTGCCTTCGTCGGTATCAGGCTTAACGGACCGCTTGCGACACGTTCCCGACGTGGCGCAAGCTTTCGCCGCGTCCATGCGGCTCATCCTAAGCCTGCTATCTCCTCAGCATAATTTTTTACGCCGCGTAACAGCCACCTCCGTCAGCGCTCCCGCATTTGTGTATAAGAGACAGTGGCAAGGGGGAGGCCGGGAGGGGGTCAACTACCCGGCTACCGCCGCTTCGCGCTGCACGGCATCCGGCGCCATCGCCGCCAGCACCTCGCGCCGCAGGTCGGTAAACGCATAGCTGGCGCGGTCGCGCGGTAAAGGCAGCGTTACCTCCACCACCCTGGCTATCTGCCCCGGATGCGACTGCAGCACCACCACGCGGTGGCTCAAATAGAGCGCTTCCTCGATATCGTGGGTCACCAGGATCATACTGGTGCGCTCGTGCTGCCAGATATGCAGCAGTTCATCCTGCAGCCGGATGCGCGTCAGCGCATCCAGCGCCCCCAGCGGTTCATCCAGCAGCAGCACTTCCGGACGCGCCACCAGCCCGCGGGCAATGGCGGCTCGCTGCGCCATGCCGCCGGAAAGCTGGTGGGGAAAGGCCTGCTCGTAGCCCGACAGCCCCACCAGTTCGATATGTTCGCGCACCGTGGCGCGTTTGCGGGCCGCCGGCCAGGAGACATTTTCCACCGCCAGCGCGATATTCTCCTCCAGCGTCAGCCACGGCAGCAGACGATGGTCCTGAAACACGATGCCGCGCTCCGGGCCGGGGCCGCTGATGCGCCGCGCTCCCAGGGTAATCTCGCCCTGATAGTCCTGATCCAGCCCGACAATCAGGCGCAGCAGGGTGCTCTTGCCGCAGCCGCTCGGCCCGACGATGCTGACGAACTCGCCCGGCTCCACCGTTAAATCGATGCCGCGCAGCACCTCGTGCGACGCCGCGCCGTCGTGCGAATAGCGTTTGGTTACGCCGCGCACGTGCAATGTCTCGGTCATGGGTTAGCCCTCATAGCCCTGCTTCCATACCAGCGCGCGCTTTTGCAGCGCCAGCATTAACCGGTCGATCAGAAAACCGACGAGGCCGATGGTCGCCATGCAGACCAGCAGTTGGTCGGTCAGCAGCAGCGACTGGGCGCGGAAGATCAGAAAACCGATGCCCACCTGCCCCGCGATGCCCTCGGCCACCACCACCAGCGCCCAGGCCAGCCCGGCGCTGTAGCGCAGGCTCACCATCACGTTGGGCAGGGCCGCGGGGATCACGATGCGCCGCAGGGTTTGCCAGCGCGTCAGGCGCAGCACTTCCCCCAGCTCAATGTAGTTGCGATCGACGTTGCGGATCCCCTGCAGCGTATTGAGAAACACCGGGAAGAATACCGACTTGGCGATCACCAGCGTTTTGGCCGGCGCCCCCACCCCCAGCCACAGAATAATCAGCGGCAGCCAGGCGATGCCGGGGATATGGCGGATAGTGTCGAACGTCGGGCCGAAGAAGTTTTCCACCTTGCGGGACATGCCGGCGGCGATCCCCAGCAGCAGCGCGGCCAGCGCGCCGAGCAGGAATGACTGCGACACCAGCGTGATGCTGATAAAAAAGTCTTCGTCGAACGACTGTTTGGTCACCAGGTCCCAGAACGAGGCGAGCGTTCGCGCCGGCGACGGCAGAAAGACCGGCGGAACCCACTGATAATGAGACGCGGCCTGCCAGCCGGACAGGATCGCCAGCGGCAGGATAAAGCCGATCCAGTTCCCCGATCGCCGGCGGCGTACGGGCTTTGCCGTCGCCACGCCGTCAAGAATGTTATCACTCATGGTTAGCGGTCCTATGGTCCTGTTTAGGCGAGCAGCGGTCAGTTATAGGCCGAATAAGCGCCGCCTTTGAAAAAGCGCGCGTCGACCAGCTTATCGACCTGGGTATCGCTCAGATTGCGCTCGCTCAGGATGTCGTCCCCCTGCGCGATGTACCACGCCTGGAAGGTTTTGATATTGCTGCGCACGCTGTCGGCGTCTTCCTCGCCGCGCATAAAGTAGAACTGCGACGGATCGGTGATTTGGAACTTGGCGATATGTTCCGGCACGCGGGTGGCTTTGGCGACGATGGCCGCCGCTTCATCGGGGTTCTCCCGCGCCCACGCTTTGGCGCGATCGACCGCCACCAGAAACGCCTGGATGGCCTGCGGGTAGTTTTCGGCGAACGAACGCATCGCGAAGTAGGAAACCCGGCCGGCGCCGTTGACGTAGACGCCGTCATCCGGGGTGCGGCCGATCACTTTCACCTGACCGGAGGTATAGAGCGCGGCCGCGCCGGAGGTGCCGAGGTGCACCGCCGTGGCATCGATGGAGCCGCTCAGCAGCGCGGCGGCTACCGCGGCGCTGTTATCCATCGACTGGTAGCGCACCCGCCCCTGCTGCTTGCGGGAGTCCAGCGGCAACCCCGCCTTGGTCAGGATCTCGGTGGGCGCCGTCCAGTAGCAGCTCACCCGGCTGCTGGCGAATTTGCGCCCGTCCAGATCCTGTACCTGATTAATCTCCTCGTTGTCCGCCCGGGCGATAATCGGCGTACGGTATTTGTCGGAAGGCTCCGACTCCCAGACGATCACCGCATCCAGTCCGTTGGCGTGATGCACCACCGCCGGATAGATCATGCGCTGCGCCACCGCGATGCCGCCGTGGTTGAGGTGCGCCGCCTCCGCGCCCAGCAGTTCGGCGCTGCCGGAGGCGATCAGGTTCACGTCTTCGATGCCGATCTTACCGAATTCTTCCTTGAAGAAGCCTTTTTCCTGCGCCACCGCCGTGGCGGGATCGAGCTGCAGCGTGATGCTTTTAAGCGGCTGCGCGGCGCCGGACGCCGTCTGCAACCACAATATCAGCGTCGCGCTCAGCGCCACCAGCGCGGCGGCATGCCTCTTTTTGCTTACTGGCTGATTAGACATGGCAAAAATACCTCATATTGAATATGTCGCATAACTGTAGGATGGCGTATCAATGACAAGGCGGAATTCGGTTGCCCTCGGCGGCGGCGGCGGACGCCGCCGGTTGCGCCGCGGCCTTCTCCTGCGGCGCTTCCCGTTGCGGCGACGTGTCGGCCTGCGCCGCCTGCCATCCGCCCAGCGCCCAGCTCAAACCGCATAGCGCGGCGATGGCCGTTTTTCTGATTGCAGTAATCCTTGACATGATGCTCCTTTATTAATGCAATGTTGTTTTTGGGATGTTTCAGGTGAATATTTTTAACATATAAACAAACGAATATTTAAAGTTGCACACCTTTTTTATCAACCAACAAATAGTTATATGGTTACCCGGCAGTCAGTAATAGCTGACCGCGCGTCGGCGCCAAACGGCCTGATAGGGGGATATAACGGGTTTTCATCACCGTCAATGAATTGATACGGCCAGCGTTTAGTAAATAAAAAAACGCCTGGAGCGTTTTTCAACGTCGCTTGCGACGGCCTTAAGGGTGGCGGGCAAGGACAGCCCGCCATAAAAAAACGCCTGGAGCGTTTTTCAACGTCGCCTGCAACGGCCCGAAGGGTGGCGGGCAGGGATAGCCCGCCATAAAAAAACGCCTGGAGCGTTTTTGAGGTTGCTGACAAACCCTTTACCTTTGCCGTCATCCTCGCGAAAGCGGGGATCTGCTTTCAGCTAATGCATCAATATCAGAAAGATTCCTGCTTTCGCAGATACTGTGTTGAACGTCAGCGGTCAAGACACTTTATTCACCATGCCTACCCCTCCGTCATGCCCGCGCAGGCGGGCATCTCTGGCAACGCAGCGCCAGCAGTGAAGACTTCTCTCCGCTTTT